>JAEUKZ010000100.1 GCA_016793045.1 Alphaproteobacteria bacterium
ACGAAGCCGAAGAGCGAACTCGCGGGGGCGAGGAAGGGGAGCGCGAGGGTCGCGGCGGCCACCGCGGCCGTCGACCACAGCAGCAGGCGGCTCGGCCGGCTGCGATGGGCGGGCCGCCGCGTGCGCAGGACCAGCACCACGGCGAGTTCGGTCAGCAGCGAGACGACGAACCACGACGTCTGAAACGTCGCCTCGTCGGCCCGGAAGACCAGCAGCAGTGCCGCAAAGGTCGCGAGGTCGAAGATCGAGCTGATCAGCCCGAAGACGACCATGAAGCGCTGGATGTCCTTGACGTTCCAGCGTTGCGGCCGGGCGATGCGATCGGCATCGACGTTGTCGCTCGAAATCGCGATCGACGGCAGGTCGGAGAGGAAATTGTTCAGCAGGATCTGCTTGGCCGCCAGCGGCAGGAACGGCAGCAGCGGCGCCGCGAGCGCCATGCTCACCATGTTGCCGAAATTGGCGCTGGTGGTGATCGCGATGTACTTGAGCGTGTTGGCGAAGGTCCGCCGTCCGTCCTCGACGCCGCGGCGCAGGACGTCGAGATCGCGCCGCAGCAGGATGATGTCGGCGCTTTCGCGCGCGACGTCCACCGCCCCCTCGACCGAGACGCCGACATCGGCGGCATGCAGGGCCGGCGCGTCGTTGATGCCGTCGCCGAGGTAGCCGACCGAATGGCCGGTCCGCTGCAGGGCGCGGACGATCCGCTCCTTCTGCTGCGGGTCGATCTCGACGAAGAGATCGGTGCGGGGCGCGCGCTGCCACAGCGCCTCGTCCCCGAGCGTGCGCAGATCGTCGCCGGTGAGAATCGACTTCGGATTGAGGCCGACCGTCTGCGCCAGATGCGCCGTCACGTGGCGGTTGTCGCCGCTGATCACCTTTATGCGGATGCCGAGCCGGGCGAGGTCGCCGATGGTGCGCTGGGCATCCGCCTTGGGCGGATCGGAGAAGACGAGGAAGCCGCGGAACGTCAGCCCCCGTTCATCGTCGCGGCCATAGTGCGGCTTGGCCGCGGCCCGGCCGGTCGCCACGGCCAGCACGCGGAACCCCTCGGCCCCCTTCGCCGCGAACGCCGCGTCGAGCCGGGCGCGCAGTTCGGCGGTGAGCGGGACCGCGGCGCCGTCGCGCTCGAGCGACGTGCAGATGTCGGCCACGCTCGCGAAGGCGCCCTTGGTGACGAGAAGATGCTGCGACGGATCGCCGTCTTCGGCGACGATGATGGTGAGCCGGCGGCGCTGGAAGTCGTAGGGGATCTCGTCGATCTTGGCAAAGCCGCGCGTCGTCAGGCCGGCGCCGCCGCCCGCGGCCACGATCGCGGCATCGAGCGGATTGTCGATGCCGGATTCGAACGACGCGTTGAGGAAGGCGAGCCGGCGGACTTCGTCCGACGCCCGCCCGCCCGCGTCCAGCGCGGCATCGAGGCGGATGGCGCCCTCGGTCAGGGTGCCGGTCTTGTCGGTGCACAGGATGTCCATGCTGCCGAGGTTCTCGATCGCCTCCAGGCGGCGGACGATGACGCCGCGCCCGCTCATCTCGCGCGCGCCGGCGGACAGGGTCACGCTGACGATCGCCGGCAGCAGTTCGGGCGAGAGGCCGACCGCGAGCGCGACGGCGAACAGCAGCGACTCGATCACCGGGCGGTCGAGCAGCAGGTTCACCGTCAGCACGAACAGCACGATGACGACCATCGTGCGGATCAGCAGGTATCCGAACTGGCGTACGCCGCGGCCGAAATCGGTTTCGGGCTGGCGGGCGCCGAGCCGCGCGGCGATCGCGCCGAACGCGGTCCGCAGGCCGGTTTCGACGACCAGCACCGTCGCGGTGCCGCTCTGGACCGAGGCGCCGAGGTAGACCGCGTTGCTGCGCGCGCCCAGCGGCGCGTCCGGCTTCACGACGCCCGGCTGCTTCTCGACCGGGAAGGACTCGCCGGTCATCGCCGCTTCGCTGACGAGGAAGTCCGCCGCCGCGACCACCACGCCGTCGGCGGGAATCAGATTGCCGGCCGAGAGCAGGACGAGGTCGCCGGGCACGACCGTGCTCGCCGGCACCACGCGCTCGGCGCCATCGCGCACGACGCGGCACTTGAGCGTCAGCCGGCGCTTCAGCTGCTCGACCGCGGCCGACGCCCGGTATTCCTGCAGGAAGCCGAGCAGCGAGCTGCCGAGCACGATCGCGAGGATGATGGCCGAATCGACCCATTGCCGCAGCGCCAGCGAGATCGCGGCCGCGAAGACGAGGATGAACATGAGCGGGCTCTCGAACTGCCGCAGCAGCAGTCGAAGCGCGCTCAGGCGCGTTGCATCGCGAATGGCGTTGGGGCCGACCCGGCGGAGCGCGGCGGCGGCGGCGTCGGACGAAAGGCCGCCGGGTCCCGACCCCAGCGAAGCGGCAAGGGCGGCCGCGTCCCGGCTCCAATACGGTGTTTCGGGGGCGGAGTCGGTCATTCGCGATGCCCGCGCCGGTTACGCCATCCGCCTGCCAGGCGTCGACGATTCAGGCGGCATGCGAAGGACATCCGCCCGGTACGACTCTGCGGGCGCCTGCGGCGGCGCGCAAGGCCGCCCGCAATCGCGGGGGCGCGGGCGGCGCCCTCAGTCGTCGCGTGCCTTCAGCGCGGCGATGAAGGCGCTCTGCGGGATTTCGACCTCGCCGAACTGGCGCATGCGCTTCTTGCCCTTCTTCTGCTTGTCGAGCAGCTTGCGCTTGCGGCTGACGTCGCCGCCGTAGCATTTCGCCAGCACGTCCTTGCGCAGCGCGCTGATCGTCTCGCGCGCAACGACCTTGCCGCCGATCGCGGCCTGGATCGCGATCTTGAAGAGCTGTTTCGGGATCAGCTCCTTCAGCTTCTCGCACAGCACGCGGCCGCGGCTTTCGGCGCGCGCGCGGTGGACCATGATCGACAGCGCGTCGACCGGCTCCGCGTTCACCAGGATCGACAGCTTGACGAGGTCGTCCTCGCGGTAGTTCGCGATCTCGTAGTCGAAGCTCGCATAGCCGCGGCTGACCGACTTCAGGCGGTCGTAGAAGTCGAACACCACCTCGTTGAGCGGCAGCTCGTAGACGACCATGGCGCGGCTGCCGGCATAGGTGAGCTGCTTCTGGATGCCGCGCCGGTCCTCGCAGAGCTTGAGCACGGCGCCGAGATGCTCGTCGGGAACCAGGATCGTCGCCTTGATCCACGGCTCCTCGATGTGGTCGATGCGCACCGGGTCGGGCATGTCGGCCGGGTTGTGCAGCTCCACCACCTCGCCGTTGGTGAGGTGGATCTTGTAGACGACCGATGGCGCCGTCGCGATCAGGTCGAGATTGAACTCGCGCTCCAGCCGCTCCTGGATGATCTCGAGATGCAGGAGCCCCAGGAAGCCGCAGCGGAAGCCGAAGCCGAGCGCCGCCGAGCTTTCGGGCTCGTAGACGAAGCTGGCGTCGTTGAGCCGGAGCTTGGAAAGGCTCTCGCGCAGATGCTCGAACTCGGCCGGATCGACCGGGAAAAGGCCGCAGAACACCACCGGCAGCGACGGCTTGAAGCCGGGCAGCGCTTCGGCGGCGGGCTTGCGCTCGGTCGTGATCGTGTCGCCGACGCGGCAGTCCGCGACCGCCTTGATGCCGGCGGTGATGAAGCCGACCTCGCCGGTGCCGAGCGTGCCGATGTCCTTCGGCTTGGGCGTGAACACGCCGACGCGGTCGACCTCGTAGGCGGCGCCGGTCGCCATCATGCGGATCTTGGTGCCCTTGGTGAGCGTCCCGTCGACGACGCGCACAAGGATGACGACGCCGAGATAGGCGTCATACCAGGAATCGACCAGCAGCGCCTTGAGCGGCGCATCGGGATTTCCCCTGGGCGGCGGCAGGCGCGTCACCAGCGCCTCGAGAACCGCGTCGATGTTGAGCCCGGTCTTGGCCGAGATCGGGATCGCGTCCGCGGCGTCGAGCCCGATCACGTCCTCGATCTGCTGCTTGGCGCGCTCGACGTCCGCCGCCGGCAGGTCGACCTTGTTGAGCACCGGCACGATCTCGTGGTTGGCCTCGATCGCGTGGTGGACGTTGGCGAGCGTCTGCGCCTCGACGCCCTGGCTCGCGTCGACGACCAGGATCGAGCCCTCGCAGGCGGCGAGGCTGCGGCTGACCTCGTAGGCGAAGTCGACATGGCCGGGCGTGTCCATGAGGTTGAGGACGTAGGTCCTGCCGTCGGCCGCCTTGTATTCGAGGCGGACGGTCTGCGCCTTGATGGTGATGCCGCGCTCGCGCTCGATGTCCATCGAATCGAGCATCTGGTCGCGGAACTCGCGCTGCTCGACGCCGCCGCAGCGCTGGATCAGCCGGTCGGCAAGCGTCGACTTGCCATGGTCGATATGGGCGATGATCGAGAAATTGCGGATGAGCGACTGGTCGGTCACGGGCGGACAACTGCCTGATCGAGGGGAATTTCGCGCCGCACCATAGGTGCTGCGGGGCGCGGGCGCAACCACCGCCGGAATCGCTCGCCACGGCCCGGCTGGCGCGGGCGCCCCTGCCCCGGCGCGGACGGCCCGACATGCGCGGCAGCCGATCCTGTGCTATGGTTTCGCATCATCGGCGATCCCGGGGCGGGTCGTGCCCATCAGCGACTCCGATATCTGGACAGGCGCACCGATCGGCATGCTGATCGGCCTGTTGACCGGCATCTGGACGCTGCTGGTTCTCAAGGAAGCGTTCCCACCGCCCGCACCCAATCCGGGCTTCTGGGCGAAGATCTTCGGCGCGCGCGGCGGGGCGGGCGCCAAGCTGCTGGCGAAGCTGCTCGCCATACCGGCGTTCTGGTTCGGCGGGCAATGGATTACCGCCGCGATGCTCGCCGACCTCGACCTCGCCGCGTTCCGCCCACCCTATCTGGCGGCCCTGGCTGCGACCTATGCGGCGATCGTGGCGTGGCCGCTGCTGCGGCTGATCGTCAAGACCGGAGCGGCGATCCGATGACCCGCGCATTGCGATGACCGGGGAAATGCCATGACCTCCGCATTCCCGATCCTGATGTTCGTCGTGATCGTCTGCGCGGTCGGCGGCGCGCTGATCATGTTCGGCTTTGATCTCGTGATGCGGCTTCAGTTCACGCCGCCCTCGCGGGCCGGCGACGCCGCGGCGCTGCGCCTGCCGCCGCCCTGGCAGCGGCCGCTCGGCCTGGCCGCCTTCAGCGCCGGCGCCATCGTGATGATCTCGGCCGCGATCATGACGACGCTTGCCGGCGCGCCCGGCGAACTCGCCGTCCCCGATGCAGCCGTCTCGTTCTACGGCGCGCAGTTCGCCGGCCTGATCGCCGGCGCCGTCGCGGCGCGGCTGGCGCTGCAGGCCGGCCTGAGCGGCCGGCTGCATGTCGGCGACCACCTGCCGATCGACGTCTTCCCGCCCGACATCGACCGCCGGTCCGAGCCCGCGAACTGATCGCGCCCGCACGGCGGCCGACGGCCGCGCAGGATGGGGGCCGGGCATCGCCGCCCTGCCCCGCCGCGCCGGCTGTGCTAACGTGGCGCGTTACAACGGGGGGTCTTCGTGAAGCTCAATCAGTTCCTGCGCGAAATTCCGCTGATCGGCCTGGTGGCGCTGGCCTATTTCCTCGTCGCCCTGGCGGGGGCGGAGGTGCCGGCGCGGCCGCTTCTGACGCTCGGCCTGCCCTCCGGGGCGGCCTGGACGTTCACCACCGGCGAACTGCTGCTGCTGGTCGGGCTGGCCGCGCTCTACATCGAGATCTACAAGGCGACCCACACGATGCGCTCGACGGTGCTCGACCACATCCTGTCGCTCGGCGTGTTCATCGCCTGCCTGATCGGGTTCCTGCTGGCGCCGGCGCTCGGCACCTCGACCTTCCTGCTGATCATGGTGCTGTCGCTGCTCGACGTGATCGCCGGCTTCACGGTGACGATCAGCTCGGCGCGGCGCGACATCGCCTATACCGACGAGCGCCCGCGCTGAGCGCCGTCTACCGCTTGCGGGCCACGAGGTCGATCAGCGCCGACATGCCGGCGTGGCCGGGGCCCTCGAGGATGACCGAGTCGTGGGCGCGCAGCTCGACGATCTCCATGCCGGCGAAGGCGGCGCGCAGCAGGTCCTCGGTGTACATGTTCTCGGCGTGCGGCGGGCCGCCGGTGGCGTAGGCGAGCTGCTCCGGGCGGTAGCCCTGCATCAGCAGCAGGCCGCCCGGCCTGAGCGCCGCCTCGATGCTGCGGAAGATGCGCGCGCGCAGGTCGGGCGGCGCGAACTGGATGAAGATCGCGGCGACGACATCGAACGCCGCCTGCGGCCAGGCCCAGCGCGCGATATCGGCCTCGATGAAATCCAGCGACACGCCTTCCTGGTCCGCCAGCGCCTTCGCCTTGGCGAGCGCGACGGGCGAGAAATCCACCGCCGTGACGCTGAGGCCCTGCCGGGCGAGCCAGACTCCGTTGCGCCCCTCGCCGTCGGCCACCGACAGCGCGCGCTGGCCGCGCCTGAGCCGCGGCGCCTGGGCGGCGAGGAAGGCGTTGGGGGCGGTGCCGAAGAGATAGCCGGGTTCGCCGAAGCGGGCGTTCCAGCGTGCAAGAGCCTCGTCTGCCATGATGCGGCCGTCGTGTTCGTGGCGGGGCGCCAGTATAGCGCTACTCGGCGGCGGCAGGCTTGCCCGATGCGTCGTTCGCGGCGGGCGGCGGCGGCGCCTTGCGGCCGCGGCCGCGCAGGCGGTTGATCCGCGCCGCGACGTTCTCGCGCAGCATCAGCGCGCACGGAGTCAGCACCAAGGTCAGCACCGTCGCGAAGCCGAGGCCGTAGACGATCGACTGCGAGAGCTGCGTCCACCATTGCGCCGACGGCGCGCCGACCTCGATCACGCGCGACATGAAGTCGACGTTGACCGCGAACATCATCGGCATCAGGCCGAGGACGTTGTTGAGCGCGGTGAGGATGACCGGCCGCAACCGCTCCGCCCCCGTCACCAGGATCGCCTCGCGCGCGTCGCGCCCTTCGCGGCGGTGCTGCGCGTAGGTGTCGATGAGGACGATGTTGTTGGCGACGACGATGCCGGCGAGCGCGACCACGCCGATGCCGCTCATCACGATGCCGAAGGGCTGGCCGGCGATCAGCAGCCCGATCAGCACGCCGAACACCGACATCACCACGGCCGAGAGGATCAGGATCGTGTTGTAGAAGCTGTTGAACTGCGCGAGCAGGATCAGGAAGATCAGGAACACCGCGCCGCCGAACGCCTTCGACAGGAACTCGCCCGCCTTGCGCTGTTCCTCGTCCTGGCCGCGCACGCGCACCTCGACGCCGGGGCCGAAATCCTGGCTCGCCAGCCACGCCTGCACCGACTGGATCAGCGGATCGGCGAGCATCCCCGGCGTCACGTCGGCGCGCACCGACATGACGCGGCGCGAATCGACGCGCGCGATCGTGCCGACGCGCGGCTCGGGCAGGCGCACCACGAAGTTGGACAGCGGGATGAGCCCGCTCGCCGTCTGCACGCGCACCGCGTCGAGTTCGTCGAGCGTGCGGTTCTCGAGCGGATAGCGCACGACGATGTCGATCTCCTCGTCGCTGTCGCTCGGGCGGTATTCGGTGAGCTTGAGGCCGTTGGTGACGAGTCGCAGCATGTTGCCGACCGCGGCGACGTCGACGCCGAACTTGGCGGCCTGGGCGCGGTCGACCTCGACGCGCCACTGGATGCCGGGCAGCGGGCGCGTGTCCTCGATGTTGCGCAGGTCGGGCATCGATTCGAGGTGGCGGCGGATGCGCGCGACGGTCGGCGCGAGCTGGTCCGGGTCGCGCGCGCTGACCTGGAGGTTGATCGGCTTGCCGACCGGCGGCCCGCCCTCCTCCCGGCGCGTCTCGACGACGATCCCGGCGAGGTCGCGCGTGCGCGCCAGCACGTCGGCCAGGATGTCGTCGGCGGTGCGGCGGTCCTGCCACGGCCCGAACTCGAGCTGGATCGAGCCGACCGTATCCTCCGGCATGTCCTGCATGCCGCCCTGTTCCTGCTGGATGCCGCTGCGCGTGTAGATCGACGCGAACTCGCGGCGCTCGCGCTGCAGCGCCAGCACGCGCTCCTCGACCTCGCGCACCAGGCGGTCGCGCTCGTCGATCGACAGGTTGCCGCGCGCCTGCACCAGCACGATCGCGCGGTCCGGCTCGACGCGCGGGAAGAACTCGACGCCGCGGCCGAAATTCGCATACAGCACCGTGACCGCGGCGAGCAGCGCCACCGCCGCGAGCAGAGTCGTGCCCGGAATCCGCAGCGCGCCCGACAGCACCTTGACGTAGAGCCCGGTGAAGCCGCGCATGCGCGACAGGTCGTGGGCGTGGATCGCGACGACCGCGTCGCTCGCCGCCGTACCGCCGCCGGGCCTGCCGAACATCGCGCCGAGCGCGGGCACGAAGACGAGCGCCATCAGCAGCGCCGCCAGCATGGTCACGAACTGCGAGATCGGCAGGTACTTCATGAACTCGCCGACCACGCCGGGCCAGAACAGCAGCGGCAGGAAGGCCGCAAGCTGGGTCGCGGTCGACGAGATGATCGGCCAGGCCATGCGCCGCGCGGCAAGCGAATAGGCCGCGCGCCGCTCCATGCCCTCGGCCATGCGCGAATCGGCGAACTCGGTGACGACGATGGCGCCGTCGACGACGTTGCCGGCGGCGAAGATCAGGCCGAACAGCACGACGATGTTGATGGTGAGGCCCATCCCCGCGAGCATGAGGATGCCGGCGAGGAACGAGCCCGGCACCGCCACCGCGACCAGGGTCGTGGTGCGCCAGCCGAGCGAGGCGAGCACGATCACCAGCACCAGGATCGCCGCGAGCAGCAGGTTGTTCTCGAGATCCGCCAGCATCGTGCGGATCGCCTCGGAACGGTCCTGGCTGAAGCCGACGACGACCGCGTCGGACCAGTTCGCGCGCGCCGCGTCGACCACCGCGCGGACCTGCGCGATCGTGTCGATGATGTTCTCGCCGGTGCGCTTCGAGACCTCGAGCACCACCGCGGGGCGGCCGTTGACGCGCGCCGTCGCCTGGCGGTCGCGGAAGGCGCGGCGCACCTCGGCGATGTCGCCGACGCGCACGACGCGGTCGCCTTCGGCGATCACCGGCAGGGTCAGGATGTCGTTGACCGAGGCGAGCAGCCCCGGCACCTGCACCGAGAAGCGGCCCCGCCCGGTGTCGAGCGAGCCCGCCGCGATCACCTGGTTGCCGCTGGCGACGCGGCGGATGATCGCATCGGCCGACAGCCCGTAGCTCTGCGCGCGCATCGGATCGATGACGATCTCGACCAGCTCCTCGCGCGTGCCGACGATGCGCGCTTCCAGCACCGCGGGAATCTGCTCGATGCGGTCGCGCAGGTCGCGCGCCAGGCGCAGCAGCGTGCGCTCCGGCACCTCGCCGGCGAGCGTGACGGCGAGCACCGGGAACAGGCTGAGATTGATCTCGTGGACCGTCGGCTCGTCGGTTTCGGTCGGCAGATTGGGCTTGGCGCGGTCGACGCGCTCGCGCACGTCGGCGACCGCCCGGTCGGCGTTGAAACCGGCCTCGAACTCGAGCAGGACGAAGGCGCCGCCTTCATAGGCGGAGGCGCGCATCTCCTTGACGCCCTCGATGCGGCGCAGCTCGAGTTCCATCGGCCGCACGAGCAGCCGCTCGGCGTCCTCGGGCGAGATCCCGTCGTGGCGCATCGACACGTAGATGATCGGGATGCGGACGTCGGGCTCCGATTCCTTGGGGATATCGCGCCACGCCATCCAGCCCGCGAGCAGGACGAGCGCCAGCACCGCGATGACCAGGCGGTTGCGCGCCAGCGCCCATTCGATCATGCCGCTCATGGCCGGGCCCGTCCCGGACCCGGCGCCTGCGGCACTTGCGCCTGCGGCGCGGGCGCCGGGGTCGCCTCCGGCACCGCGTTCACGCGCTGGCCGGGCACGACGTAGTCCTGGCCGACGGTGATCAGGGTCACGCGCTCGGGCAGGCCGGTCACCCAGATGCCGTCGGGCGCCGTGCCGGCGAGCCGCACCGGCATGAAGACGACGCGGCTTTCCGCGTCGACCGCCTTGACGCCGATCACGCCGTCGTCGCCGAGCGCCAGGATCGCGGGCGTGATGCGGTGCGCGAGCGTGGTGCCGACCGGCATCTGGAGTTCGGCGGTCAGGCCCTCGACGACGTGGCCGCCCGGTCGGCCCTCGGGATTCTCCGCCTCGATCTCGACGCGGAAGGTGCGCGTGCCGGCATCGGCGACCGAACCGACGAAGGCGACCATCCCGTCGAGCGTGCGGCCGTCGGTGAGCCGCGCGCGCGCCGGCGCGCCGAGCGCGACGCGCGCGATGTCGCGTTCGGACACGTTGCCGACGATCCGCACCGGATCGAGGTCGACGATGACGGCGATCGGGTCGCCCGCCTTGACGTAGGAGCCGAGCTCGACCGGGCGCGTCTCGACGATGCCTTCGAACGGCGCGCGGATCGCGGTGCGCGCGAGCTCGACCTCCATCCGCGTCACCGCGGCGCGCGCGCCTTCGAACCGCGCCTGGGTTTCGGCGACGCTGATCTCCGCGCGGTGGCCGCTGCGCGCGAGCGTGCGCGCGGCGTCGAGTTCGACCTGGCGCTGGGCGAGCAGCGCGCGCGCCTCCGCAAGCCGCGCGTTGCGGTCGTCGACCGCGATGCGGGCGACGAGATCGTTGCGCGCCACCGCCGCGCCGCGCGAAACCGGCAGCTCGGCGATGCGGCCGTCGATCTCGGAGCGCAGATCGACCCGGCGCGACGCCTGGGTCTGGCCGACCACGCGCAGCACGTCGTCGCGCTGCTCCGCCACCGCGACGCGCACGCGCACGGCGCGCGGCGGCGTTTCGGCCGGGGCGACCTGCGCCGGCGGCGCCGCGCGCACGCGCTCACTGGGCGCGATCATGCCGCTCAGCACCCAGGCCGCCGAAATCGCGCAGACGCCGAGCGCGAGCACGTAGGAACTCTTGAACCGCATGTCGATCGATGCTGGGCGCCCTGCGCCCGCCTCCCACCAGCTGCGGCTCCCGCTCCTCGCGCCGCGCCGACTGCAATGCAGACAGGCAAACTAATCCGGGGTCATGTGGTGGTCAATACCGACCAGCCGGTATAGTATGCCTTCATGGCGACACGCGTATACCCCAGCGCGCGCGAGCGCATCCTCGATGCCGCGGAGCGCGTGCTCGTGCGCGGCGGCCCGCGGGGGCTGACGGTCGAGGCGGTGATCGCCCAGGCGAAGATCAGCCGGGGCGGCTTCTTCTATCACTTCGCGACCAAGGACGAGCTGATCGGGGCGATCTTCGACCGGCTGTGCGCGGAGTTCGCCGCCGACCGCGTCAAGGCCGCCTCGCGCGACCGCGCGGCGCGCGGCCGGCAGCTGCGCGCCTGCGTCAACGTCAGCGCGACGATCGACCGCAGGCGCCAGCAGCGCTTTTATTCGCTGATCCTGGCGCTGATCGTCGGCGCGACCGAAAGTCCGGCCCTGGTCGCCAAGGTCCGCGCGATGACGAAGCTTTTCCACGACGAGATGGCGGCGGACGACCTGCCGATCGCGCAATGCCTGCTGGTCCAGCTCGCCCTCGACGCGCTGTGGCTGCACGAAGCGCTCGGCACGCTCAAGCTGCCCAAGCGGCTGCGGCAGGAGGTTTTCGATCTTGCCCGCGCGCTGACACGCGTGCCGCTGAGCGGCGAGAAAGCCTGAGATTCCCGTCTGAGGCCCGGCGCGCCATCAGCGGCGCGCGGTGCGGCCGAGGTCGCGGCGCAGGCGCAGCAGATTGACGATGCCCGAGCGTATCTCGCGCGGCGACATCTTGGACTGGCCGGCGCGGCGGTCGCTGAAGATGATCGGCTGTTCGGCGACGCGCGCGCCGGCGACGATCAGGCGGTGCAGGATCTCGACCTGGAAGGAATAGCCGGTCGACAGGATGCCATCGAGATCGATCGCATGGAGCAGCGGCGCGCGCACGATGCGGAAATTCGTCGTGACGTCGCTGATGCTGAGGCCGAGCAGCGTCGCCGCGAAGCGGTTGGCGCTCCAGCTCAGCAGCTTGCGGTGGGCGCCCCAGCCGACGGTGCCGCCGCCTTCGGCGTAGCGCGACCCGGTGACGAGATCGTGTTCCTGCAGTTTGCGCAGCATCGTCGGCAGGATCGCGGGATCGTGGCTCAGGTCGCAATCCATCGAGCCGACGGCGAGATGCCCGCGCGCCAGCCCTTCCTTGAAGCCCGCGACCAGGGCGCCGCCGAGGCCGCGCTGGCCCTTGCGCACGATCAGGTCGAGCGTCGCATGGGTCTGCATCAGCGTGCGGCAGAGATCGGCGGTGCCGTCGGGCGAATCGTCGTCGACCACCAGCACGTGCGCGCCCGGCAGCGCCGCAGCGACGCCGGCGACGAGGGCCGGGAGATTCTCGCGCTCGTTGTAGGTCGGCACGACGATGAGGAGTTGATCGTCGCGAACCGGCGGCAGTGCGGGCGTCATGGTCGGGAGAACGGGCCTATCGTCGAAACGGTGCGGGAGAATAGGCCCGTCGCACGCGGACCGCAAATGTCGGCGCCGGGCCGCGCGATCCGGGGTCAGCCCGGCCGGGTTGCGGCGAGGAAGAGCGCGACCGCCGCCTGCACCTGGGCGCCGCGCGCCGCGCCGTCCTGCGGCATCGCCGTGATCGACAGCAGCTGGCGCAGATGGCTCTGGCAGAGCACCGCGCCGAGGAACTGTTCGGCGGCAAGCCGCGGATCGGGCGCGCGCAGCCGCCCCGCCGCGTGCTGGATGCGCAGGTATTCCGCGAGGTCGCGCGCCACGCGATCCGGCCCGTTTTCGTAGAAGGCGCGCGCCAGTTCGGGCGCCCGCGCCGCCTCGACGAGCACGACGCGATAGAGCGCGACCGCATCGGGCTCGAACATCAGATCGAGCAGCCGGCGCCCGACCAGGGTCAGCGCCTGCTCCGGCGGCAGCGCCGCGAACTCCGCGCCGTCCATCGCCGGCATCAGGCCGCGGCAGCGGCCATGGACGATCGCGCGCAGCAATGCGTGCTTGCCATCGAAATGGCTGTAGACGGTGGCCTTGGAAACGCGGGCGCGCCGCGCAATCTCATCCATCGAGGCGGCCTCGACGCCCGCTTCGAGGAACACCGCCGCTGCCGCCTCCAGGATCGCGGCACGCTTCGGGCTGTCGCCCGCGGCACGTGCAGGATCGGGCGAGGCGGCAACGGTGGCAGGGTCAGGCATCACGACGGATCAACGGAACTATGTCCTAATATCAATGCCTTGCCGCAGTTGCGACCGGTGCTTGCCGGTTTTGGTGCGGCGCGGTATATAATCAGACTAAACCGTCCAGTTCAGTGGTGTCCAGCGCGACTCGCGTCGCGGCGCGGATTTCGACGGCGCCCCTTGCGAGTCGTTCCGGGGCAGGACGGATCGAGCAATTCGGCGGCCCCCGGGGCCGCTCAGCGCGCAGGCAGGGCTTCTCGATGTTGCGTTCAATCGTCGCGGTGGTGGTCGTCGCCGTGGTCGCCGCTGCCGGCGGCTGGTGGTGGTATTCCACCCAGATGGCCGGACGCGGCGGCCCCCCCGGCGCCGCCGGCGGACCGCCGGGCGGTTTCGCCGCCCCGGTCGAGGCCGGGCCGGTGCGCGTCGGCACCGCGCAGCGCCAGATCACCGCCGTCGGCAGCCTGCGTTCCAACGAATCCGTCATCCTGCGGCCGGAGGTTGCGGGCCGCATCGTCGAGTTCTCCGGCGCCGAGGGCCAGCGCGTGCGCCGCGGCACGGCGATCGTGCGGCTCGATTCGGCGCTCGAGCGCGCCGAGCTCGCCCAGGCCGAAGCGGCGCTCCAGCTTTCGCGCGCCAACAACCAGCGCGCCGACGAGCTGATGCGCACCGGCGCCGGCACGCAGCGCAACCAGGACGAGGCGCGCTCGCGCCTGCGCGTCGACGAGGCGACGGTCGCCTATCGCCGCGCGCGGCTCGACAAGCTGTCGATCGAAGCGCCTTTCGACGGCGTGCTCGGCCTCCGGCGCATGAGCGTGGGCGAGTTCGTCAGCGCCGGCACGGAGCTGATCAACCTCGAGATGGTCGATCCGCTGAAGGTCGACTTCCGCGTGCCCGAGATCTTCCTGTCCGCCGTCGCCAACGGGCAGCGCGTCACCATCGGCGTCGACGCGATGCCGAATCGCGCCTTCGAAGGCGAGGTCATCGCCATCGATCCGGCGATCGATCCCGGCGGGCGCTCGATCGTCATCCGCGCGCGTGTGCCCAACCCCGACGACGCGCTGCGCCCGGGGCTGTTCGCGCGCGTGACGCTGACCCTCGCCAGCCGCGAGAATGCGGTGTTCGTGCCCGATTCGGCGATCGTGCCGTTCGGCGAGCGCCACTTCGTGTTCAAGGTCGTCGACGGCAAGGCGGTGCAGACGCCGGTCCGCCTGGGCGAGCGCAGCCGCGGCGAGGTCGAGATCGTCGAAGGCCTCGCGGCCGGCGACGTCGTCGTCACCGCCGGCCAGATCCGCCTGCGCGACGGGGTGCCGGTGCGGGTCATCCCCGCCGCCGGTCCCGGCGGCCCGCCTGCCGCCCAGCCGCGGCCGGCCGGGGCGGCACCGGGCGCCCCGCCTGCCGGAGCACCGCCCGCCGGTGGTGCGCCCGCGCGTCCGCAAGCCGCGCCGCCGCAGGCGCGCGGCTGACCCGACGCAAGCCGACGTCTTCAAAGGCCCGTCCATGAACCTGTCCGAAATCTCGATCCGCCGGCCGGTCTTCGCGACGGTGCTCAGCCTCGCCATCCTGCTGATCGGCCTGATGGCCTACAGCCGCCTGCCGGTGCGCGAGTATCCCAATATCGACGAGCCCGTCGTGTCGGTCGACACGACCTATCGCGGCGCCTCGGCCGAGATCATGGAAAGCCAGGTCACCCAGATCCTCGAGGATTCGCTCGCCGGGATCGAAGGCATCGACCTGATCACCTCGACCAGCCGGGCCGAGCGCAGCCAGATCACCGTGCGCTTCCGCGTGTCGCGCAACCAGGATGCCGCCGCGTCCGATGTGCGCGACCGCGTCGGCCGGGTGCGCCGCGCGCTGCCCGACGGCATCGACGAGCCGGTGATCGCCAAGGTCGAGGCCGATTCGCAGCCGATCATCTACCTCGCCTTCTCCTCCGACCGGCACTCGGCGCTCGAGGTCACCGACTTCGCCGACCGCTACGTCAAGGACCGGCTGCAGAACCTGCCCGGCGTCGCCGACGCGCGCATCTTCGGGGAGCGGCGCTGGGCGATGCGCGTCTGGCTCGACCGCACGCGGCTCGCCGCCTACGGCCTGATGCCGCAGGACGTCGAGGCGGCGCTGCGGCGCCAGAACATCGAGGTGCCGGCCGGCCGCATCGAGGGCGAGCGGCGCGAGTTCACCGTGCTGTCGGAAACCGACCTGCGCACGGCCGAGCAGTTCAACGACCTGATCATCCGCGATTCGGGGGGCTATCTGGTGCGGCTGCGCGACGTCGGCCGCGCCGAGCTCGGCGCGCGCGACGAACGCGTGGTCGCGCGCTACATGGGCCGCGCGGCGGTGGCGATCGGCATCACCAAGCAGGCGACGGCGAACCCGCTCGACGTGTCGCGCGCCGTGTCGGAGGCGATGCCCGCGATCGTCGCCAGCCTGCCCGAGGGCATGAGCGTCAACGTCGGCTACGACTCCTCGGTGTTCATCGCGCGCTCGATCGAGAACGTGCAGCGCACGATCCTCGAGGCGATCGTGCTCGTGGTCGTCGTCGTCTACCTGTTCCTGCGCTCGCTGCGCGCGACGCTGATTCCCCTGGTGACGATCCCGGTGTCGCTGGTCGGCGCCTTCACGATCATGCTGTGGCTCGGCTTCTCGGTGAACACGCTCACCCTGCTCGCCATGGTTCTCGCGGTCGGCCTCGTCGTCGACGACGCGATCGTGATGCTCGAGAACATCGCGCGCTACGTCGAGCAGGGCGAGACGCCGTTCCGCGCCGCGCTCAAGGGATCGAAGGAGATCGCCTTCGCCGTCATCGCGATGACGATCACGCTCGCCGCGGTCTACACGCCGATCGCGTTCCAGACCGGCCGCACGGGGCGGCTGTTCATCGAGTTCGCGCTGACGCTTGCCGGCGCGGTCATCGTGTCGGGCTTCGTGGCGCTGACGCTGTCGCCGATGATGTGCTCGCTGATGCTCAAGGCGCATCACCAGCCGGGCTGGTTCTACCGCATCACCGAGCGCGGGCTCGACGCGATGGGCAACGCCTATGCGGCGCTGCTGCGCTTCGTGCTGACGATCCGCGCCGCGGTGATCCTGGTCATGGTCGTCGTCGCCGCGATCGCCGCCGGGCTGTTCCGGATGCTGCCGTCGGAGCTGTCGCCGGTCGAGGACCGCGGCACCATCGTCGCGATCGGCATCGCGCCCGACGGCTCGACGCTCGACTTCACCGACCGCTACGCGCGCCGCATCGAGCAGATCGTGGGCCAGCATCCGCTGGTCGACAGCTACTTCCTGGTGATCGGCTTCAGCGTCGTCAACCAGGCGCTGTCGTTCATCCGCATCCAGGACTGGGAGCGGCGCAGCGTGCCGCAGCAGGCGGTGACGCGGCAGCTCTTCCCGCAGCTCTTTTCGATCCCCGGCATGCTCGCCTTCGCGACCGATCCGCCGTCGCTCGGCCAGAGCCCGATCGAGCGGCCGGTGCAGTTCGTGCTGCAGACCTCCGCCCCCTACGAGGAGCTGCAGCGCGCGGTCGACCAGATGCTCGGCGCCGCGCGCCAGAACCCGCGCCTGCTCAACCTCGATACCGACCTGCGGCTCAACAAGCCCGAGCTGCGCGTGCACGTCGACCGCGAAAAGGCGGCCAATCTCGGCATCGACGTCGAGACCATCGGGCGCACGATGGAGACGATGCTCGGCGGCCGCCAGGTCACGCGCTTCAAGATGAACGGCAAGCAGTACGACGTGCTCGTCCAGGTCGCCGGCGTCGACCGATCGAACCCCGCCGACGTCACCTCGATCTACGTGCGCACGCGCTCGGGCGAGATGATCCCGCTGTCGACCCTGGTGCAGATCCGCGAGACGGTGGCGCCGCGCGAGCTCAACCACTTCAACAAGCTGCGCTCGGCGACGATCACCGCGAACCTGGCGCCCGGCTATTCGCTCGGCGAGGCGCTGGCCTTCCTCGAGAACGCCGCGCGCGCGCTGCCGCCGACGATCACCACGGACTATGCCGGCCAGAGCCGCGAGTTCCGCGCCGCGACCGGCGGGCTCTACGTCGTCTTCCTGCTCGCCCTCGCCTTCATCTACCTCGTGCTCGCCGCGCAGTTCGAGAGCTTCATCGACCCGTTCATCATCATGCTGACGGTGCCGCTGTCGATCGCCGGCGCGCTGGCGGCCCTCTATTTCAGCGGCGGCACGATGAACGTCTACAGCCAGATCGGGCTGGTGACCTTGGTCGGCCTCATCACCAAGCACGGCATCCTGATCGTCGAGTTCGCCAACCAGCTCCAGGAACGCGGCTTCAAGAAGCGCGAGGCGGTGATCGAATCGTGCCGGCTGCGCCTGCGCCCGATCCTGATGACCACCGGCGCCATGGTCCTCGGCGCCATACCGCTCGCGCTGGCGACCGGCGCCGGCGCGGAAAGCCGCGCGCAGATCGGCTGGGTCATCGTCGGCGGCATGACCGTGGGCACGCTGTTCACGCTGTTCGTCGTGCCGACCGCCTATTCGCTGATGGCGCGGATGCACGCGCCCGACACGCGCGACCACGCGCCGGCGGCGAAGCCGGGCGAAGCCGATCCCGCCAAGCCGCAGGCGGCGCCGGCGGAGTAGACGCGCGGCGCTACCGCGCGGCCGACATCGGCCGGCGCCGTGCGGCGAGCAATGCGCGCGTCGCCGCGTCGGCGGCGCCGGCAAGCACATGCGCCGTCGGCCCGGTCTCGACGATGCGGCCGCCCTCCATCACCGCGAGCCGTTCGGCGAAGGCCGCGGCGACGTCGAGATCGTGCGTCACCAGCAGGCAGCCGAAGCCGGTTTCGCGCTGGAGGATGCGCAGCAGGTCGAGGATTTCCGCCGTCGTCGCGATGTCGAGCGCCGAGAACGGCTCGTCCAGGATCAGATAGCGCGGTTCCAGCAGCAGCACCCGGGCGAGCGCCACGCGCTGGCGCTGCCCGCCCGAGAGTTCGTGCGGAAAGCGCTCGATCGCGGCAGGCTCGAGTCCGACCTGCGCGAGCGCCTCGATCGCCGCGGCGCGCCGCGCCGGTGCGGCGCCGCCGATGCGATGGCGGCGCAGCGGCCGGTCGAGCAGCGTGGCGACGCGCTGCGCCGGGTTGAGCGCGCGGCCGAAGTCCTGCGCCAGGAACTGCACCGCGCGGCGAAATTCGAGATCGCCGCCCGGCGGGACGAGCCGGCCGTCGACATAGACCGTGCCGCGGTCGGGCGCGATCAGGCAGGCAAGAAGCCGCGCGAGCGTGGATTTGCCCGAGCCCGAGCGGCCGGCAAGCGCGACGGTTTCCCCGCGCGCCAGCGCGAGCGAGGCGTCCGCCACTGCGGCGCTGTCGCCGTAGCGCTTGGCGAGGCCGCCGCCGGTCAGCATCGGTTCACGCCGCGCGCGCGAGCAGGCGGGCGGCGGCGACCAGGCGCTGGGTCGCGGCGGCGCGTGGCGCGGCCAAGAGCTGCGCGGGCCGCCCTTCCTCGACGACGCGGCCGCGATCGAGCACGACGACACGGTCCGCGCGCGACGCGGCGGCGAAATCATGCGTCACCAGCACGAGCGCGCCGCCGCGCCCGCGCGTGAGATCGACGAGCAGCCGCAGCACGTCGGCGGCGGCCACCGGATCGAGCGCGCTGGTCGGCTCGTCGGCGACGAGCAGGTCGGGATCGTTCGCGGTGGCGCAGGCGATCGCGACGCGCTGGCACTGCCCGCCGGAAAGCGCATGCGGATGGCGCGACGCGACGACGGCCGGATCCTCGACCGCCGCGCGCGCGAGCAGGGCGAGCGCCCGGTCTCGGCGCGCGGTGCGGTCGCCGCCGCGCACCGCCTCCGCCACCTGCACCCCGGCGCGCAGATAGGGATTGAGGCTGGCAGCGGCTTCCTGCGGCACGTAGCCGATCGCGCCGCCGCGCAGCGCCGCATGGTCGCGGCCGCCGAACGCGGCCGGCCGGCCCTTCCATGCCAGGTCCCCGGCAGCCTGCGCCGCGCGCGGCAGCAGGCCGAGCAGGGCGAGCGCGAGCGTCGACTTGCCCGAGCCCGAGGCGCCGATCAGCGCCACGCTCTCGCCGGCGCCGACCGCGAAGTCGACGCCGTCGAGCGCGCGCGATCGGGCGGAGTCCGGCCCCGGGTAGGAGACCGTCAGCCCGCGCAGCGCCAGAAGCGCCGCCCCGCTCATGCGTGGGCCGGCCGGCCGCCGACGACGAGATAGCGCGGATGCTGCGGCGTTTCCGTCCACAGGGCCGCATCCATCAGCGGCGTGACCTCGACCGACACGAAGCCGTGCGCCGCCAGGAACGCCGCGAGTTCCGCGCCCGGCACGCCGCCGAACAGCGGCAGGCTCGAATGGATCGCGGCGTATTCGTCCTTCGGCGCCATGTCCCAGTCGCCCTCGACCAGCGCCACGCGGCCGCCGGCGCGCAGCAGGGCGAACCAGTTCTTCACCGCGCGCGTCGGATCGGGCAGCGTCCAGATGACGTGGCGCTCGACGATCAGGTCGAAGCGCCCCGGCGCGAAATCCGGCGCTTCGGCGTCGCCGCGCTCGAACATCGCAGCGAGGCCGCGTTGCGCCGCCTTGTCGCGCGCGCGCGCGAGCATGTCGTCGGCCATGTCGATGCCGATCGCGCGATGTCCGGCCTCCGCCGCCAGCAGCGCCAGGAACCCGGTGCCGCAGCCGACGTCGAGGACGTCGAGCGGCGCGTCGCCGGCGAGGCCGCGCATCAGGGCGCGCCAGGAGGCGGCCTGTTCGGCGTTGAGCAGGCCATGGCTGGCGCCTTCGTCGAAGTTCGACGCGCGGCGATTCCAGTGGTCGGCAACGATCTGCTTGAGGTCGGCTGCCGTGGTCTGGGGCATGGTCGGTCCTTTCGCGTGGGGGGTGCGGATCAGACGGCGATCGCGGTGTCGCGCCGGGTCGCGCGGGCGACGCGGCGCGCAAGCAGGCCGGCGGCGACCAGCGACAGCGCGATCGCACCGGCCGGCGCGGCGAGCAGCCACCACGCGTCGGTGAACCAGTCGCGCGCATCGGCGATCATCCCGCCCCAGGTCGGAGCGGGCGGCGGCGACCCGAGGCCGAGGAAGCCGAGCGTCGCGAGCATGACGATGGCGACACGGAACTTCAGCAGGCCGAGCCACAGCAGCGTGCCGGCGAGGTTGGGCAGGATCTCGACCGCGAGGATGCCCGGCGTCGTGAAGCCGAGCGCGCGGGCCGACTCGACGAAGGGTTCGGCCGACAGGCGCCGCACCTCGCCGCGCAGCACCCAGTGCACGTCGGGCCAGATCATCAGCACCACCGAGGCGGCAAGCGCCGCGACCGAGCGGCCGCCGACCGCGAGCACCACCAGCGGCACCCACATCGGCGGGAAGGACAGCAGCGCCTGCGCGATCGAATCGAGCACGGCCGCAGGCGCCCGGCCGGCGGTGTAGCCGGCGACCAGCGCGCTCGCCGCGCCGGCGGCGAGCGTCACGGCGAGCCCGAAGGCGGCGAGCCCGAGCGTCGGCGCCGCCCCCCAGATCAGCCGCGCCAGCACGTCGCGGCCGAGATGGTCGGTGCCGAGCGGGTGCGCGAGGCTGGGGGCGGCGAGGCGCAGCGCGGTCGGCTCGATCGGGTCGAGGCCGAGCAAGGGAACTGCGAGCGCGACCGCGGCCAGCACGGCAAGCGCCGCGCCGAGCCTGGCCGCGAAGGCCATGCGCTCAACGCGCGGGAGCGACGGCGCCGAGGCCGGGGCGAGGGTCGAGGGCTGCATGGAGAAGATCGGCGACGAGCCGGACCGCGAGGAAGCACGAACCGGCGACGACGAGGCAGGCCTGCAACAGCGGCAGGTCGCGATTGGCAAGCGCCAGCACCGCGAGCCGGCCGAGCCCGGGAATGGCGAAGACGCTTTCCATGACCAACGCACCGCCGAGCAGATAGCCGAGCTGCAGCGACGCATAGCCGAGCGCCAGCCCCGCCGCCGGGCGCAGCAGATGGCGGCGCAGCACGAGCGCGTGCGACAGGCCCTTGGCGCGCGCGAAGCGCACGAAAGGCTGGCCGGTGAGCGCGGTCAGCCGGTCCTGCAGCAGGAGGCCGAGCCGCATCGCGAAGCCGGCGGCGAGCAGGCCGGCCGGGAGGATCAGCGCCGTCCAGGTATCGAAGCCCGAGGCCGGCAGCAGCCGCCATTCGACCGCGACGAGCTGGATCGCGACGATGGCGACGACGAAGCCGGGCACCGCGAAGCCGGCGAGCATGGCCGCGCGCAGGCGCGCCGCCCAGCGCCGTCCGGCGGAAAGGCCGAGCGCGAGGCCGATGATGACGCCGCCGGCAAGCCCGCCCGGTACCGCGAGCGCCGCCAGTGCGACGGTCGCCGGCAAATGCTCGGCGACCACCGCGGCGGCCGGCCGGCGCAGCCACTGCGATTCGCCGAAGCGGCCCTGCGCGAGCGCGGTCACTCGCGCGGCGAGCCGGACCGACAGCGGCTGGTCGAGCCCGTGTTCGGCGCGGAAGGCGGCGCGCGCCGCCTCGTCCGATTCCATCGGCAGCTGGAAGGCGGCCGGATCGCCGAGCAGGTCCATGGCGAGGATCAGCGCGACCACCGCCGCGAAGAGCGCCGCCGCGCCGCTCGCGAGGTTGACCGCCACCGGCCGCCAGCGCGGGTTCATACGCCGGCGCTCACCGCGGCCGGATCGCGGCGAAGTCGAGATGGCCGAGGCCCTGCGGCCCGAACGCCACCGTGTCCGCCACACCGGCAAGCTGATCGGGATAGGCAAGGTAGATCGCCGGCATCGTCTCGTGCGCCACCGCCATCACCGCGCGCGCGCGCTCGACGCGTTCGGCCGGCGTGGCGCCGGCGGCGTAGGCGCCGATCAGCTCGGCGAAGCGCGGGTCGATGCGGTACTGCACGCTGGCGGCGAGAAACGAGCGCGCGCCGTAGAACGCCGTGAACGGGCGGATCGTGTCGAAGATGTGGTTGTCGAGCGCGGTGATCATCCACATGCGCCCGTTGGGGCTCGCCGCCATGCGCCGCGGGTCGAGCACCGCGCCGATCGACTCCATCGGATTGATGCGCACCTCGATGCCCGCCCGGCGCAGCTGCGCCTGGATGATCTGCGCCGCGTTGAGTTCCGCCGGCGGCACGTCGAAGTCGACCTGCAGCGGCAGCGTCACGCCCGCCTCCGCGAGCAGCGCGCGGGCGCGCCCGGGATCGAAATCGCTCAGCGGAAACGCCGGCACGTAGCCGCCGAAGCGCTCCGGCACCGCACCGGTCGCCGGCACCGCGCCGCCGGCCAGCGCCGCCTCGACATAGGCGCGGCGGTCGATCGCGTGATAGATCGCGCGGCGCACGCGCGCATCGTCGAAGGGCGGCTTGAACAGGAAGCTGATGTAGTTGGTGCGGATGCCCGGCATGCGCTCGAGCCGCACGCCGCGGCCCTGCGCGACGCGCTGCGCGAGCCCGTGCGGCACGTCGGCCGCAACCTGCGAGCCGCCCGAGAGCAGATCGGCGATGCGCGTCGAGGCCTCCGGCACCGCCTTGACGATCACGCGATCGAAGGTCGCCGGCGTGCCCCAATAGGCCGGGTTGCGCACCATCGTGACGCGCTCGCCCGCGCGCCACGATTCCAGGCGATAGGGGCCGCTGCCGAGCGGCTGGGTGCGGTGCTGGTTGTCGCCGCGCGCGAGCTGCGCCGCCGACATCACCGGCACGGCGGCGACGATGTCCGGCATCAGGCCCGTCGGCGTCGTGCTGGTGAGCAGCAGCGTGGCTTCGTCCACCGCTTCCGCGCGCGCCAGCGGATCGAGCTGCAGCCGGTAGCCTGACTGGTTGCGCGGATCGAGGCCGTAGTTGAGCGTCGCGGCGACGTCGGCGGCGGTGAGCGCGCTGCCGTCGTGGAAGCGCACGCCGGGACGGATGGCGAAGCGCCACTGCGTCGGCCCCACCTGCTCCCACCGCGTCGCCAGCGCCGGCTCGAGATGCCCGTCGGCGGCGCGATGCAGCAGCCGGTCGAAGATCAGGCTGCCGGGGATCGTGAAGTCCAGGCTGCGGAACGGATCGATGCTGGTGAGGTCGCGCGTCTCGTTGATCTGCGAGACGGTGAGATCGGCCGCGCGCGCGGCCGCGGGGCCGGCAAGCATCGCGAAAGCCGCGGCGGCGAGCAGCGCGCGGCGCGTGGTATCGAAGCCCATGGTCGCTGATGTTCCCCGGCCCGCCGCCCGCGAGCCCTCCCGCGGGCTCAACCGATGGCGAGCCGGGGCCGACCTTATTGCAAGTGCAAATGACTCGCAATCGCGAAATGGGGACGGCGACGGCGAGCGCCCGTCATGCGGCGACAGGCCGCAGCCTCGGTCGAGGATGGACTTCGTGGGAAAGCGCCCGTCCCCGTTCCGGGCGGGCGAAGCGGGCCGGCACGCGGCCGGCCCGTAGCCGATCGGTCTGGAGGAGCGGGCGCGCTACTGCGCGACCCAGCCGCCGTCGATCGAGAGCGGCACGCCGCGCATCTGGTCGGCGCCCGGCGAACACAGGAACACGGCGAGCGCGCCGATCTGTTCGGGCGTCACGAATTCCATCGACGGCTGCTTGGCGCCGAGCAGGCGGTTGCTCGCTTCCTTCTTGTCGATGCCGTCCTTGGCGGCGAGCGCGTCGATCTGCTTCTGCACCAGCGGCGTCAGCACCCAGCCGGGGCAGATCGCGTTGCAGGTGATGCCGGTCTGTGCGGTCTCCAGCGCAACCACCTTGGTCATGCCGAGCAGACCGTGCTTGGCCGCGACATAGGCGACCTTCTCCTCCGACGCGACGAGGCCGTGCGCCGAGGCGGTGTTGATGATGCGGCCCCAGTTGCGCGCGCGCATGCCCGGCAGCGCCGCCTTGATGGCGTAGAACGCCGCCGAGAGATTGAGGTTGATGATCGCCTCCCACTTCTCGGGCGGGAAGTCCTCGACCTTGGCGGTGAACTGGATGCCGGCGTTGTTGATCAGGATGTCGACCCGGCCCAGCCCCTGCTCCGTCACCGCGACCAGCCGCGTGACCTCGGCGGGCTTCGACAGGTCGGCGCCGTCATAGGCGACGCGCACGCCGAATTCCCTGGCGAGGCCGGCGCGCAACGCTTCGATCGCGGCCGCATCGCCGAATCCGTTGAGCATGATGTCCGCGCCCTGGGCGGCGAGCGCCCGGGCCATACCCAGGCCGATACCGCTGGTCGAACCCGTGACCAGCGCGACTTTTCCCTTCAGCATGACGCCTCCGAATTAGCGGCGGAACAGGGAATCCGCCCCGCTGCGATGGGCCTTCTTGGCGGCGATGGTTTCGCGCGCGCGCGCGATTTCGCCCTCCAAGCGGGTGATATAGGTCTCCAGCTCTTCGACCGACCAGCCCGTGAGATCGCGCGGTTTTGCCGGTTTCTTGGTCGGTTCGAGGTCTTCGAATTCCATCGGGGGCGTCTCCTCGCGCGGCACTGCGACTTTCCCACCACAGTTGTGTGAATTCAAGCCGGCCGCCGATCTTGCGCGTGGCGGCGGGCCGGCATGGCGGCTATAAAAACCGTCCCAAATCCGCCGCAATTCCCCCGGGCACCCATGGCCGACCTTCCCCCGACCTACACCTGTATCGAGATCGTCGCGCCCGGCGGCCCCGAGGCGCTGGTGCCGACGACGCGGCCGATGCCGAAGCCGGGCCCGAAGGAAGTGCTCATCCGCGTCGCCGCCGCGGGCGTCAACCGCCCCGACGTGCTCCAGCGCAAGGGCGGCTATCCGCCGCCGCCCGGCGCCTCCGACATTCCCGGGCTCGAGGTCGCGGGCACGGTGGTCGCGGTCGGCCCCGACGTGACCCAGCCCGCGCGCGGCGACGAGGTGACGGCGCTGCTCGCCGGCGGCGGCTACGCCGAATACGCCATCGCGCCCGTGTCGCAATGCCTGCCGGTGCCGCGCGGCCTGTCGATCGTCGAGGCGGCGGCGCTGCCCGAGACCTTCTTCACGGTGTGGACCAACGTGTTCGATCGCGGCCGGCTGGTCGCGGGCGAAACCTTCCTCGTCCACGGCGGCGCCTCGGGCATCGGCACGACGGCGATCCAGCTCGCCAAGGCGATGGGCGCCAAGGTCTACGCCACCGCCGGCACGGCGGAGAAATGCGCGGCCTGCGAGAAGCTCGGCGCCGTCAAGGCGATCAACTACAAGACCGAAGACTTCGTCGCCCGGATGAAGGAGCTGGTGCCCGAAGGGGTCGACGTCATCCTCGACATGGTCGGCGGCGACTACGTCGAAAAGAATCTCAGCCTGCTGCGCACCGAGGGCCGCCTGGTGCAGATCGCCTTCCTGCGCGGCTCGAAGGCGGAGGTCGATCTCAATCCGCTGATGCGCAAGCGCATCACCCTCACCGGCTCGACGCTCCGGCCGCGCACCCCGGCGCAGAAGGGCGTGATCGGCATGGAGCTCAAGCGCGTCGCCTGGCCGCTGATCGAGGCCGGCAAGGTCAGGCCGGTCATCCACGCGACCTTCCCGCTGAAGGACGCCGCCGAGGCCCACCGGGTGATGGAAGCCGATACGCATATCGGCAAGCTGGTGCTGACGACGGGGTGAGGCCGGGCGCGCCGGCCTCCGACCCCCGCCCGCGAACCGGCCAGAATTTCCGGCTGAGCGCATTTTCTTTTTTTATATCATTGACTTAAGATCGCCCCGGGAGCCCGCGGAGCGGCCGTGCCGTTCGGCGCGCGGCCGGCGGCGAACGCCCCGGCCCGGCCCCGACGGGGCTTTGACCCCGCCCCCCTCGGGCTATATAAGTGGTTGTGAACCGATCATTTTCGGGCGTAGAAGCGGCTGTCCTGCAGCGGGCGGCCACGCAAGGAGTTCCGTTATGTCATTGCCTTTGATGCCGAAGGCCACGGCCGTGTGGCTGGTCGAGAATACCGCGTTGAGCTTCGAGCAGATTGCCGAATTCTGCGGCATGCATCCGCTCGAGATTCAGGGCATCGCCGATGGCGAGGTCGCGGTCGGCATCGTCGGCCTCGACCCGGTCGCCAACGGCCAGCTCACCCGCGAGCAGATCGACGCCTGCGAGAAGGACAAGACGCAGCGCCTGCAGCTGATCAAGAACGAACTGCCGGAGCCGGCGTTCCGCGCCAAGGGCGCGCGCTACACCCCGGTGTCGAAGCGCCAGGACCGGCCGGACGCGATCGCCTGGCTGCTGCGCCACCACGCCGATATCGGCGACGCGCAGATTGCGCGCCTGATCGGCACCACCAAGTCGACCATCCAGAAGGTGCGCGACCGTTCGCACTGGGACATGGCCAACATCAAGCCGCGCAATCCGGTCTCGCTCGGCCTGTGCAGCCAGGACCAGCTCGACGAGGCCGTCAACAAGGCGAACCGCGCGCGCGAGCGCAAGGCGAAGGATGCCGAGCGCGAAGCGCGCCGGGCCCAGCGCGCCGCCGCGGAGCCGGCCGCCGAGACCGCCGCCGACGCCGAAACGACGTAAGGCGCGACCGCACGCCCGTTCGATCGTCCGGGGGATGCCCAGGCCGGGATGGAGACGGACATGCTGAAGATCTGGGGCCGCGCCAACTCGGTCAACGTGATGAAGGCGCTGTGGGCGGCCGACGAGGTCGGCCGGCGCTTCGAGCGCGTCGACATCGGCGGCCCGTTCGGCGGCAACGACCAGCCCGCCTATCTCGCGCTCAATCCCAACGGCCGCATCCCGACCATCGAGGATGACGGCTTCGTGCTGTGGGAATCGAACGCGATCGTGCGCTATCTCGCGGCGCGCTACGGCGCCGGCACGCTATGGCCGGACGACGTCGCGGTCCGCGCCACCGCCGACGCGTGGATGGACTGGCAGCAGACGACCGCGGTCGGGCCGATGACGACTCTGTTCTGGGGCCTCGTGCGGACGGCGCCGGACAAGCGCGATCCCGCGGCACTCGAGGCCGCGCGCCGGCAGGCGGCGGCGGCATGGACGATCCTCGACAGGACGCTCGAGCGAACGCCCTTCGTCGCCGGCGCCCGCTTCACGATGGGCGACATTCCCGCCGGCGCGCTCGTGCATCGCTGGTTCGCGCTCGACATCGAGCGCCCGGACCTGCCGGCGCTGGCCGCCTGGTACGCGCGCCTGAAGCAGCGCCCCGGCTACGCCCACGTCAACCAGAAGATGAGCTGACCGGCGCCGCCGGCTCTGCGAGCGCCGTCCCGACCAGTTCGAGCGTGCGCGCGACGAAATCGCGCGGCACGTCGCGGGTGATGAAGACGATCTTCGAGCGGCGGTCAGCGTCCGGCCATGCCTTCAGCAAGGCCAGCGGATAGAACAGGTGCTGCACCCCGTGCAGCGCCACCGGCGCACCGTCGAGATTGAGCAGCCCCTTCACCCGCAGCAGGTCCGGCCCAAGATAGACCGACAGCGTGTCGAGCCACTGGCCGAGTTCCTCGCGCGTGAACGGCGCGTCGCGCGTGAGCGCGAAGGCCTGGATCGACGCGTCGTGGCGGTTGACGTCCGGCTTCGCGTGATCGTGGTCGTGATCGTGATCGTGGCCATGATCGTGGCCATGATCGCGCGCATGGTCTTCGTAGGCTTCGGCCTGGAGCCAGCGCGCGACGTCGGCGGTCTTGGTCCTGGGATCGTAGAGGCCGCAATCGAGGATCGCCGCCGGTTCGACCGCGCCCTGGGCGGCACGGATGATCGGCGCCGCCGGGTTGAGGCCGCGCAGCCGCTTCGCCAGCCGTTCGACCGACGCGGCATCGGCGATGTCGGTCTTGGTGAGGATCAGGCGGTCGGCGACCGCGGCCTGCTTCACGCATTCGATCTGGCGGTCCAGCGTGTCGTCGGCGTTGACCGCATCGACCGTCGTCACCACGCCGTCGAGCCGGTAGCGCGCCGCCACCAGCGGGTCGGTCATCAGCGTGTGGATGATCGGCGCCGGATCGGCAAGGCCGGTGGTCTCGATCACGACGCGGTCGAATTCCGGCACCGCGCCGCGCACCCGCTTCAGGAACAGGTCGCGCAGCGATTCGGCAAGGTCGCTGCGGATGGTGCAGCACAGGCAGCCCGACTGCATCAGCACGACGTCGCCGTCGATCTTCTCGACCAGCACGTGGTCGAGGCCGACGGCGCCGAATTCGTTGATCAGCACGGCGACGTTCTTCATGCCGGGATGGCGCAGCAGCGCCGACAGCAGCGTCGTCTTGCCGCTGCCGAGAAAGCCGGTGAGGACGGTGACGGGGATGAGGGCAGCCGGGGTGTCGTTCATGATGCAGCGAGACTAGCGCAATCGCGCGCGAAAGCGAGCCCTTGCGGGGATCAGCGCGTCGCCGCCCCGGCATCCTCCGGCGACTCGACGACGAAGCCGGAGACCGGCTCGACCCAGATCAGGTGATCCTTGATCGTGCGCACGCCGGGGACGTTCTCGGCGAGCACGCGAACCGCGCCGCGTTCGCGCTCGTCGAGCACCGCGCCCCACAATTCGACCACGCCGTCGCGCACGACCACGTCGATCGAGGCGCGCGGGCTCCACGGCTGGCGATCGAGTTCGGCGATGATGCGGTTGCGGATCGCGACGTCGCCGGCAGCCGTCGGCGGCGCCGCGCCGGCGAGACTGGCCACCGCGCGCAGCAGGTTGGCCCGGCTGACGATGCCGACGACGCGGCCGGCGCGCAGCACCGGCAGGCGCTTGATCCGCCGCGCCTCCATCAGCCGCACGACTTCGTCGAGCGGCGTGTCCTCGGCCACCGTCGCGACATCGGTCGACATCACGGCGGACACCTTGCGGGCGTGGGTATGGACGTACTCGTCCGCCAGCCTGCCGGGGCCGAGAAGGACTTCGAGCCAGTGCGGCCGGCGGCGCGCGGTGCCGGTCTCGGCGCGGCGCAGGAAGTCGCCTTCGGTGACGATGCCGACCAGCGCGCCCGAAGCGTCGATCACCGGCAGCCCGCTCACGCCGTTGTCGAGCATCCGCCCGAGCGCGACAGCCACCGAATCGTCCGGCGCCACCGCTATGACCTTGCGCGTCATCACATCGGCAACGATCATCGTCGTCTCCCGCTCGAAAGCGCGGATCGTCGCGCCGCCGCGGCGGCGCGGCCTTGACGCGGATCAATCCGGACTCGTCCCTGGGATCGCCCCGGCCGTACGCCGCCGCGCCCGCGAAACGGCGCCGCCGGATCGGCGCGTCATGGCGGCGCCCACGGCGACCAGCGCCCCTCCGGCAGTTCGAGCCGGCACAGGCCCGCGGCGGCATCGGTCGAACGCACCCAGTCCGCGACATTGTCGAGATAGCCGGCGTCGTACACCCGCAACAGGTCCCACTCCGGCGGCCGTGATCCGCTTTCGCCGTTGAGGGTCGGGATGCGCTCGCGCAGCGCGACCATCATTGCGTCGGTCTGGATCGCAAAATGGCCGCGCGTCCGTTCGGTCGATGTCGCGAAGAAGGCCCGGCACTGCGGCGGCGCGGCGGCGATGCGACCGGTGCGCGCCAGCTCGGCCGGCCGGTCGAGCGCCGACTGGTTGGCCAGATTGACCTGCTCGACGAGCATCAGCGCGCCGAGCGACACCATGCCGGCCATGACGGCGGCGCGCCGCGCCGCCATCGCTTCGCGCAGCAGCGCCGCGCCGGCGACGATGACGAACCAGTGCGGCAGCGCCAGCGCGAGCTGGATGCGGAACGGCGTGCGGATCGCGGTCGCGCCCGGCACGATCTGGCGCAGCAGCCACCAGCCCGAGATCGTGCCGATCTTGTAGGCGAGCGGCGCCAGCGCGATCGCGGCGACGCCGCCGGCGAGGATGGCGGGCACGCGGAGTTCGCCGGCCTGGCGCGTGTGGCGACGCCACGTCCAGATCAGCAGGATCAGGAACACCGCAGCGACGACCGGCGTCTGGGCGAGCGAGAATTCCGCGCTGAGCTCGGCCGGCGACGAAACGCGGCCGGTCAGCTGCGCGAGCCAGCCCCACAGCAGGTTGGCGCCGCCGACGTTGAAGGCGTCGAGCGGCCGCGCCGCGTAGATCAGGACCGCCCAGTAGGGGCGGCTTTCACCCGCCGCCCAGGCACGGCCGAAGACGATCAGGAACGGCACCGATGCCGCGACGAGCGCGCCGGCCTGGACCGCGGCGAATCCGGCGAGCCGCGCCGGCCCGACCGCGCCCACCGCGCCGCGCAGCACCTGCGGCCACGCGAGCGCCAGTACGAGCGCGGTCGCGAGCGCCAGCAGCGCGCCGTACCACGCGACCTGGAAGCAGGTGAAAAGCAGGAAGCCGAAGAGCAGCGCGCCGAGCAGGCCGTCGCGATGCGCCCGCCCCGGCGACGACGGCAGCGCCGCCAGCGCGCGGGCATAGAGCAGCACGAGCAGCGCGAGCAGCCCGACCGGCGCGTAGATCGGATGGCCGAGCTTGGCGTAGTTCATGTTCGAGAAGGTGAAGCCGGCCGCGCCGAACAGGGCGAGCGCGAACGGCGCCCGGCCGACGCGCAGCGCCAGCGCCGCGAAGGCGAGGAAGCCGGC
>JAEUKZ010000114.1 GCA_016793045.1 Alphaproteobacteria bacterium
GAGCGAGAGCTTCCGGTTCGGCACGTCGAGCTCGATGATGTCGCCGGTCTGCACCAGCGCAAGCGGCCCGCCGACCGCGGATTCCGGGGCCACGTGCAGCACGCAGGCGCCGTAGCTGGTGCCCGACATGCGCGCGTCGGAAATGCGCACCATGTCGCGCACGCCCTGCTTGAGCAGCTTCTGCGGGATCGGCAGCTGGCCCCATTCCGGCATGCCCGGACCGCCGAGCGGCCCGGCCATCTTGAGCACCAGCACCGAGTCCTTGGTGACCGGCAGGTTGGGATCGTCGATCCGTGCGGCCATGTCGTTGTAGTCCTCGAACACGACCGCCGGTCCGCTGTGCGTGAGCAGGTGCGGCTCGGCCGCCGGCGGCTTGATCACCGCGCCGTCGGGGCAGAGATTGCCGCGCAGCACCGCGACGCCGCCGCTCGCCTTCAACGGCTTGTCGCGCGTGGCGACGACGTCGTCGTTGAAGATGCCGGCCCCGTCGATGTTCTCGCCCAGGGTCTTGCCGTTGGCGGTGATCGCGCCGAGATGGAGCAGGTCGCCCATCCGCGCGAGCAGGCCGCGCAGGCCGCCGGCATAGAAGAAGTCCTCCATCAGGTACTTGCCCGACGGGCGGATGTTGGCGAGCACCGGCGTGCGCCGCGCGATCTCGTCGTAGCGGTCGAGGTCGAGCTTGGCGCCGGACCGGCCCGCCATCGCGATCAGGTGGACGATCGCGTTGGTCGAACCCGCCATGGACAGGACGGTCGTCACCGCGTTCTCGAATGCCGCCGTCGTCATGATGTCGCGCGGCTTGAGATCCTCCCACACCATGTCGACGATGCGCCGGCCGGTGGCCGAGGCCATGCGCGGGTGGTTGGCGTCGGCCGCGGGAATCGACGAGGCGCCGGGCAGCGTCATGCCGAGCGCCTCGGCGGCGGACATCATCGTCGCCGCGGTGCCCATCGTCATGCAGGTGCCGAAGGAGCGCGCGATGCCGTCCTCGATCTCGACCCAGGCCTTGTCGTCGATGTTGCCGGCGCGCTTCTCGGCCCAGTACTTCCACACGTCGGAGCCCGAGCCGAGCGTGTTGCCGCGCCAGTTGCCGCGCAGCATCGGGCCGGCGGGCATGAAGATCGCCGGGATGTTCATGCTCGCCGCGCCCATCAGCATCGCCGGCGTGGTCTTGTCGCAGCCGCCCATCAGCACGATGCCGTCGACCGGGTTGGCGCGCGCCAGCTCCTCGACGTCGATCGACAGCAGGTTGCGATAGAGCATCGTCGTCGGCTTCATGAACGGCTCGCCCAGCGAGATCGCGGGCATCTCGAGCGGGAAGCCGCCGGCCTGCCAGACGCCGCGCTTCACTTCCTCGACGCGCGTCTTGAAGTGGTGATGGCAGGGATTGATGTCGCTGAAGGTGTTGATGATGCCGATCACCGGCTTGCCCGAATAGTCTTCGGCGGCGAAGCCCATCTGCTTGGTGCGCGAACGGTGGCCGAAGGAGCGCATGTCCTGCACCCCGTACCAGCGGTAGCTGCGAAGCTGTTCCGGCGTTTTCTTGCGTGCCATTGACCGACGTTTCCTCGTTTCTTGGGCGGACATTGGGGGGACGAATGGGATCAGGGCGGCTGCAGGATCTCGACGCGGACCGGCGAGGCGCCGCGGCCCTGCACGCCGATCTCGCTCGCCGCACCCTGGGAGAGGTCGATGACGGCGTCTTCCGGCCCGCCGTGGCGATCGTTGATGCGCACGATCACGGCACGGCCGGTCCGCATGCTGGTGACGCGGGCATAGGTGCCGAGCGGCACGTCGCGATGCGCGGCGGTGAGCGCGCTGCGATCGAAGCGTTCGCCGCTGGCGGTGCGCCGGCCGTGGAAGCCGGGCCCGTACCAGTGCGCGTCGCCGGCTTCGACGTCGATGACGCGCCAGTGCGCCATGCGGCGCAGCAGCTCGGCATTCTGGCGCGAACGCCGCGCCGCGACGGCGGCGGTCTCGGCGCGGGACGGGCGCGGCGCCGGCCGCGCCGTCGGGGTGCGGCGCGGGTTGGGGGCGGTGGTCGCCGGCGCTGGGGCCGTCACCCGCGGCGCCGTCACGCGCGGGGCCGGCGGCGTCGCAGGTGCCTGTGCGACGGCGCTGGCGCGATCGCGCGCGGGCTCGGCGTGCGCCGCAACCCCGACCGCGATCGCCACGCCTGCGATCATCCAGCGGACCGGCCTCGTATGCATGCGCTACCTTTAGTCAATCGCGCCGCCCGACGCCAGCGGCAGTTGCCAACTTGTCAGGGACTTGTATCGAACTTGTCAGGTCGGCAGATCGGCGCCGATCGCCGCGCGAATGTCGCTGAAGCCGTCGCGTTCGAGCAGCCTCGCGAGTTCGCGGCGGATGCGCGCGACGAGCGCGGGCCCGTGATAGACGAGCGCGCTGTAGATCTGCACCAGCGCCGCGCCGGCGCGGATCTTCGCGTAGGCATCGGCGCCCGACGAAATCCCGCCGCAGCCGATCAGCACCAGCCGTCCGGCGGCGAGCCGCGCCACGCTGCGCAGGATTGCGGTCGACGGTGCGAAGAGCGGGCGGCCGGACAGGCCGCCTTTCTCGGCGGCGAAGCGGCTGCGCAGCCCTGCGGGGCGTGCGATCGTGGTGTTGCCGACGATGATGCCGGCGGCGCCGCCGTCGCACGCGACCGCGACGATGTCCGCAAGATCGCCCTCCGCCAGATCGGGCGCAATCTTCACCAGCACCGGCGGCCTGGCCTCCGCGGGCAGCGCCCCCATGACGCGCGCGAGCAGCGCCTCGAGCCGCCGCGCGCCCTGCAGGTCGCGCAGGCCCGGCGTGTTGGGCGACGACACGTTGCAGACGAGATAGTCCGCATGCGGTGCGAGCGCCGCCGCCCCGGTGGCGTAGTCCGCGGCCGGATCGGCGCTGTCCTTGTTGGCGCCGACATTGGCGCCGACGAGGCCGCGGCGCGTCCGCGCGGCGAGCCGCGCCTGCGCGACCGCGAGCCCGTCGCCGTTGAATCCCATGCGATTGATCACGGCTTCGTCCTCGGCGAGGCGGAACAGCCGGGGCCGCGGATTGCCCGCCTGGGGGCGCGGCGTGATCGTTCCGACCTCGACGAAGCCGAAGCCGAGCGCGAGGGCGCGGTCGGGCACCTCGGCGTTCTTGTCGAATCCGGCGGCGAGGCCGATCGGGTTGGCGAAGTCGAGCCCCATCAGGCGCTGGCGCAGGGGCGGGTCGTCGGGCAGGCGCGGCGCGGGCGTGAGGCCGAGCGCGAGCGCGCGGATTGCGAGGCCATGCGCGCGCTCGGGGTCGATCGCATGGAGGAGCGGCCGCGCCAGCCGGAACGGATCGATCACGCCAGGCCCCAGGGGAAGACGTGCAGGCCGTCGCGCCCGAGCGGCAGGTCGGCACTGCGGCTTACCGCCGCGAGCGGCAGCGCGCCGTAGACATGCGGGAACAAGGCGCCGCCGCGCGAGACCTCCCACCGCAGCGCGCCGGGCGGCAGCGCGTCGGTGCGAACCTCGAGGATCATCAGCCCGTCCTGGCCGGCGCGATGCTTGGCGACGCTGGCGACGACCTGGCCCGCGGCGGAGAAATGGATGAAGCCGTCCGCCTTGTCCTGCGACGATCCGGCATAGTGGCCCGTCGCCCGCGCCTGTTCGAACTCGGCACGGCGGCAGACGTGATAGATCAGGCTGTCCTGGCTCATGGTGGCGGCGAGAATAGTCGCTGGCCGTGCGGCGGCCCAAGGCCTTTCCGTCGCGGCGGCCGGCCGCCCGCACTCACGCCGCCGACGCGAGGTGGCTCTCGATCTTCGGCCGCACGGCGGCGAAGGCTGCTTCGGCCGCGGCGACCAGCGGGCGCACCGCCGCCGCGTCGGCCGCCGTCTCGATGTCGCGCGCGAGCCGGGCGAGACGGACGGCGCCGAAGGTCGCGGCGGAACTCTTGAGCGAATGCGCCTCCATCGCGATCGCGCCGCCGGCGGCGATGCGGGCGAAGCGCGCGGCGGTCTCGTCGAGGAAGACGCGCGCCGCGCGCGCGGTCGCGGCGGCGCCGATCTCGCCGACGAGCTGCGCGAGCGCCTCGGGATCGAAATCGGCCGGTTCGGCTTCG
>JAEUKZ010000174.1 GCA_016793045.1 Alphaproteobacteria bacterium
GCGCGTCGACGTCGAGCATCCGACCGGGTTCTTCAGCGTCGACATGGCGATCGAGCGGGCCGGCGACGAGGTCAGGGTCCTGCGCTCCGCGCTGCTGAGGACATGCCGCAAGCTGATGTCCGGCGAGGTCTTCGTACCCGACGTCTCCTGGAGGGAAGTGTGATGGCGACGATATCCGCGGTCGCGTTGATCGGTTTCGGCGAGGTCGGCGGCATCCTTGCGCGCGAACTCGCGGCGGCCGGCGTATCCGATGTCCGCGCCTTCGACATTGCCTTCGCCGATTCGCAGAGCCGCCAGTCGAAGGCGGCGCTCGATGCTGCCGTCCGCGTCGAGCGGACGGCACGTGCGGCGCTGGCGGGCGCCGAACTGGCGATCAGCGCCGTCACCGCCGGGGCGGCGCTGGATGCGGCAGTAAGCTGCGCCGCATCGCTCGGGCGCGGAACGTTCTTCCTCGATCTCAATTCGGTGGCGCCGGCGACCAAGGTCGAGGCTGCGGCGATCGTCGATCGTGCCGGCGGCCGCTATGTCGAGGCGGCGGTCATGGCGCCGGTGCCGCCGAAGGGACTGAAGACGCCCATCCTGCTCGGCGGCCGGCACGCGCCGGCGCTGCTCGACGCGATCGCGACATGGCCGCATGCGGCGCGGGTCTACTCGGACCGCGTCGGCGCCGCCTCCTCGGTGAAGATGTGCCGCAGCGTGATGATCAAGGGGCTGGAGGCGCTGACGATCGAGTGCGCGCTGGCAGCAAGCCGCTACGGCGTACTCGACGACGTGCTCGCGTCGCTGTCGGACACGTTCCCCGGCCAGGACTGGAATGCCAAGGCGCGCTATCTCATCAGCCGCGCGCTGATCCACGGCCGCCGCCGTGCGGAGGAGATGCGCGAGGTCGCGAAGACCGTCGAGGGTTCCGGCTACGATCCGGTCATGACGCGCGCGATCGTCGCCAAGCAGGACTGGGCGGCCGATCTCGGCGACGTCATCGGCAAGGCGCGAGCCGACGAAGGCGACCTCCGCGCCCTGCTCGCGCTTCTCGAGTCGCTGCGCGCCGACGACGCTACGCCGGCGCCGAAGCAGGCGGGGGCACGGCCATGACGATGCGGCGATGGTTCGGCGCTTGGTTTCTCGGTCTTGCGCTGGCTGCCGCCGGCGTGGCTGCGCCCGCGGCGGCTGAGACGCCGCGACGGGGCGGAACTCTGGTCTTCGGCGTCGCCAACGAGCCGAACACGTTCGACTGCCACGCCTCCAACACCTTCGCCGTCCTGCATTTCGTGGCGCCGCACTACTCGACCCTGCTGCGCTTTGCGCCGGACGACTATCCGCGCATCGTCGGCGGCGTCGCCGAGTCGTGGTCGCCGTCGCCCGATCGCCTGACATGGACCTTCCGCCTGCGCGAGGGCGTGCGCTTTCACGACGGCTCGGTCCTGACGTCCGAGGACGTCAAGGCGACCTTCGAGCGCCTGCGCGCGCCGCCCTCCGGGGTCGTTTCGATCAGGCGGGCGCAGTTCGACAACATCGTGGCGATCGAGGCGCCGGACCCGCGCACGGTGGTGATGCGGCTCGATGCGGTCGATACCGCCTACGAATCGACGATGGCGAGCCCGTGGAACTGCATCTATTCGGCAGCGCTGCTGCGCAGCGACCCGCAATATCCGGAACGCCGGGTGATGGGAACGGGGCCGTTCGTCTTCGGCGAATATCGCCCGGGCGCACCGTGGACCGGCAGCCGCTTCGACGGCTATTTCGAGCAGGGCCTGCCGTATCTCGACGGGTTCCGCGCGATCCCGATTCAGGGCCAGGCATCGATCAATGCGCTGGCCGGCGGCCAGATCATGGCCGAGTTCCGCGGCGTGTCGCCGCCCCAACGCGACCGTATTCGCGCCGCACGCGGCGAGCGCATCCGTTTCCACGAAGGCGACCGCATCAGCGTCTACATGGTCGCTTTCAACACCGAGCGCACGCCGTTCAGCGATCCGCGCGTGCGCCGGGCGCTCAATCTCGCCGTCGACCGGCGGGTCGGCGAGGCGGCGATGACCCGCATCTCCAGCGTGCGTACCGCGGGAACGTTTCTGCGTCCTGGCACGCCGATGGGCCCGACGGCAGAAGAACTCGTGCGCATTCCCGGCTTCGGGCCGGACATGCTCGCCGCGCGGGCCGAAGCGCGCCGCCTGCTGGCGGAGGCCGGTCAGCCCGCATTGCGCATCAGGCTCGCGATCCGCAATCTGCCCGAGCCGCACCAGCAGCTCGCGGTCTTTCTGACCGACCAGTGGCGGCAGATCGGCGTGACGACCGAGAACACGCCGCTTGAGAACGGGCCTTGGCAGGCGACGCTGGCCAGCGGGAACTACGACGCGATCATCGACTTCTCGGCCGATCCGGTCGACGATCCGACCATCCAGCTCGAGCGCTTCACCTCCTTCGACCGGGCGCCCAACAATGCGACGCGCGCGATCGATCGCACGCTCGACGGCCTGTTCGAGCGCCAGCGGCGTGCGGTCGATCCGGCGGCGCGCCGTGCGCTGGTCCGCGAATTCGAGGCGCGCGTGATCGGCGAGGCCTACGCGATCCCCCTGTTCTGGGCCTATCGCATCATTCCCATTGCCGCCAACGTCAAAGGCTGGACGTTCAGCCCGAGTCACTTCCTGTACCAGGACCTCTCGACGGTCTGGATCGACGAGTAGGCCGGCTGAAACCCGATCTGCCAACGGAGAGCGAACATGGCACGTGGAGTCGTCGATTTCGAGGGGATGCGCGGCGAAGCGGCGCGGGCGATCCATGCCCTGCGGCCCGGCGTCGGCAGCGCCTTCACGATCACCAAGATCGGACATGTCGTGCTCAAGGTGCGTGACGTGGCGCTGTCGGCCACCTTCTACACCAAGGTTCTCGGTTTCAGGATCTCCGACTACTACCCCGACACGATGATGACCGGGACGATGGTGTTCATGCGCTGCAATGCCGACCATCATGGCGTGGCACTGGTCGGCGGCGCGACCGACGATGCGCGCGGAAGAGAGATGCATCACATGGCCTTTGCCGTCGACACCCTCGACGAGGTGTTCAAGGCGCGCGAACACTTGAAGTCGTGCGGCGTGAACATCGAGTTCGAGGGCCGCCGCCGCGCCGGCTGCCAGATCGCCATCGAGTTCCGCGATCCCGACGGCCATTGGCTCGAAATCTACTGGGGGCTCGACCAGGTCGGACCGGACGGCGCGATCCGCCCGCCGGAGGAATGGCGCGAGGCGTTCTCGCTCGAGGATGCGGTGCGCGACTTCCCGCCGGGGCAGGGTCCCCGCCGCTGATCATCCGCTCGGTCGACGATCGCTTCGCCGCGGCGCCCGATCACCGGTGACCGCCTGGCCCGTGTGCCGTAGCATGATGCGCGCGCGGCGAATGGGCGCGCGAGTCGGCGAACGGATGGAGGGGGCGGCGTGAGCGAGGCGGGGGAGTCGGCGGCGCTCGAAGAGCGTGCCACGCAGGTGCGGCGGACCGCGGCGGTCGACGGCCGCGAGATCACATACACGGCGCGCGCCGAGACACTCGTGCTGCGCCACGATCCGGACAATCCCATTGGGGATGTCGCCGGACTGGCGCCGGGCCAGCCCCTCGCCGAGATCTTCGTGACGTCCTACACCCTCGACGGCGGCGACGGTGCAGCGGGGCGTCCGGTCACCTTCGCCTTCAACGGCGGCCCTGGCTCGTCGTCGGCATGGCTGCATCTCGGGCTGCTCGGTCCACGGCGCATGCCGGTCACGGCCGGGCGCACGATTCCGCCCTTCGCGCTGATCGACAACGAGTTCTCGCTGCTGTCCGAAAGCGACATCGTGCTGATCGACCCGGTCTCGACCGGCTTCAGCCGCATCGCGCCTGGTGTCGACGTCGCCCGGTTTCTCGATGTCGAGCCGGACGTGCAGTTGGTTGCCGCGGCCATCCTGCGCTGGATCGCCGCGAACGGCCGCTGGCTCTCGCCGAAATACATCCTCGGCGAGAGCTACGGCGGCATCCGCGGGCCGTTGCTGGTGCGCCATCTTCAGGCTCGGCACAATGTCTTCCCGTCCGGGTTGATCCTGATCTCGCCGGCGCTCGACTATGGGGCGCTGCGCTTCCACCCCGGCAACGACCTTCCCTGCATGACGTTCCTGCCGACCTATGCGGCCGCGGGCTGGTTTCACCGCGGCGGCGCGGAAGGCGGTGCGGCCGCGCTTCATGCACGGGTTGCCGAGGCGGAGGCCTTCGCGTCGAGCGACTATGCGCTCGCCCTGCTGCACGGCGACCGGCTCTCGGCGGCTGCGCGCGGCGAGGTTGCGCGGCGGATCGCCGGGCTGACGGGCCTCGCGCCGGAGTTTGTGGCGCACGCCAATTTGCGGATCAGCGAGCCGCGCTTCAGACGCGAACTCCTGAAGGACCGCAGGCAGCTCATCGGGCGCGCCGATGCGCGCTTCACCGCGATCGACTCCGATCCCACCGGTGCTCCGATCACGCCCGACGATGACGCGTCGGTCTACATCGTGGTCGGCGCGCCCTATGCGGCGGCACTCAACGCCTATGTGCGCGACGATCTCGGCCATGCGCCGCAGCGCCGCTACGAGATTTTCCATCCGACCGTGAAGAACGAATGGAAATACGCGGCATGGCGCAATCGCTACGTCAATGTCGGCGAGGCGCTACGCACCGAGATCTGCCGCAACCCGCGCCTCAGGGTCTATGTCGCGACCGGTCTGTTCGACCTCGCGACGCCCCACTTCCAGGCCGACTATGCGCTCGACCATCTCGGCCTCGACGCGTCGCAACGCGCCGCCATCACGACGGCGCGCTTCGATGCCGGGCACATGATGTACATCCACGACGAATCGCTGGCACGTCTCGCGCGCGACCTGCGCGCATTCGTGCGGTCCGGCGGCGAGTGACGCGGAGCGGTCGGCGCCCTACTTGCGCTTGCTCGCCTCGTAGCGCGCCTTGGTCTCGGCGTTCGGCGGGTAGAGGCCGGGCAGAGGCACGCCGCGCTCGACTTCGTGCATGATCCACGCCTCGAGCATCTCCTGGTCGACCGCGGCCGCGACGACATCGTTGAGCAGAGCCCCAGGGATCAGGGTCGCACCGTCGTCGTCGGCGACGACCACGTCGTCCGGGAACACGGCGACGCCGCCGCAGCCGATCGGCTCCTGCCAGTTGACGAAGGTAAGGCCCGCGACCGAGGGCGGCGCCGCGGCGCCCCGGCACCAGACCGGCAGCCCGGTGCCGAGCACGCCGGCGAGATCGCGCACCACGCCGTCGGTCACCAGTGCGGTCACGCCGCGCTTGGCCATGCGCGCGCACAGGATGTCGCCGAAGATGCCGGCATCGGTGATTCCCATCGCGTCGACCACCGTGATGCAGCCTTCCGGCATCGCCTCGATGGCGGCGCGGGTCGAGCGCGGCGAGGCCCAGGATTCGGGCGTGGCGAGATCCTCGCGGGCGGGCACGAATCGCAGAGTGAAGGCGCGGCCGACCAGCCGCTTGCCGCCCGGCCGCAGCGGCTTGGCGCCGCGCATCCACACATTGCGCAGCCCCTTCTTGAGCAGGATGGTCGTCAGGGTGGCGGTCGAAACCGCGGCAAGCGCTTCGGCGATCTTCGGATCAAGCGACATCTCTGGCTCCTCGGCTGGACCTCAGGCCGGGGCAGACGGCACCCGGACGGCGGAACGAGCGGGTGATGTAGCAGGCCCGCCGGGCCAGGTGAAGGGCAGCGCAGCTATTTGCGGTTCTCGACGCTCAGGATCAGCGTCACGTTGGCCCGCTCGATCCGCGAGAGCGAGACTTCGCGCGCGACCGGCCGATACCACGCCTGGCGGGCGAAATAGTCCTGCAGATCGGCGGAATCGAAGATCCGGCCGCGCCGTGCATAGATCTCGTTGCGCGCCAATCGAAGCTGCGCGCGCGTCAGCGGCTCGAGCTCGGCCACCGCCAGCAGGCGCTCGCTCGAGTCCGGAAAGATCATGCCCTCGACCGCAGGCTTGGGTCCGGTCGAAGGCGGTACGCCACTCGGAGCCGCTTCGAGCGGGCCGCCCGGCCCGAACGCCGCGATCAGATGCTCGATGTCGACGATCCGTGCCTCGGTGCGCTCGACGAGGCAGGTGTTCTCGGCGAGCGCCTCGGTCATGTCGCAGCACAGCATGGCGCGGCGCTCCCAGGCGCAGGTGGCGCCGCGAAAGCGTTCCCAGGCCGACTGCGCCTGGGCGAAGCCGTCACGCTCCGCGTCCGAACGGAGCAGCGGGCGCAGGCTTCGGAGCAGATCGCCGAGGCGTGCATCGACCCGTGCGCGCTCGCCCTCCCAGCACCGGGTCGCCGCGGCCTCGTTCTGCGCCGCCTGCAGACAGGCTTCGATCTGCGGCGACAGCGCCAGCGCGGGGGCGGGGCCAGCCAGTATCGCGATCGCGCCAAACGCCGATGCGGCCTTGCGGATGGAGATCATCGCGCCCCCGTTGAGTTGGGCCGCGCCACCGGGGCGCGGCCGCGTGTCGTTGCGTGAAGAACCTGCCGCGGCGCCGCCGCGGTCTCGTTGACCTGGATCAACCGCAGCTGAATCGCGCTGTTGCCCGCCCCGGCGGCATCGGGTTTCATCTCCGTCGCGGTCATTCCGACCGACGGCGCACGACCGCCGTCCCGTTTCACGCAGCGCGACTGGAGCACGCATGAAGATCTGCCGGTTCAACGACGACCGCCTCGGCCTGGTGCGCGACGACACGATCCACGACGTGACGTCGGTGCTCGAAATGCTGCCGCCGCTGCGCTGGCCGGTCCCCCCGGGCGACCAGTTCATCGCCAATCTCGACCGGCTGCGGCCGGAGATCGAGAAGCGCGCCGTCGGCGGCCGCGTCCACGCGGTCGGTGCGGTGACCCTGCGCAGCCCGGTCGCCAATCCGTCGAAGCTGATCGCGGCGCCGCTCAACTACACGCTCCACGTCGACGAGTCGGCGAAGGATGCCGGCATCCATCACGGTGTCCACCTGCCGGGCTTCGAGGGATTCGCCTCGCCGGTGGACAAGTTCGGTTTGTTCCTCAAGGCCGGGTCGTCGCTGGTCGGCGCCGGGGACGGCGTGACGATCAATTTCCCGAACCGGCGCAATGACCACGAGGTCGAGCTTGCGGTCGTGATCGGCCGCGGCGGGCGCAACATCGCGGAGGCTGCGGCGCGGTCGCACATCGCGGGCTATGCCATCGGCCTCGACATGACCGTCCGCGGTACCGAAGACCGCAGCTTCCGCAAGTCGGCGGACAGCTATTCGGTGCTCGGACCCTGGCTGGTCACCGCCGACGAAATCGCCGATCCCGGCAACCTCGACTTCTGGATCCGCGTCGGCAACGAGCGCCGGCAGGCGTCGAATACGCGCGACCTCCTTGTCGGCATCGACCGGCTGATCGCGCTGGCTTCATCCTGCTACACGCTCTACCCGGGCGACGTGATCTTCACCGGCACGCCGGACGGCGTGAACACGGTCAAGCCGGGCGACACCATGGTCGCGTGGATCGACAGGATCGGCGAGATGACCGTCGCGGTTCGCTGATCGCCTAGCGCAGTCCGGCGAACAGCGTACGGTAGGCATCGGCGCAGCGGGCGAGCCCGTAGCGCTGCTCCGCGGCCAGCCGACCGGCACGGCCCATGGCGGCGCGCAGGGCGTCGTTGCCGAGCAGGCGCGACAGGGCGGCGGCGAACGCGCCAGCATCTTCGGCCGACACGAGCAGCCCGGTCGTGCCGTCGTCGATGATCTCGCGCAGGCCGCCGACAGCGCTGGCGACCACCGGCGTGCCGCAAGCCAGGGCCTCGATGGCGGTGTTCGGCAGGTTGTCCTGCACCGAGGGAATGGCGACCACGTCGGCGGCGCGACAGGCGCTGGCGACGAGGGCATCGTCATGCTCGAAGGGAACGTGGACGGCACGAAGGTCGGCGAGCCCTGCTGGCGGTTCGTGACCGAGCGCGAGCAGAACCGTCTCGCGGTTCGCCGTCAGGCGGCCCATGGCCGCGAGCAGCCGGTCGAGTCCCTTGCGCCGGTTCGACAGATACTGGGACATGAACAGCACGACATGCGCATCCGCGGCGATGCCGAAGCGCGCCCGGTCCGCTGCGCTGCGGCGGTCGTGAAAGCAATCGAGATCGATGCCGTTGGGGATGACCCGAACCGGCCGCCCCGCGATCGTCGGCGACTCCTCCGCCGCCGCCGCCATCCATCGGCTGGGCGCGATGAACGTGAGCCGGCCCGGCGGAATCGCCGCGAACGTGCCGCGCTTGGTCATCCAAATGTCCGACGAGAGGTCGCTTGTCGATTCGGAGCCCAGCTGGGGACAAGCGCCGCAGCCGATGCGGTAGCGTCCGCAGCGGTCGTCGTAGTGGCAGCCTCCCGTGAACGGATTCATGTCGTGCAGCGTCCACACGACGGGGACGCTCGCGGCTACCGCGCGTATGGCGTCGAAATCGGCGAAACCGGCGACCCAGTGGAGGTTCACGACGTCGTAGCCGTTCAGCGCGCGCAGCAGGTTCCTTCCGCTCGCCGCCTGCGGAAAGGAGAACGGCTCGTACCCGCGCGGTCGATGCGTGATCGCCCCGTCCAGCTCCGCAATGCGGACGGAGCGCCGCCGCTCGCGCCATCCGCCCAGGCCTGCCGGCGTGCGATAGACCCGGACGCTCGGGTCGGTCGAATGCCGGTCGCGCACGTGCAGCTCTGCGTCCGCGCCATCGTCTCGCAGCGCCCTGTAGAGGCGGTACGTCATTCGGGCCGCGCCGCCGCCGATGTCCGATGTCGACAGGATTGCGACACGGGGCCCGGTCCTGGAACGGGTCAATCCGGCCATCGATCTCGCTGGCGACTCGCCCGGAAACGTCGGCACTTGGCAAGCATCGGAGGTCAGTCGCTCGTCCGGTCGTCGATGATGGCTGCAATGGTGACCTGGGATCGAGTCTACCGCATTTCGGCGGCGAGCGCCGCTCGCGCCGGCACGGCCCTGCGCCATACGGTCCAGGTCCGGGGATCGCAGCGCCGGTCCCGGGACGTCGCGCGGAAGGGCGACGACGGCTCCGCGGCTGGGCTATGATATCGACCGGGCGCAGGCCCGCATATTCGTCACTTTGCGAAGGACCTCGTTTGCCGATGCCCGATTCCGCCGCTCCGCTGGACCGCAATTCGATCGCCGCTTTGCTTGACCGTCTGGGCGTGCCACCTGCCGCGTACCGCGACGGCGGATTGCCGGTACGGTCCCCGATCACCGGCGCGGAGATTGCCCGGGTCCGCACCGATGACCCCGCGGGCCTCGAGCGGACGATCGCAGCGTCGGTCGAGGCGTTCCGTGCCTGGCGGCTGGTGCCGCCGCCGCGACGGGGCGAACTGGTGAGGATTTTCGGCGAGGAGCTGCGTGCCGCCAAGGCCGAGCTCGGCCGGCTGGTCTCGGTCGAGGTCGGCAAGATCGCGCAGGAGGGCCTCGGCGAGGTCCAGGAGATGATCGACATCTGCGACTTCGCCGTCGGCCTCTCGCGCCAACTCTACGGGCTCACGATCGCGACCGAGCGCCCGGGCCATCGCATGATGGAGACCTGGCATCCGGTCGGCCCGTGCGGCGTGATCAGTGCGTTCAACTTCCCGGTCGCGGTGTGGTCCTGGAACGCGGCGATCGCTCTCGTCTGCGGGAACCCGGTGATCTGGAAGCCCTCGGAGAAGACCCCGCTGACGGCCCTTGCGGTCGACGCGCTGTTCGCCCGCGCGCTGAAGCGCTTCGGCGACGCTCCCGCGGACCTTGCGAGGGTCGTCGTCGGCGGCGCGGAGCTTGGCGCGGCGCTCGTCGACGACGGGCGCGTCCCCGTCATCAGCGCGACGGGGTCGACCCGGATGGGCCGCCTCGTCGGACCCCGCGTGGCGCAGCGCTTCGGCCGCGCGATCCTCGAACTCGGCGGGAACAATGCGATGATCGTCGCGCCGAGCGCCGATCTCGATCTCGCCGTGCGCGCGATCCTGTTCGCGGCCGTCGGCACGGCGGGGCAGCGCTGCACCAGTCTGCGCCGGTTGATCGTGCACGAGAGCCTTCATGAGGATCTGTTCGCGAAGCTCGCACGCGCCTATGGCCAGATCCGCATCGGCGATCCGCTCGATCCGGCCACGCTCGTGGGCCCGCTGATCGACGCGCGCGCATTCGAGGCGATGCAGGCGGCGCTCGCCGCCGCGCGCCAGGCCGGCGGAGCCGTGACCGGGGGCGAGCGCGTGCTGGCGGACCGCTGGCCGCAGGCGCACTACGTCCGGCCGGCGCTGGTCAGGATGCCGTCGCAATCGGAGATCGTCCTGCACGAAACCTTCGCGCCGATTCTCTACGTTCTGCGCTATCGCGACCTCGATGATGCGATCGCCCTGCAGAACGCCGCGCCGCAAGGGTTGGCGTCGAGCATCTTCACGACCGACCTGCGCGAGGCCGAGCAGTTCATGTCGGCCGCGGGCAGCGATTGCGGCATCGTCAACGTCAACATCGGACCAAGCGGCGCGGAGATCGGCGGCGCCTTCGGGGGCGAGAAGGAGACCGGCGGCGGCCGCGAGGCCGGCAGCGATTCGTGGAAGGCCTATATGCGGCGCGCGACCAACACGATCAACTATTCGCGCGCGCTGCCCCTGGCGCAGGGGATTCACTTCGATCTTTAGCCGGAACCGGGCGAAGCAGACGTTCGGCCAGCGCAAGCAGCGCCGCAGCGGGTTCGGAGGTGCCGTCGAAGTCTGCGCTTAGGCGCGCGAGGCGTCGGCGGAATGCGTCGGCGGTGCCGGGGTGGCCGACGACGACGCCCCGACGGCCGTCATGGGTCATGATGCCGCGATCGAGGGTGCGAACGGCGCCCATGATTCAGCCCCGGCGTCGTCGGATCGGGGTCGGGAACGCCGCGAGCTCGGCATCGAACGGAAGGACGATACGGCGGGTCATGCGACCCTCCATCGGGTCGGGTTGGCCGGATACGCCTTCAGTGTCTGCCGAACGGGTTAAGTTTGGCTGAATCCGCGCCCGGCACCGTTCATCATCGGCCGAGCGGTGCGGCTGCGCCTAGTAGAGAATGGGCGGCGGCACGATCGTGTGGTCGACGACCCGCACGACGCCCGGAATGCTCTCGGCGGCGACGCGCACGGCGTTTCGCTCGGTACTCGATGCAACCGAACCCCAGAGATGCACGACGCCGTCGTGCACGACGATGTTCGGCGCGACGCCCGCGCCGAAACCGCGCGCCTCGAGTTCGCCCGCGAGCTGAAGGCGGATCGCGCGATCGTCGGCGTCGATCTCCGGACGCAGGCCGGGCGCCGAAGCGAGGCCCTGCAGCAGGTTGGCGCGACTGACGATGCCGACGAGCCGGCCGTCGCGTGTCACCGGCACGCGCTTGATGCGGTGGCGCTCGAGCAGATCGGCGATCGCGTCGACCGCGGTGTCCTCGCTAACCTGGATGACGTCGCGGGTCATCACTTCGCGCGCGGTGCGCCCGTGTGCCTTGGCGTATTCGCCTGCCGTCGTCTCGGGATCGGCGAACACACGCAGCCACCACGGGCGCCGCCGCTCGGTCTGCGTCTCGTGGCGGCGCATCAGGTCGCCTTCGCTGACCATGCCGATGACCTTGCCGTCGGTATCGACCACGGGCACAGCGCTGATCCCGTGCTCCAGGAGCATCGTCGCGATCGATCGGACCGAGACGTCGCCCGTCACCGACACCACGTGTCGCGTCATCACATCGGCAGCCTTCATCGTCCACACCCCCGGTCGTTGGCCGCACGCTATCCACGCGCCGCAACCCGGCGTTGATCCACGTCAAGCAACCGGCCGCGCCAATCATCTCATTGTATCGCAGGCCCGCATATGCGATCACGCGTCCAATTGGTGGAGAGAGGAGGCCTCGATGCCGCTCAAGCGCAATCCAACGACCTGGATCGTCGTCGCCGATGGCCAGCAGGCCCAGATCTATCGTCTTGCTGCGGCAGGCCAGGCGCTCGAGCCGATCAGCGACGGCGCGCTCGCCTCGGTGAGCGCGCAACTGCGGCCCCGCGATCTCGGGACCGACCGGCCCGGGCGCGGTATTTCGTCGGGCGGCGGGACCGCGCATACGATGGAGCCGCGCGTCGACGTTCATCGCCTGGAGCAGGAACGCTTCGCGCAGAGCGTGGCGGCCCGCCTCAATGCCGCGGCCGCACAGAACAGCTTTGACCGCCTCATCATCGCCGCGGCGCCGAAGACGCTTGGTGCACTCCGCGCAGCGCTCGACGGCAGCGCGAGCAAGCGCGTCACCGGTGAATTGTCGAAGGACCTGATGAAGATCCCTGCCCACGACCTCCTTGGCCACCTGGCGGACGTGTTGCCGACCAAAGCCGGCTGATCAGGCGATCGTTCAGATCCGCTCCCACAGACCCGTCTCTTCGTCGAGTCGGGCCTGTTCCATGCCGCGGAAGTCGCGGCGCGAAACGATGCCGACGACGCGGTTGCCCTCGACGATCGGGACGTGGCGGAAGCCGCCGTCCTGCATCAGCCGCAGCGCCTCGATCGCGTTCATCCCGGGCGGCATCGTTGCGGGGTCGCGGGTCATGACGTCGCTCAGAGCGGTCTTGCCGGCGTCGCGCCCCTCGGCGAGGACCCGCGCGACCGCATCGCGGCCGGTGAATATTCCCAACAGCCTGCCGCCCGGATCGGTGACCAGCACGGCGCCGACGCTGCGCTCGCGCATCTGGCGGCATGCATCCTGAACGCTGGCAGCGGGCCCGAGCGTGACGGGGTCTTGATCGTGGACGACGTCGGGCATCAGCTTGCGCGTCATTGATCCTCCTCGGGCCGTCAAGCGCGACCGCGCTGCAACCCCTTGGTGATCGTGTAGGCCGGCCGCAACCGTGTGGCGTTGACGCAGATCAACCGGGCGCCGCGGGCTTCCGGCGTGCGACCGGGGTTCCGCGTTCGCGCGCGAACGCGTCGAGCCGGCCCGCCTCGGCCGCCTCGATCTCGCCGTCGTCGGCGCGCAGTTCGGGCGGGATCCAGGGCAGGCCGACCGCCGCGTAGACTGATTCCTCGGTGGCGCCGGCGATGCGGCGGTTGCCACGGAAGACGCCATATTCGTTGAGCTTCAAGCCGCGCGCCAGGGCACGGCGGCGCAGCGCGATGTTGTGCGCCTTGCTGCCGGTGAAATAGACCAGCGCGGCGCCGAAGCTCTCGGGCGGGACCAGCCGCGCATCGATCTGCAGGCCGGAACGCAGCACGATCGCCGCGCGTGTCGGGCCATGCGCGAGCACATGGTCGGTGTTCGGCAGGGCGACGAAGCGATCGAGCGCGTCGCTGTCCTTCCGTGCGGCGATCAGGACGTCGAGGTCGCCGACATCGGGCCGGCGGCGGCGGAAGCTGCCCGCGACGACAACGGACTCGACCCCCGCCGCGGGCAGCAGCTGGCGGGCGACCGCGGCGGCGACAGGCTCGACGCTCTTGCGGACGAAGCGTCCCGTCGGCGGACCGGCCAGTGCGGCGGCGACGCCGGCCGCCGTCTTCGGGCCGAGCACGGCCGCCAGACGGTCGGCCGCGGCGGCACGGCGCAGATCGTCGAGCGAGCGGATATTGAGCGTCTCCACGAGCATGCGCGCCCGTTTCGGCCCAAGCCCGGGCAGGCGCAGCAACGCCACGAGCGCCGGCGACGTCCGCTTGCGCAGCCGCGCGAGCAGCTTCGTCGTGCCGCTTGCCAGGATGTCGCGGACCTTGGCTGCGAGATCGTCGCCGATGCCGGGCAGCGATGCCGGGTCGTCGCCGCGCGCGATCATGTCGGCGACCTCCATGCCGAGCCCGCCGATCACCCGGGCCGCGTTGCGGTAGGCGCGGATTCGGAATGGATTCTCCGCCGCAAGCTCGAGCAGGTCGGCGATCTCGTCGAAGATCGCCGCGATCTCGGCGTTGCCGATCTTGGGCGGCGCAGCGCGGGCGCGACGGGCCATCGTCAATTTGCGCACAGAGCGCGCCGGCGGACAATCGGGCGGGATTGTGGCGGTGCCCGAAATGCGGTGGGATAGGCGCATGCGAATCGGTGCGGACGATCTCCGCGACCTCCTCCGCAGTGTCGTTCTCGCGCTCGGCGCGCTGGCGGTGAGCAGCGCCGGCTGGGCGCAAGGCGGCGAGTTCCACCCCGACCTGCCGCGCTATGCGGGGACCTGGCGTGGCGCGGGCGGCGGCTGGGAAGCGACGGTGGAGGTCGCGCGCACGCCCATAACGCCGAGCCGCAGCCTGCTGCGGATCGTTCTCGCCTGCCGCGACGAGGCGGGACGCCTTCTGGGCGACCAGCGCAGCTACGGGCATGTCGTGGACGGGCGGCAGGTCGATCTGCTGATTCGCTTCGGCGATCGGCGCGGGCCGCTGATCCGCCTCCATGGAACCGTTCCCGACCTCGCGCTGTCGACCGTTGCGGGCCGTCCCGATTGCGCGCGCCGGGCGTCGTTGCCGCTGCATCGCGAGCCGTAGCCGATCGTGTTGCTATCTCATCCTTCGGCGGTACACTCGCGTCGCGAAGCGCGCCGGCGTGTGAAAGGCCAGGTCGATGAACGAACGGATCAAGTCGCTGCTTGATCTCTGGGAGGCCAAGCGCGCCGGCCGCGCGCTGCCGGCGCGTGCCGATTTCGCGATGGATGATCTCCTGCCGTGGCTTGGGCATCTGATGCTGCTCGACGTGCTCGAAGGCGGGGACGACTTCCGCTTCGTTCTCTACGGCACCGCGCTGGTCGAGATCTTCGGCTTCGATCTCACGGGCAAGCGGGTCAGCGAGGCGATTCCCCAGATCGGCCCGAGCCCGCTGGAGGAGTACCGTCGCGTCTGCGCCACGCGCGCGCCCGACTATGTGGCGCGCCGCTCGCCAGCCGATCGCGAGTATGTCTCGATCACCAAGATCGCGCTGCCGTTGTCGTCGGACGGGCGGACGATCGACAAGATTCTCGGTGCGATCTACCGGATCGACTGAGCTCGGGCGCTAGACCGTCAGGTGCTTGCGCACCTCCTCCTCGTTCATCGCCGATGCCGGGCCCTTGAGCACGAACTCGCCGCGCACCATCACCGCGATCTGGTCCGCGAGGTCGCGCGCGAACTCGAAATACTGCTCGACCAGCAGGATCGCCATGTCGCCGCGCTGGGCGAGCATCCGGATGACGCGCTCGATGTCCTTGATGATCGACGGCTGGATGCCCTCGGTCGGTTCGTCGAGGATGAGCAGGCGCGGTCGCATCGTCAGCGCGCGGGCAATGGCGAGCTGCTGCTGCTGGCCGCCCGACAGGTCGCCGCCGCGCCGGCGCAGCATGTCGCGCAGCACGGGGAAGATGTCGAACACCTCGCCCGGAACGTCCATGCCGCGCGGCGCCGCGGCGAGGCCGGTCTCGAGGTTCTCGGCGACGGTCAGGAGCGGAAAGATCTCGCGCCCTTGCGGCACGTAGCCGATGCCGCGGCGCGCGCGCTGGTACGAAGGCAGGCGAGTCACGTCGTCGCCTTCCCAGGTGATCGAGCCGCTGCGCGCGCGCTCGATGCCGACGATGGCGCGCAGCAGGCTCGACTTGCCGACGCCATTGCGGCCGAGCACGCAGGTGACCTTGCCTTTTTCGACGGTCAGGTCGACGTCGCGCAGGCAGTGGCTGGCGCCGTAGAACAGGTTGAGCTTTTCGATCGACAGCATGGTCAGCGTCCGAGATAGACCTCGATCACGCGCGGGTCGTTCTGCACGTGATCGATCGGTCCTTCGGCGAGCACGCGGCCTTCGTGGAGCACGGTCACGCGCCGCGCGAGCGCGCGCACGAACTCCATGTCGTGCTCGACCACGACGACCGAGCGCTCGCCGGCGATGCGCCGCAGCAGCTCCGCGGTCTCGTGGGTCTCGTGGTCGGTCATGCCGGCGACCGGCTCGTCGATCAGCAGCAGCTCGGGGTCCTGCATCAGCAGCATGCCGATCTCCAGCCACTGGCGCTGGCCGTGCGACAGCAGCCCTGCCGGCGCGCGGGCGCGCGCGGTCAGGCCGACCAGGGTCAGCACTTCATCGATGCGCGCGCGTTCGTCGGCATCGAGTCGGGCGAACAGCACGATCAGCGGCCGGCGCTCGCCCTTGAGCGCGAGCTCGAGATTCTCGACGACCGTCAGATGGTCGAAGACGGTCGGCTTCTGGAATTTGCGTCCGATGCCGAGATTGGCGATCCTCACTTCGTCGAGCCGCGTCAGGTCGTGCTGCTTGAAGCGCACGGTGCCCCTGTCGGGCTTGGTCTTGCCGGTGATGACGTCCATCATCGTCGTCTTGCCGGCGCCGTTGGGGCCGATGATCGTGCGCAACTCGCCCGGTTCGACGACGATGCTGAGTTCGTTGAGCGCGCGAAAGCCGTCGAACGTGACCGTCACGCCGTCGAGGTAGAGGACGGGCTCGGCCGCCGGGGCAGCGGGCGTTGTCATTGGCCGTTTCCTTCGTCGCGCTTGCGGCGGCGCAGCAGGCCGATCAGGCCGTTGGGGAGGACCACGGTCACCGCGACGAACAGCCCGCCGAGCACGAACAGCCAGAGGTCGGGAGCGACCGTCGTCAGCCAGCTCTTGGCGCCGTTGACCGCGAGCGCGCCCAGGATCGCGCCCGACAGCGTGCCGCGCCCGCCGACCGCGACCCAGATCACCGCTTCGATGGAGTTTGCCGGCGAGAACTCGCCGGGATTGATGATGCCGACCTGCGGCACGTAGAGCGCGCCGGCGAGGCCGGCGAGCACCGCCGACAGCGTGAAGACGAAGAGCTTGTACGCGGTCACCGAGTAGCCGAGGAAGCGCACGCGCGATTCGGCGTCGCGGATCGCCACCAGGACCCGGCCGAGCTTCGAGGAGACGATGAAGCGGCAGAGCAGGAAGGACAGCATCAGTGCCAGCAGCGAGGCGACGTAGAGCGCGCTGCGCATTTCCGGCGTCTGCAGCGGGATGCCCAGCAGGTCCTTGAAGCCGGTGAAGCCGTTATTGCCGCCGAAGCCCATGTCGTTGCGGAAGAAGGCGAGCATCAGCGCATAGGTCATCGCCTGGGTGATGATCGAGAAGTAGACCCCGGTGATGCGCGAGCGGAAGGCGAGCCAGCCGAAGACGAGCGCAAGCGTGCCCGGCACGGCGAGCGCCATGAAGGCGGCGAAGACGAAGTACTCGAAGCCGTGCCAGTACCACGGCAGCGCCGGCCAGTTGAGGAAGACCATGAAGTCCGGCAGCACCGGATGGCCGAAGACGCCGCGACTGCCGATCATGCGCATCAAATGCATGCCGATCGCGTAGCCGCCCAGCGCGAAGAACGCGCCGTGACCGAGGCTGAGGATTCCGCAATAGCCCCAGATCAGGTCGATCGAAAGCGCCAGGATCGCGTAGCAGATCCACTTGCCGGTCACGCTGACGACGAAGTCGGAGAGATAGAAGGGCGAGTCCGCCGGCAGCTTGTTGAGCAGCGGCACGGCGGCGAGCGCGATCGCCCAGATCAGCCAGAGCGAGCGGCCGGCGCGCCCGCCCGCCCGGCCGCCGGCGAGCGCCGCGGTGATCGGGCCGCCCACGGATCAGGACTCCACGAAGCGGCCGCGCAGCGCGAACAGCCCGCGCGGGCGGCGTTGGATGAACAGGATGATCGCCACCAGCACGAAGATCTTGCCGAGCACCGCGCCGGCATAGGGCTCCAGCACCTTGTTGACGATGCCAAGGATGAACGCGCCGACCAGCGTGCCTGCAAGATTGCCGACGCCGCCGAACACCACGACCATGAAGGAATCGATGATGTAGCCGGTGCCGAGATTGGGGCTGACATTGTCGATTTGCGACAGCGCCACGCCGGCCATGCCGGCGATGCCGGAGCCGAAGGCGAAGGTCATGGCATCGACGCGGCCGGTCGGAATGCCCATCGTCGCGGCGATCGGCCGGTTCTGCGTCACCGCGCGCATGTTGAGGCCGAAGCGGGTGAAGCGGATCACGGCGACGGTCGCGAGCAGCACGGCCAGGCCGAAGACGATGATCCACAGCCGGTTCTGGGTGATCGCGATGCCGCCGGGCAGCGCGATCGTGCCCTGCATCCAGGTCGGGCTCGACACCTCGCGGTTCTGCGCGCCGAAGGCGAGGCGGACCGCCTGCTGCACGATCATGCCGAGGCCGAAGGTCATCAGCAGGGTTTCGAGCGGCCGGCCGTAGAGGTGGCGGATCAGCCCGCGCTCGAGCACGAAGCCGAAGGCGCCGGCGCTGAGGAAAGCGGCGGGAATTGCGATCAGGATCGAGACGTCGGCGAGGCCGGGCGCCCAGGCGCGGATCGCCTCCTGCACGAGATAGGTCGCATAGGCGCCGATCATCACCATCTCGCCGTGCGCCATGTTGATGACGCCCATCACGCCGAAAGTGATGGCAAGACCGATCGCGGCGAGGAGCAGGACCGATCCGAGCGACAGTCCCTGGAAGAAGGTCTGCGCCGCACTGGCGATCTGCAGCCGGAAGTCGAGCGACGCGAGCGCCCGGTCGACCGCGGCCACAAGCTCGGCGTCGGAGTTGGCGGCGGCGCGTGTCTCGACCAGCAGCGCGCGCGCCTCGGCGGAGCTCGACGCACCGAGCGTGTCGACGCCGGCGCGCCTGGTTGCGGCGTCGGGGCTCATCAGCCGCGTTGCGGCGAGCGCCAGCTCGAGCTGCGCCTTGATGCGCGGATTGCGTTCGGCGGCGTAGGCGCGCTCGATGAGCGGAAGATTTTCGGCGGCGCGGCTGCGATAGACCCCTTGCGCGGCGGCGAGCCGCTCGGCGTCGTCTGGGCTGAACAGGACGAGGCGGCCGAGCGCGCCGCGCAGCGCCACGCGCACGCGGTTGTTGATGCCGATCGGGGCATAGGCGGCGCGGTCGGCGGGTTCGAGCCGCGTGCCGGTCGCCGCGTCGATCGGGCCGTCGTCGCGCAGGATGGCGAGGCGCTGGTCGCTCTGGCGCTTGGCGAGCGCGTTGTCGCCGAGTGCCCGCAGGATCGGCACCGCGCGCGCATCGCCGAGCGCCGCGAGCGCGTTGATGCCTTCGACGATCTGGCCGAAATCGCCGCCGGCGAGACGCTCGAGCGCCGCAGCGAAAGGATCGGCGGCGGCGCCCTGCGCGGTGGCCGGGCGCGGCGCGAGGCTGCAGATCAGCATGGCGAGCGCCAGCAGGGCGATCGTCGGAAGGGTGCGGAGCTTGATCATGTCACGCTGGTGCTGGTGAGGCGCCGGCCGGGTTCGGGCCGGCCGGCGCGCTCTGGGATCGGCCGCCGGGCGGCCGCAGCCGCCCGGCATACGCGATCGTTCCGATCAGCCGCCGCGACGGCGGTTGGCGTTCTCGGGAATGAACGGGCTCCAGTTCTCGGCCGGGATCGGGCCCGGCGTACGCCACACGATGTTGAACTGGCCGTTGGCCTGGACCTCGCCGATCATCACCGGCTTGGAGAGATGATGGTTGGCGCCCATCGTCTCCTCGTAGCCGCACGGCGCCATGACCTTCTGGCCGATCATCGCGGTGCGCACCGCGTCGACCGCCGTCGTGTTGGCCGCGCGAACCGCCTGCGTCCACATCTTGAAGCCGGTATAGGTGGCTTCCATCGGGTCGTTGGTCACGCGGCGCGGGTTGTTGATGTAGGCGCGCCACATGTTGAGGAATTCGGTGTTCGCGGGCGCCTGCACCGACATGAAGTAGTTCCACGCCGCGAGATGGCCGACCAGCGGGCGCGTATCGATGCCGGCAAGCTCCTCTTCGCCGACCGAGAACGCGACCGACGGCAGATCCTCGGCCTTGATCCCCTGGTTGCCGAGTTCGCGATAGAACGGGACGTTGGCGTCGCCGTTGATCGTCGAGACGATCGCGGTCTTCTTGCCCTGGTTGGCGAAGGCCTTGACGCGCGCGACGATGCCCTGCCAGTCGCTGTGGCCGAACGGCGTGTATTCCTCGAGGATGTCGGCCTCGGGAATGCCCTTCGAGATCAGGTAGGCGCGCAGGATGCGGTTGGTCGTGCGCGGATAGACGTAGTCGGTGCCGAGCAGCGCGATGCGCCGGGCCGAACCGCCGTCCGCGCTCATCAGATAGTCGACCGCCGGGATCGCCTGCTGGTTCGGAGCGGCGCCGGTGTAGAAGATGTTGCGCGACTCTTCCTCGCCCTCGTACTGCACGGGGTAGAAGAGCAGGCCGTTGAGCTCCTCGAACACCGGCAGCACGGACTTGCGCGAAACCGACGTCCAGCAGCCGAACACGACGTCGCAGCGCTGGACCTGCAGCAGCTCGCGCGCCTTTTCGGCGAAGAGGGGCCAGTTCGACGCCGGGTCGACGACCACCGGCTCGATGCGCCGGCCGAGCAGGCCGCCTTCGGCATTCTGCTTCTGGACCATCATCAGCACGGTGTCGCGCAAGGCCGTTTCGCTGATCGCCATCGTGCCGGACAAGGAGTGGAGCACGCCGACCTTGATCGGTGCGGCCTGTGCCGAGGCCTTCGTGCCGTGCAACGCCGCGGCGCCGATCGCGGCGCCTGCGGCGCCGCGCAGGATCTGGCGCCGGCCGACCGGCTTGCCGAGAATCGATGTCATCAATCTGCCCCCTGTGAAGTTGAAAACCGCCGCTGATGCGGCGTCGATTCCCGAAGGAGCAAGCGCCGTGCCATTGCGTTGCAGCATGCAAAACGCGGCTAAGCGTATGGGCTGATTGACTCTGTCCGATTGCCTATGCCGTCGCGAATTCTGATCAATTATTGATCAGATCGATCATTTTGCCGGCGATTCGGCTGTCATCGCCCAAGAAATAGACAAGCGCGTGCCCGCCGATGAGTCGCCTCTCCGACGTGGGCAGGAACCGCCGCAGTCGAAAGTCATGGTCTGCCGGTGGGAATATCTTGAAAATTGCGGCATTTCGCGCTACATTGACGAGCACAATCCGACGTTTTGGTCGGTCTTGCTACGCGCCCTCTGGCCGAACGGGTCCCGGCGCTCGATCAAGTCACCCCCCAAAAAGCCGAGTTGTTTGAGGCCGCGCGATGGTCGCGCGGACGATTGGCGTGCGCTTGCACGCCCGAAGGAGATTGCTACGTGGCTACTGGTACTGTGAAGTGGTTCAACGCCCAGAAGGGTTTCGGATTCATCCAGCCCTCCGACGGTTCTAAGGACGTTTTCGTCCATATCAGCGCCGTTGAGCGCGCGGGCCTGCAGGGGCTTCGCGAAGGGCAGAAGATCAGCTTCGAGGTGACGACCGAGCGCGGCAAGCAGGCGGCGACGAATCTCGCCCTCGCCTGAAGGCCCGATATATCGGGGCCGGCCTTTGCGGCCGGCCAGGTGATCGCGAACGGCGGCCGGCAGCGGCCGCCGTTTTCGTTCGTGCGGAGCTAGGCGCATCAGCCCGCAGCTTGATCTTTGTTAACTCACATATATTAGAGCCTGATTATATAAGCATGCGTAACCAAGGAGGGTTGGCATGCTGCGTTACCGTGATCCGGCTTGGTCGCCCTATGTCGCCGGGGCACTCATCGGCCTGCTGCAGGTTCCGGCGTTCCTGCTGATGCAAACCGCGCTCGGCGCATCGTCGTCCTACGTCACCGTTTCGGCCTCGCTCGCCGCCCTCGCCGATCCGGCGATTGCCCAGATCGACTACGTCGCCCGGCACCTATCCGGAGCCAAGAACTGGTGGCAGGTGGCGCTGGTGATCGGTATCGCCCTCGGCGCGGCGATCTCGGCACGGCTCGGCGGCGTGCGGCGCGGCGCGATATCGCCGGTTTGGCCGCGTGCGCTCGGCGCCGGCAGCCCCGCGCGGCGCTTCGCCATGGCCTTCGCCGGCGGCTTCATCATGCTGTTCGGGGCGCGCATCGCCGACGGCTGCACCAGCGGCCACGGAATATCCGGCCTCGCCCAGCTCTCGGTCGGTTCGACGATCGCCGTCGCCGCGATGTTCGCCGGCGGCATCGGCGTCGCGGCTCTGCTGCGTCGCGTCTGAAGGAGGGACCTCGCCATGTCCATCTTCCTTGCCATCCTGACCGGCCTTGCGATGGGACTCGTGTTCGGCTTCGCGCTGGAGAAGTCGCGAGTCTTCGAGCCCGGCGTGATCGTCGGGCAGATGCAGATGCGCAACTTCACGATGCTCAAGATCTTCCTTGCCGCGGTCGTGAGCGGCCTCGTCGTCCTCGCCGCCCTGCAGGGCTTCGGCTACGTCCGGCTGGTGCCCAAGGCGACGATCTACGGTGCCGACATCGTCGGCGGCCTGATCCTCGGCGCCGGGATCGCGCTGGCCGGCGCCTGCCCGGGTACGGTGCTCGCGCAGATCGGCGCCGGCTATCGCGACGCATGGGCGACGCTCGTCGGCGGGCTGCTCGGCGCGCTGGTCTACAGCTATCTCGACCCGACGCTGGCGCCGATGGTCGCGGGCGGGCCGGGGCGGCTCACCTTCGACATTCTCTTCGGCCTGCCCTTCGCGGTGGCGGCGCTCGTCTTTGCGGCGATCCTGGTCGGGCTGCTCGTCGTGCTCGAAGCGTGGCGCCCGTGGCGCAGCGAACTCGGCGCGAACTTCGACGGGCTGCGCGCAGATCGGGCCGCGCAGCAGGCCTACGTGGCCGGCCGGCCGGCCCCGGCGGCGGGCGACTGAGAGCGGCGGGAGCAGTCGACGCGGGCTCGCTCAGACGAGCCCAAGTTCCTGTTCGAGCGCGCCGCACAGCATCTGGCCGAGCAAGATGTGCATCTCCTGGATGCGTGCGGTGGTCCGCGACGGCACGATCAGCAGCGGATCGGCGAGGCCCGGCAGGTCCCCGCCGGTACCGCCGCTGAGCGCGGCGGGCACGATACCGATCCGCCTGGCGGCTTCGAGCGCGCGCAGGATGTTGCGGCTGCGCCCCGACGTGGTGATGCCGATCGCCACGTCGCCCGGCTTGCCGATCGCTTCGATCTGCCGCGCGAACAGCGCATCGAACCCGATGTCGTTGCCGATCGCGGTCAGCGCCGAACTGTCGGTGGTCAGCGCGATCGCGGCGATCGGCGCGCGATCCTTGACGTAGCGCACGGCGAGTTCGGTCGCGAGATGCTGGGCATCCGCGGCACTGCCGCCATTACCGAAGAACATCAGCTTGCCGCCGTCGCGCACCGCCGTGAAGGCAGCGGCGACCAGCCGCGCGAAGCTCTCCCCGACCTGGGCCTGCGTGGCCTTCAGAACGGATTCGTGCTCCGCGAACTCGGCGGCGAAGAAGGCGTTGATGTCCATGGTCGGGCTCGCGGGCTTGGGGCGGAACGGCAGCGGGATCGCGGCCGGCAGGGTCGCCGAACTCGGCGGGCCGGACAAGGCGCATTTGCAGCGGCGGGCTCGGCCAAGATCAGCCTTTACCGCCCGCGGCACGGCTGATAATTTCCGCCCGCGATGATGCGCTCGACGAAAACGCCGACGACGAAGACCAAGACCCTCACCGGGGCCTTGCGGGCGTCTGCGTGCTGAATCCAGCGACATAACGACCCCCGAAAAGGCCCCGCCGAGCAGGACGGGGCCTTTCAGTTTCTGGCGCCCGTCTCTTCCGGCCAACAGGAGATGACGATGCGCCTCGAACCTCTCAACCGTTCCGCCAATCTCGGCCCCGTCGCCAGTCCCGCCGTCGCTGTTCCGCGCGGGTACGCCGGCCATGGTGCCCCGCTGGTCGCCATCGTCGGCGCGACCGGCGCTGTCGGCGTCGAGCTGCTGCGCTGTCTCGAACGGCGGCGCTTTCCGCTCTCCGGCCTGCGGCTGCTCGCTTCGGCGCGGTCGGCCGGGAAGACGATGGAGTTCCGCGGCGCGCCGGTGCCGGTCGAGGAACTCACCGAGGACAGCTTCCGCGGCGTCGGCCTCGCGCTGTTCTCGGCCGGCAGCGGCATCTCGAAGCACTATGCGCCGATCGCCGCACGCGAAGGGGCGATCGTCGTCGACAACTCATCCGCCTTCCGGATGGATGCGGACGTCCCGCTGGTTGTGCCGGAGATCAATGCCGATGCGCTCGCCGGCCATCGCGGCATCATCGCCAACCCGAATTGCGCGGCAATCGTCGTCGGCGTGCCGCTGTGGCCGATCCATCAGGTGAACCCGATCGCCCGGATCATCGTCGCGACCTACCAGGCGGCGTCCGGCGCCGGGGCTGCGGCGATGGCCGAACTCGTCGATTCGACCCGCGCGCATCTCGAAGGACGCGCCTTCGCGCCCAAGGTGCTGCCGCACCCCTATGCCTTCAATCTCTTCAGCCACAACACGCCGATCGACCCGCGCACCGGCTACAACGGAGAGGAGAGCAAGGTCATCGCCGAGACGCGCAAGATCTTCGGCGTGCCGGATCTGCGCGTCAGCGCGACGTGCGTACGCGTGCCGGTGCTGCGCGCCCATTCGGCCGCGGTGACGATCGAATGCGGGCGTGCGATCGCGCCGGATGAGGTGCGGGCGATTCTTGCGAAGGCGCCGGGCGTGAAGCTCGTCGACGATGCGGCGCGCAACCACTTTCCGATGCCGCTCGATGCCTCCGGCCAGGATGATGTTCTGGTCGGCCGCATCCGTCAGGATGTGAGCGACCCGAGCGGCCGGTCGATCGCGCTGTTCCTCGCGGGCGACCAGCTCCTCAAGGGGGCGGCGTTGAACGCGGTGCAGATCGCCGAGCTTGTCGGCGCGCCTGCGGGTCGTGCGCGCGCATAGGCGCGGGCGGTGACGGCGGGGGCGGCCCCCGGGATCAGACCGGATCGCGCCGGGCGACGCGGCGCCCCCGCGGCACCTTGCCGACAAGCAGGCGCACCGCTTTGCCGTTGTCGTCGGCGAGCGGCAGGATGAGGCGGTCCCAGCGCGGCGTGCTGATGTCCGCAGTCGGAACGTAGCTGGTGTGGAGGGCGTCTTGGCGCTGCGCCGACGCCCGATAGGCGGCCGCGTGGTAGATGAGCATCCAGCGCGAGCGCGTGTAGTCGGATAGGCGCGTTCCGGTGAGGTCGAGGCCGACGCAGTGGGCGATGTCGGAGCCGTAGACGCGGTAGTAAAAGTCCAGTCCGCCGTCGAGCACGTCGATCAGGCAGACATAGCCGAGCGCCGGTCGCATGTCGATCGGCTGGATCGCTTTGGCTGGCGCCATCGCACCGTCGCCGCGCAGGCCGTTCCAGTATTCGAGGAGAAAGGTGAGCTGGCGGGCGGCCAGGTCCGACGGCGCCGGTGCCCAATTGATCGTCGGCAGCGGGATCTCGCGACCGTCGAACACTGGCGCCAGGGCGCCGGCATCGCCGATCGCAAGTCGGTCGGCGATCGCGATGGTCGCCCGCTGTTCATCCACCGTCAGCGCCATGGCTGACCTCCCCAGACCAATATACCTTCGTGAAGAAGACCCCAGAGAATACTAATAGTAAGTGACGTGATTTTAACAACGGTTAATTCTGACAACTAGAATGCAATATTTCTTCGCCCGGGTCGGGCTGTTCAACGCCATGTCAAGGGGCTTACGTTGCAGCGAGTGACCCGGAGGAAGCCTCATGACTGCTCTGTTCGTCGCCGGCTTCGAAGATCGTGTCGCGACCGGCCCAGGGGCGGCCGATTGCTATCGCGTATTCGTCATCAGCGCCCATCTACGGCCCGAGCCGGCGGCGCCGCCGGACCGATGGCTGGTCGAGGCACGCCACCAATGGCCATATCCCGATCAGCGCTGCAGTGTCGCGTGGGAGCGCGCGGCAGCGCTTGGGTTCGATGTCGCGCCCCACTACGCGACGGACGCGGCGGGCGAACGCTTCCTGCCCGGTACGTCGTTCGAGACGGTGGTCGGGATCGGCGCGCCGGACCCGGAGCGGGCCGGCCTCGAGGCCATGGCGGCCGTGGGGACGCCGCTGCGATCGTGGCTCTCGGCCCTGCGCGCGGCCTTCGATGACGCGGCGGGCGACCTCGATCGCACGGTCTGGCCGCCTGCACCGGCCGAGCTCGCCGGGATGGACTGCCGCTTCTCGCCGGAGAACATCGCGCTCCTGCGCGAACGCCAAGCTGCGACGCAGCGCGAAAGTGCGGCTGCCCAGGCTGCAACGCTGCGCGAGCAGAACGCGGATGCCATCTACATGCCGCACAATATTGGCTGACCGCTCGCGCCGACCGGCTGCACGCCGTTGACTGAGCGTCAATGCGTGGCGCCGATCTCCTCGAGCTTCATGCGGCGGCCGAGGCGGTCGAAGAAATGCCCGGCATTGATCGTTCGCCGATCGCGCAGGATCTCTTCTTCGATTCGGCGCAGCGTCAGCCGGGCCGATTCATCGGGGACGGCACCGCCAGTCTCCATCGCTGCGGCGAAGATGACAACGGCGTCCCATTCCTTGCCCGAGCCGTCGAGCAGGCCCGCCATTTGCGGCCACGCGATGTCGCCGCCGATGACGTGGGCATAGGTCGACGCGATCGGCTCCACGGTCGACTCGGTCACCGTCATGATCACGATCAGGGCGGTAAACGCGCCGCCTTCGGCGAACCGCCCGGCCAGCCAGGTGTCGAAGTCGGTCGGAGCCGCAGCTTGCGTTGCGGTTCTGGGCGTGCGGGGGGATTTTTTCTTCATGACGCAATGCAGCAATTGCAACTATCAGGATCATTCCTGCGCTGGAGCCGCCTGTGCGGTGGCTCATTCCGTTCGTCCTTATTGACAGGTCGTTGCATCGTTTTCTAGCATTGATCCGAGAAACGACGCGCCTCTGCGGTGATGCAGACTGACGCGCGCTGGCCGACGGGTTCAACCGGCGGCTGTTTTGCGGGGCGATCGGCCCCGGAACTTGTCGGCGGAATTCGCCTCGCTGGGTGGTGTTCACAAATTTGAACTTCGACTCTCGGCGCGCGGGAGAGCCTGCCGCGGCGGTGCAAGCGGCGCAGATCGGGCGTTTCGCCGTACGGACCACCGGTACGGCCCATTGATGAGGGAGAAAACGCGATGGGCGTGATCGACGTCACCCGAAGAGGGTTCTTCAAGTTCGGCGGCACGGCGCTTGCGGGCTCGACGCTCGCGGCGTTGGGGTTCGACCCGCAGCCGGCGCTCGCCCAGGTGCGGCCGTTCAAACTTGCGCGCACGACCGAGACGCGCAACACCTGCCCGTACTGCTCGGTGAGCTGCGGCGTGATCATGTACTCGATCGGCGACCGGTCGCGCAACGCGCGCTCCGAGATCATCCATATCGAGGGCGATCCGGACCATCCGGTCAACCGCGGCACGTTGTGCCCGAAGGGCGCCGGCCTGCTCGACTTCGTACGGTCGCCCACGCGCACGCAGTACCCGATGTATCGCGGACCGGGCGAGCGGCAGTTCCGCCGAGTCTCCTGGGACTGGGCGATGGAGCGGATCGCGACCCTGATGAAGGAAGACCGCGACCGCAACTTCATCGACCGGATCGACAACGGCACGACCGTCAACCGCTGGCTCTCGACCGGCATGCTGGCGGCCTCGGCGACCACCAATGAAACGGCCTTCCTCACCTACAAGATCGTCCGATCTATGGGGATGGTCGTCTTCGACAATCAAGCGAGAGTTTGACACGGACCCACGGTGGCCAGTCTGGCCCCAACGTTCGGTCGCGGCGCGATGACGAATTCGTGGACGGATATCCGGAACACGGATCTCGTCCTGATCATGGGCGGCAATGCCGCCGAGGCGCATCCCTGCGGCTTCAAATGGGTCACTGAAGCGAAGCACCACAACCGGGCAAAGCTGGTCGTCGTCGATCCGCGCTTCACGCGCTCGGCGGCGGTGGCGGATTTCTACTGCCCGATCCGCGCCGGCACCGACATCGCCTTCCTCGGCGGCGTCATCAAGTACCTGCTCGACAACAACAAGATCCAGGCCGAGTACGTCAAGGCCTACACCAACGCCACGTTCATCGTGCGCGAAGGCTACGGCTTCCAGGACGGCTTGTTCACCGGCTACAAGCGCGAGGACCGCGACTACGACCGCGCGACCTGGGAGTACGAGTTCGACGAGCAGGGGATGGCCAAGGTCGACGAGACCATGGAGCATCCGCGCTCGGTCTTCCAGCTGATGAAGCAGCACTACGCGCGGTACACGCCGGAGATGGTGGAGCGCATCTGCGGCAGCCCGCGCGACAAGTTCCTGCGCGTCTGCGAGATGATCGCGTCGACGAGCGCGCCCGACAAGGCGATGACGTCCATGTACGCGCTCGGCTGGACCCAGCATTCGAAGGGCTCGCAGAACATCCGCACGATGGCGATGATCCAGTTGCTGCTCGGCAACATGGGCGTTGCCGGCGGCGGCATGAACGCGCTGCGCGGCCATTCGAACATCCAGGGCCTCACCGATCTCGGCCTGATGTCGAATCTGATCCCCGGCTATCTCACCTTGCCGACGGATCGCGACCGCGACCTCGACACCTACATGGGCACGAAGGGCTTCCGGCCGATCCGGCCGGGGCAGACGAGCTTCTGGCAGAACTACAAGAAGTTCTTCGTCAGCTTCGCCAAGTCGATGTACGGCTCGAATGCCACGGCGGAGAACAGCTGGGCCTACGACTGGCTGCCGAAGCTCGACGTGCAATACGACGTGCTGCGCGCGTTCGAGCGCATGCACCAGGGGCAGATGAACGGCTATATCTGCCAGGGCTTCAACCCGCTGATGTCCTTCCCCAACCGGGCGAAGATCCGCACCGCGCTGTCGAAGCTCAAGTTCCTCGTCGTCATGGACCCGCTGCAGACCGAGACGGCGCGGTTCTGGGAGAACCACGGCGAGTACAACGAGATCGACCCGGCGAGCGTGCGCACGGAGGTCTTCGAACTGCCGACGACCTGCTTCGCGGAGGACGAAGGCTCGCTCACCAACTCCTCGCGCACGCTGCAATGGCACTGGCCGGGGCAGGCGCCGCCGGCGGAGGCCCGCACCGACATCGACATCATGGCGGACCTCTACATCCGCATCCGCGACAAGTACCGTCGCGACGGCGGGAAGTTCCCCGACGCGATCCAGAACCTGCGCTGGCCCTATCTCGTGCCGCACGCGCCGAAGCCCGAGGAGATCGCGAAGGAGATCAACGGCTACGCGATCGAGGACGTCAAGGACGCGCAAGGCAACGTCGTGGTCGCGGCGGGGCGGCAGATGCCGTCCTTCGCATTGCTTACCGACGACGGCAAGACCTCGGCCGGCTGCTGGATCTACACCGGCTGCTACACCGAGGCCGGCAACATGATGGCGCGCCGCGACAACTCCGACCCGAGCGGCCTCGGCATTTACCAGAACTGGGCATTCTCGTGGCCGGCCAACCGGCGCATTCTCTACAACCGTGCCTCGGCGGACCGCCAGGGGCGGCCGTGGAACGCGCGCCGACGGCTGATCGAATGGAACGGACGCGCCTGGACCGGCGTCGACGTGCCCGACTACGGGCCGGCGGTGAATCCGTCGGCGAATGTCGGCCCGTTCATCATGAACCCGGAAGGCGTCGGACGCCTGTGGGTGCGCGGCCTGATGCGCGACGGTCCGTTCCCGGAGCACTACGAGCCGTTCGAGGCGCCGGTGGAGAACGCACTCCATCCGGCGGTCGGGCCCAACCCGGTCGCGCGCGTGTTCCGCGGCGACATGGAGGTCTTCGGCAATGCACGGGACTTCCCGTACGTCGCCACGACCTATCGTCTCACCGAACACTTCCACTACTGGTCGAAGCACGTCCGCATCAACGCGATCCTGCAGCCCGAGATGTTCATCGAAATGGGCGAGGAGCTGGCGCGCGAGAAGGGAATCCGCGCCGGCGACTGGGTGCGGGTCTACAGCAACCGCGGCTACGTCAAGGCGAAGGCGGTGGTGACCAAGCGCATGATGCCGCTGCGCATGGGCAATCGGACGGTCCATCAGATCGGCATCCCCATCCACTGGGGCTTCACGGGGGCGACCCGCAAGGGCTTCGGAGCCAACATGCTCACGCCCTATGTCGGCGACGCGAACATCGAGACGCCGGAGTTCAAGGCGTTCTTGGTGAACGTCGAAAAGATCACCGTGCAGGCCTGAGGGAAGGGAGAACCATCCGATGTCCACGCTGCAATCCCTCGACATCCGGCGGCGTTCGGCCACCACCACGCCGTCGCCGCAGGCCCGCGAGACGCTCGAGGTCGCCAAGCTCATCGACATCTCGCGATGCATCGGCTGCAAGGCCTGCCAGGCGGCCTGCCTCGAATGGAACGACCTGCGCGAAGAGGTCGGCGTCAATCACGGCGTCTACGACAATCCGCTCGACCTGACGGAGAACTCGTGGACCGTGATGCGCTACAGCGAGGTCGAGCAGGACGGCAACCTCGAATGGCTGATCCGCAAGGACGGCTGCATGCACTGCGACGATCCGGGCTGCCTCAAGGCCTGTCCGTCGCCGGGCGCGATCGTCCAGTATTCGAATGGCATCGTCGACTTCGTATCCGAGCACTGCATCGGCTGCAGCTACTGCGTGCGCGGCTGCCCGTTCAACATCCCGCGCATCTCGCAGCGCGACAGCAAGGCCTACAAGTGCTCGCTGTGCTCGGACCGCGTGGCGGTCGGCCAGGCGCCGGCCTGCGCCAAGGCGTGCCCGACCCAGGCGATCTACTTCGGGTCGAAGCGCGACATGATCGAATGGGCAGGCCAGCGCATCGACGATCTCAAGGGGCGCGGCTTCGCCAACGCCGGCCTCTACAATCCGGAAGGCGTGGGCGGCACGCACGTGATGTACGTGCTGCAGCATGCCGACCGGCCGTCCCTCTACGCCGGCCTGCCGGCAAATCCGCGCATCAGTCCGCTGGTCGAGATCTGGAAGGGCATGCTGAAGCCGATCGGCCTTATCGGCATCGGCCTCACCGCGCTCATCGGCTTCTTCCATTACGTGACGCGCGGGCCGAACGAAGTGGCGGCGAGCGATGAAGCCGCGGCGGATCGCGAACGCGAAAGGGTCACCCACTCATGAGCGCGCGCGAAGCCAACATCTACGACCGCTACACCGCGGGGGCGCGGGTCAACCACTGGGCCAACGCGATCATCATGATCTGCCTGGCGCTCAGCGGGTTGTCGCTCTTCCACCCGGCGACCTTCTTCCTCTCCGACCTGTTCGGCGGCGGCCAGTGGACGCGGATCATCCATCCCTGGCTCGGCATCGCCGGCACGCTGACGTTCCTCGGGCTGTTCGTCCGTTTCGTGCGCTTCAACCTGTGGAACCGCGACGACAACGCCTGGATGGGCAGCATCCGCCACGTCCTCTCGGGCGAGGAGGAGAAGGTTCCGGAGGTCGGCAAGTACAACGCCGGCCAGAAGATCGTCTTCTGGGTGCTGTCGATCCTGATCGTGCTGCTGATCACCTCGGGCCTCGCCTTGTGGGATTCGATGTTCCGCGAGTACACGACGATCGACCAGAAGCGGCTGGCGGCAGTCGTCCACGCGGCGGCGGCGCTCGGGCTGATCATGACCGTGATCGTCCACGTCTATGCCGCGATCTGGGTGCGCGGCACGGTCCGCGCGATGACGCGGGGATCGGTGACCGGCGGCTGGGCTTGGCGCCACCACCGCAAGTGGCTGCGCGAGGAGGCGGCGCGGCAGCGCTGAGGCGCCGCCGCTTCGCCTTCGCTTCGGGGAGACGCGATGTCCGGCGGGTCCGTCGTTCCGATCGAAGAGATCGGCAATATCCGCCCGCCGCCGTTCGTGCGCCTGCCGGATCTCGTCACGGTCTTCGTCCGCCGCGCCGAACGGTTGGAAAAGCTCGCGCCCGGGCACGTGCTCGAAGGTTGGCTGCGTTTCATGGCGGCGCTGTCGCGCGCGCAGCACGAGGCGCTGCGCCGTCTGCCGCCGGGCAGCATGCCGGGGCCGGACGAGATCGCGGCGGCGCGCGAGGCCCAGCGCCCGGCGCTCGAGAGCGAACACTGGCAGGGCGATGCGACCTGGCCGGCGGCGCTCGACGAGATCCTGCGCATCATGGCCGCGGTGAACAAGCCGGCCGCGGCGGAGGCAGCGCGCGCGTCGCTCGCCGCGCTCGACACGGAAGAGCGCGCGGCGCTCGTTTCACGCTATCTGTCGTTCGAACTCGGCGCCGGCGAACGTGGCGCGGCGCCGTACGTCGCCGCTGCGCTGCAGCTCTATTGGACGCGCATGGCCGCATTGCTCGACCCCGCAGCAGTGGGCTTGCGCGACGACAAGACCGCCTGCCCGATCTGCGGCGGACCGCCGGTCGCGAGCGTCGTCTCCGGCGCGGAAGGCGATTCGCGGTCGCTGCGCTATCTCTGCTGCGGCCTGTGCCAGACGCAATGGAACGAGGTGCGCATCAAGTGCACCGCCTGCGGCTCGACCAAGGGCATCGCCTATCACCACGTCGATCAGGGCGGAACGGCGACGGACGAGCCGCCGGCCAGGGACACCGGGGAGCGCGCAAAGAACGGCGGGCCGACGGTCCGGGCGGAGACCTGCGACGAGTGCAAGACGTACCTGAAGATCCTCTATCGCGAGAAGGACGTCGGCGCCGATCCGGTCGCCGACGATCTGGCTACGCTCGAACTGGATATCCTTGCGAGCGAAGCGGGGTATCATCGGACGGCACCCAATCCGTTCCTGATACTGGGCGAGACCTGAGCTTGGGCGAGGATTGACGATGGCCGATCGTGGCGATGGCCGGCGCGCGCCGGCGGCGGGCGCGGCATTGCAGCTGCTTCCGTCGGTCGACCGCGTGATGAACGAGCCGGCGAGCGGTGCGCTCGTCGCGCGCTACGGTCGCGCCGCGACGCTCGAAGCGGTGCGCTCGGTGCTTGCCGACCTGCGCGCCGCGTTGCGCGGCGGCCATGCGGTCGCGCCGAGCGACGCCGGCGCCGTGCTGCGGCTCGCCGGCACGCGGCTCGCGGCAGAGATGCGGCCGTCGCAGCGGCGCGTGTTCAACCTCACCGGCACGGTCCTGCACACCAATCTCGGCCGCGCGCTGCTGCCGCGCGAGGCCATCGAGGCGGCGCTGTCGGTGATGGGCGATGCCGCCAATCTCGAATACGACCTCGACACCGGCAGCCGCGGCGAGCGCGACGCGCATGTCCGCGGCTGGCTCACCCGGCTGACCGGTGCGGAGTCCGCCACGGTCGTCAACAACAACGCCGCCGCGGTCCATCTTGTGCTCAACACGCTGGCGCCGGGGCGCGAGGTGCTGGTGTCGCGCGGCGAACTGGTGGAGATCGGCGGCGCCTTCCGCGTGCCCGACATCATGGCCCGCGCCGGCGCCAGGCTGGTCGAGGTCGGCACCACCAATCGAACGCATCCACGCGACTATTCCGATCGCATCGGGGCCGAGACGGCGCTGGTGATGAAGGTCCATACCAGCAACTACGCCATCCAGGGCTTCACGGCGTCGGTCGACGAACACGATCTCGCCGCGATCGCCCATAAGCGCGACATTCCCTTCGTCGTCGACCTCGGCAGCGGGACGCTGGTCGACCTCGCGCGCTGGGGCCTGCCGCACGAGCCGATGCCGCAGCAGGCGCTGCTCGCCGGCGCCGATCTCGTCACTTTCAGCGGCGACAAACTGCTCGGCGGCCCGCAATGCGGCATCGTGGTCGGCCGCGCCGACCTCGTCGCCCGGCTCGACAAGAATCCGATGAAGCGCGCGCTGCGCCTCGACAAGATCCGGCTCGCCGCGCTCGAAGCCGTGCTGCGGCTCTATGCCGATCCCGATCGCCTCGCCGAGAAGCTGCCGACGCTGCGCCTGCTCACGCGGCCGGCTGCGGCGATCCAGGCACTCGGCGAGTCGATTCTGCCGCGCTTGTGCGCGGCCCTCGGCGGCCGCGCCGACGTCGAGCTCGCGCCGTGCCGGAGCCAGATCGGCAGCGGTGCCCTGCCGGTCGATCTGCTGCCCAGCCATGCGCTGGTGCTGAAGCCGCGCGCCGGCGGGGCGCGGGTTCCGGGCGACGCGGTCGAGCGGCTGGCGGCCGCGTTCCGGCGCCTGCCGGTGCCGGTGATCGGTCGTATCGGCGACGGCGCGCTGCATTTCGACCTGCGCTGCCTCGAAGACGTCGACGGCTTCCTCGGCCAGCTCGACGCGCTCGCCGACTGACGATGGGCCTGTTCGCCCGTTGGTTCGGCCGCGCGCGGCCCGCGGCCCCCCCGGAGGACGGCGACGTCGCGATCATGGCACGCGCCCTTGCGGCGTTCGAAGCGAAGGACTACGCCACGGCCCTCATGCTGTGGCAGCCGCTCGCCGAGCGCGGCCATCCGCGCGCCTGCAACAATCTCGGCGGGCTCTACGCCTACGGCCTGGGCGTCGCACGCGACCCCGCAGCGGCGGCGCGCTGGATCGGCCGCGCGGCGGAGGCGGGCGATCCGGTCGGCCAGACCAACTATGCGTTCCTGTACTACGAAGGCAACGGCGTGGCGCAGGATCACGCCAAGGCGCTCGCGTGGTACCGCCTCGCGGCGGAAGCAGGCGAAGGCCCCGCGCAGGACATGTTGAGCCACATGCTCCTCCAGGGCGAGGGCACGGCCCGGGACCATGCCGAATCGCGGCGCTGGGCGGAGCAGGCGGCCAAGGCGGGCGTGGCGACCGCGATGACCCGCATGGGCATGTTCTTCCATGATGCGCTCGGGACGCCACGCGACGTCGAGGCGGCTGCGGCGTGGTGGCAGCGCGCTGCCGCGGCGGACGAGCCGGAGGCGCAGGCGATGCTCGGTGCGGCCTTCCACATGGGCCGCGGCGTGGCGAAGGACGACGTCAAGGCCCTCTACTGGCTGCTGCGCGCCGACCGCGCCGGCGAGGAAAAGGCGAAGGCCTTTCTCGGCCGCGTGCGCGCGGTTCTCACCCCGGCCCAGATCGCGGAGGCCGAGTTCATGGTGCGCGAAGGCGGAGCGGACGGCCGATGATCGTCGGCACCGCGGGCCACATCGACCATGGCAAGACCGCGCTGGTGAAGGCGATCACCGGCGTCGATGCCGACCGCCTGCCGGAGGAAAGGCGCCGGGGCATCACGATCGATATCGGCTTCGCCTATCATCCGCTGGCTTCTGGTGAGATCGTCGGCTTCGTCGACGTGCCGGGCCACGAGCGCTTCGTCCACAACATGCTGGCGGGTGCCACCGGAATCGACTGTGTCATCCTCGTGGTCGCCGCCGACGACGGCGTGATGCCGCAGACCCGCGAGCACGCGCAGATCCTCGACCTGCTCGGTCTCGCGCGCGGCGTCGTCGCCATCACCAAGTGCGATCTCGTCGACGCCGATCGCGTCGCCGCGGTGACGGCGGACGTACGCGCCCTGTTGGCGCGCACCGCACTCGCCGACTGCGTGGTGATACCGGTCTCGGCGGTGAGCGGCGCCGGCATCAACGAACTCACCGCCTGGCTCGATGCCGAGGCCGCAAAAGGGCCGCGACGCCCGGCGGGCGGGCGCTTCCGGCTCGCAATCGACCGGCGCTTCGTCGTCGAGGGCCACGGCACCGTCGTGACCGGCACCGTGGTCGCCGGGCGTGTCGCGGTCGACGACCGGCTGCTGTTGAGCCCGTCGCCGCGCCCCGGTGGCGTCGAGGTGCGCGTGCGCCGCATCCATGCCCAGAACCGCCTCGCGGAGCAGGGCGTCGCCGGACAGCGTTGCGCGCTCAACATCGCCGGCGCGGAGATCGACGCGATCGCACGGGGCGACTGGCTGATCGACCCGGCCCTGCATGCGCCGACCGACCGGCTCGACGTCCGGCTGCGGCTGCTGGCGAGCGAGGCGCGCGCGCTCGCGCATTGGACGCAGGTCCATGTCCATCTCGGCGCCGCCCACGCGATGGGCCGCGTCGCCCTGCTCGACACTGAGGGCCTCGCACCCGGTTCTGCGGCGCTGGCGCAACTCGTGCTCGATCGCCGGATCGGAGCGCTGCACGGCGACCGTTTCATCCTGCGTGATTCGGCGGCGCGCCGCACGATCGCCGGCGGCATGGTGCTCGACCCGGCCGGTCCGCCGCGCCATCGCCGCACGCCGGAGCGGCTAAGCATGCTCGCGGCCCTCGACGGCACCGATGCGGTAGCGGCGCTCAGACAGCTGATCGCGCTGCCGCCGCATTGGATCGACCTCGGCGCCTTCGTCCGGTCTTGGAATCTCGCGCCGGCGGAAGCCGAACAGGCGTGGGCGCGCGCAGGCCTTGCGATCGCAAAGGACGCGGCGCATGCCTTCGGCGTCGCGCCGGCGAAGTGGACCGAGCTCGGCCGCCGGATCGTCGACGCGCTCGCCCAGCATCACGCCAAACAGCCGGACTCGCCGGGGCTCGACGCGACGCGGCTGCGCGGCGCCGCCGATCCCAAGCTGCCGGCGCCGCTCTTCGCGCTTGCGCTCGCCGCGCGCGCGGCGGCGAAGGCGATCGTCGCCGAGGGTCCGTGGTTCCGCCTGCCGACGCATCAGGTGACGCTCGGTCCGGCGGAGGAGCGGTTGTGGGCGCGCATCCTGCCCGTGCTGCGCAGCTCCAAGTTCGAGCCGCCGCGCGTGCGCGACTTCGCGAAGTCGCTCGGCGCGAAGGAAGACGACGTGCGGACCCTGTTCAAGCGCCTCGCGCGCATGGGCAGGGTCGTTCTGGTGGCGCACGACCACTACTACCTGCGCGAGACCGTTGTGGCGATGGTGAAGCTCGTCGTCGGCCTCTCCGAGCGGAGCGGGACGGCGGCCGGCCCGGGCCTCGTCACCGCGGCGATGTTCCGCGACGCGATCGGCACCGGGCGCAAGCTCGCGATCCTCGTTCTCGAATTCTTCGACCGCGTGGGCATCACCGTGCGCGTCGGCGATCTTCGCCGCGTGCGGACCGACCGGCTCGGCATCTTTGGCCGGATCGAAGGCTAGAGGAGCGCCCGGCCCCGCGTGTAATGTGGCCGTACGCTCCGGGGACGAGGGACGCACGAGGAGGACAGCATGACCCCACAGCAGTTCGAGGCGGTGATGGCGCCGGTGATTGCGGCGGTTGCCGGCAAGCCGGTCGATTCGGCGCTCGAGGCTTCGCTCAATCGCGCGTTTCCTGCCGGCGGCGAAACGGTCGGTGCGATCGAGCGCGCCTGCCACGAAGCCATTGCGGACGGATGGATGTGCGCGCAGGGCAAGCCCGGGCGCAAGTTCGGCCGTGTCATCGAGGCCACGCCCGAAAGCCGCGATCTCAGCGTCGACGTCGTCGACCTGGCGGACATCGTCGGCCCGCATCACGTCCATCCGAACGGCGAGATCTGCCTGGTACTGCCCGTGACGCCCGGCGCGAAGTTCATGGGTGGCGGACGCGGCTGGTGCGTCTACGG
>JAEUKZ010000177.1 GCA_016793045.1 Alphaproteobacteria bacterium
GAGAGCGTCAGCGGGACGAACGCCAGCACCGCGGCGAGCGCGGTCAGCACCACCGGCCGCGCGCGGCGCACGGTGCTCTCGACAATGGCGCGGCGCAGGTTCGCGCCGGCCTGCAGGTCCTGGCGCACCTGGTCCACGAGGATCAGCGTGTTGCGCATGATCATGCCGGCGAGCGCGATGACGCCGAGCAGGGCGACGAAGCCGAAGGGCTGGTCGGCCGCCAGCAAGGCCGCGGCGGCGCCGGGAATGCCGAGCGGCGCCGTCGCCATCACCAGCGCCATGCGGCCGAAGTGGCGGAGCTGCCACATCAGCAGCAGCAGCATCGCGCCGATCATCAGCGGGAAAAGCGCGAACAGCGCGCGGTTGGCCTTGGCGCTTTCCTCGGTGGCGCCGCCGGTGACGATGCGATAGCCCGGCGGCAGGGTCGCGCGCAGCGCCTCGATGCGCGGCTGGGCGGCGGCGGTGACGTCCGGGCCCTGCTGGCCCTCGACGACGTCGGCGCGCACGGTGAGGAAGCCCTCGCGGTTGCGCCGCCACAGGATCGGCTCCTCCATCGCCGGTTCGAGCCGCGCGAGCTGGGCGAGCGGCACGGCACCCGATGGCGTGACGATCGTCAGGTCGCCGAAGGCGGACAGCGCACGGCGTTCCTCCGCCGGGGCGCGCAGCACGACGTCGACCAGGCGGTTGCTCTCGCGCAGCTGCGTCGCGACTGCGCCCGACAGCAAGGTCTGCAGCGACTGCGCGACGATCTGCGGCGACAGGCCGAGCTGCGCCAGGCGGTCGTGGTCGAGCGCCACGTGCAGCGTCGGCGCTCGCTCGCCCCAGGCGAGCGAGACGTCGCGCGTTCCCGGCGTCGCGCGCAGCGCCTCGGTGACCCGGTCGGCGATGCGCCGCAGCTCGAGCGGGTCGCTGCCGTGGACGCGGAACTGCACCGGGAAGCCGACCGGCGGTCCGAAATCGAGGCGCGAGACGCGGATGCGCGCTTCGGGCGCCGCGCCGCTCGCCGCGAAGGCGAGCAGGCGTTCGCGGATGCGTTCGCGCGCCGGCAGGTCGGCGGTCTGGATCACCAGCTTGGCGAAGGCTTCGTTGGGCAGATCGGGATTGAGCGCGAGGAAGAAGCGCGGCGCGCCGGCGCCGAGATAGGTCGTGTGGGTGACGACGCCGCGATCCCCGGCGAGCAGCGCCTCGACGGCCGCGGCGGTCCGCTGCGTCGCCGCCAGGCTCGCGCCCTGGCGCAGATTGATGTCGACCAGCAGTTCGAGCCGCGCCGAGGTCGGGAAGAACTGCTTGCGCGTCGCCGCCATGCCCGCGAAGCCGGCGAGCAGCACCGCGAGCGTCGCCAGCAGCACGACCGCGCGGTGGTCGACGCACCACCCGACGACGCCGCGGAGCCCGCGGTAGACCGCGCCGTCGTAGCTTTCATGGTGCGCGCCCGGCCGCGGTGCCGGCAGCAGCTTGACGCCGAGATAGGGCGTGAACACGACGGCGACGATCCACGAGGCGATCAGCGCGACGCCGACCACCCAGAAGATGCCGCCGGCATATTCGCCCGCGGTCGAGGCGGCGAAGCCGACCGGCAGGAAGCCCGCGACGGTGACGAGCGTGCCCGAGAGCATCGGGAACGCCGTGTTCGACCATGCGAAGGTCGCGGCGCGCACGCGGTCCCAGCCTTCGTCGAGCTTCACCACCATCGCCTCGATGGCGATGATCGCGTCGTCGACCAGCAGGCCGAGCGAGAGGATGAGCGCGCCGAGCGTGATGCGCTCGAGCTCCATCCCCCAGGCCAGCATGACGACGAACACGATCGCGAGGGTGAGCGGCACCGAAAGCGCGACGATGACCCCGGCCCGGAATCCGAGCGAGGCCAGCGACACCAGCATCACGACGGTCAGCGCGGCAGCGAACTTGAGCAGGAACTCGCTGACGCTTTCCTGCACGACCTGCGGCTGGTCCGCGATCTGGGCGAGTGCAAGTCCGGCGGGCAGCTCCGCGACGATCTCCGCGCGCAGGGCCGCGAGGTCGCGCCCGAGCGCCAGCACGTCGGCGCCGGCGCGCTTGGCGACGGCGACGAGCACCGCCGGCCGGCCCTCGTGGCGGATCGCCGAGGCGGGCGGGTCCTGGGTGCCGCGCCGGATCGTCGCGATGTCGCCAAGCCGCAGCGTGCGGCCGCCGCTCTCGACCGGCACGGCGCGGATTGCCGCCAGCCCGTCGAAGCCCGCGTCGGTGCGCAGGAAAATGCGCGAGGTGCCGGTCTCGGCGACGCCGGAAGACGCCAGCGTGTTCTGGCGGGCGAGCGCGTCGAGCACCGCGGTCGGGGGAATGGCGAGCGTCGCGAGGCGCGCGTGGCTCACCTCGACGAAGACCTGCTGCGCCTGCTCGCCGAAGATCGCGACCTTGCCGGCGCCGGGCAGTTGCAGCAGGCGCAGGCGGATCGCCTCGGCCTGGCGCACCAGTTCGGCGTTGTCGGCGCCGGTCAGCGCGAACACGGCGGCGTAGACGTCCGAATATTCGTCGTCGAAGAACGGTCCCTGCACGCCGGCGGGCAGCAGATGGCGCATGTCGCCGACCTTCTTGCGCACCTGGTACCAGAGATTGGCGACCTCGCGCGGCGGCGTGGTGTCGCGCAGCAGGATCTGCACGACCGCGCTGCCGGGGCGGACATAGGTCTGGATCGTGTCGAGCCAGGGCAGGTCCTGCAGCTTGCTCTCGATGCGGTCGGCGACGAGGGTCTGCATCTCCTCGGCGGTGGCGCCGGGCCACTGCACCGAGACGACCATGGTCTTGATCGTGAAGCCGGGGTCCTCGGCGCGGCCGAGCTGGAGATAGGCGATCAGACCGGCGGCGCCGAGCAGCAGGATGAGGAACAGCGTCAGCGGGCCGTTGCGAACGCCCCAGTCGGAGAGATTGAACGGCATGGCACCGCCGGCTAGCGCAGGGTCGAGGCAAGCCGGGTCTGCGCGATGCGCACCGTGCTGCCCGGGTCGAGCAGCTGCGGGCCGAGCGCGACGATGCGGTCGCCGTCGGCGAACGGGCCGCGCACCGCGGCGGTGATCTCGCCGAGCGAGACGACCTCCACGCGCACCGCGGCGACGCGGCCGCCCTCGACGCGCCAGACCATCGGCCCGGCGCCGCGGTCGTGAAGCGCCGACAGCGGCACGGTCGCGACCGCGGCGGATTCGCTGGCGAGGCGGATCGTTCCGGTCATGCCGAGCGCGACCCAGTCCGGCGCGTCGTGGAGCGCGAAGCGCGCGGTATAGGTGCGCAGCGCGGCTTCCGCCTGCGGGGCGAGTTCGCGCAGCTGCGCGGGGAGTACCGTGCCCGGCCGCGCCCAGAAGCGCGCTTCGGCGGCCGCCTCCGCGATCGCGGCCACGGCGGCTTCGGGAATCTGGACGACGAGTTCGCGCTCATCAGGGTCAGCGATGCGCAGCACGGCCTGGCCTTCGGCGACGACCTGCCCCGCCTCGGCGAGCACGGCGGTGACGACGCCGTCGGCCGGGGCGCGCAGTTCGCCGTAGGCGAGGCGGTTGCGCGCCAGCTGCACCTGCGCGCGTGCGCCGGCGACGCGCTCCTGCGCGCTGCGCGCGGCGGCCTGGCGCTGGTCGTCGAAGGCCGCCGCGACGTGGCCGGCGGCGAGCAGCGTGCGCGAGCGCTGGGCGTCGGCCAGCGTCTGGCGCGACTGCGCCTCGGCCGATGCGAGATCGGCCTCCGCCGCGCGCAGCGCCAGCGCGAGGTCGGTTGCGTCGAGCCGGGCGAGCGGCTGGCCGGCGGTGACGCGCGCCCCGACATCGGCGAGCCGCGCGATGATCCGCCCGCCGGCGCGGAAGCCGACATCGGCCTCGCGCCGCGAGCGGACGACCCCGGTATAGGCGCGGATGTCGGTGGCGGGCGCCAAACGCACTTCGGCGACCTGGACCGGCCGGGCAGCCTCAGGGACTGGCGGGGGCGATGCCTCGCCGCGGAACGAGGCGAAAAGCACGGCGGCGGGAATGCCCAGAATCAACAGGACGACGGCGGCAAGAAGCAGGCGGCGCATGGTGGTCCTCCAGGCTGTCTGGGGACCAATATCGCGTATATGTGATGAAAGTCAATAATCGTCAGTCGTCATATTCACGCGCGAAGCGCGCCGAGCACGAAGTCGGTCATCGCCGCGATCTGCGCGCGCAGCATCTCGACCGTCTCGCCCTTGCGCAGGATGCAGGATTCGACCAGGACGGGATGGGTCCATTTGATGAAGGCGTGCATGACGTTCTCGGCTGCCAGCGCCGGATCGGTGCGGGCGAACTCGCCGCTGTTCATGCCGTCCTCGATCACCTGGCGGATCGTCGCCTCGATGAAGTCGATATAGCGCTCGCAGACCCCCCAGTGCTCCTCCATCGCCGCGGCGACCATGTCGTGCATCCGACGCTCGGCGAAGAAAACCGTGCTCTGGCGCTCGAAAACCGTCGACATCAGCAGCCTCAGGCGCGCCGAGGCAGCGCCCGGGCCGCGCGCGATGGCCGACAATTCCGTGCTGATGGCGCCGAGCAGGCGCTGTGCGATCGCCTCGTTGATCGCGCTCTTGGAGGCGAAGAAGCGATAGACGTTGGCCGGCGACATGCCGAGTTCGCGGGCGATATCGGCGACGGCGGTCTTCTGATAGCCCATGGTCCGGAACAGGCGCTCCGCGGTCTCCTCGATCCGGGCGCGCGTCGCTTCCGCGCGCGCGCTCGGCGGCGCCGCTTCGGCGGTGATATCGGCAGGGGTGGGCGTCGGGTTCATATGGCTGACGGTATCCTTCAATCGTTATAATATAGTATCCGTCACGGAGCCTTGAAAGCCTCTCTCCCGCGCGTGCCGCCCCGGCGGCTGCGCGATCGCCGCAACTCTAGCACCACCAGGCGAAATTCGCTGCCCGCTGCCCAACTTCGGCTGCCCGGGGACGGGCGGCTGCGCCTATGAATGACCGTCCGGCCGCGCCCGCGGCCGCCCGGAGGAGAGGACAGCCGCATGAAGTTCGCGATGGTCGCCCAGCCGCACGACGAGACGCATCTGCGCACCCTCAAGCAGATCGGCGTCGACCACATCGTTCACTACGACATGAACGACCTCCCGGACTCGCTCGAGGAGATCGCGCGCTACCACCGGCGCTACGCCGAGTTCGGGCTCGACTGGGCGATCGCGGAGCAGGGGCCGGCGATCGACCGCATCGTGCTGGGCAAGGATGGCTGGCAGGAGCAGACGGCGCGCTACATCCGCATTCTCGGCCATCTCGGCAAGGTCGGCGTGCGCATCGTCGCCTACAACTTCATGCCGCAGGTCAGCGCCGACGCGATGGTGATCCGCACGCGCTTCGACGTGGAGACGCGCGGCGGCGCGGTGACCAGCCGCTTCCGCCTGGCGGAGATCGGACCCGAGACGATGCCGCACGGCGAGGCGCCGATCGCGCGCGAGCGGATGTGGGACAACCTCGAGCGCTTCCTGCGCGCGGTCCTGCCGGCGGCCGAGGCGGCGGGCGTGCGGATGGCGCTGCATCCCGACGACCCGCCGCTGTCGCCGCTGTGCGGGCTCGAGCGCATCGCCGACAGCGTGGCGAGCTTCGATCGGGTGATGGCGCTGTCGCCGAGCGCCGCCAACGCGATCACCTTCTGCGTCGGCTGCTTCGCGGAAACCGGCGCCGACGTCGTCGAGCTGATCGGCCGGTTCGCGCCGCGCGTGCCCTATGTCCACGTCCGCAACATCAGCGGCACGCCGGAGGATTTCGTCGAGACCTTTCCCGACGACGGGCAGGTCGACCTGCCGGCGCTGTTCGGCCGCCTGCACGACCTCGCATTCGACGGCTTCCTGCGCGTCGACCATGCGCCGCGGCTGGCGATCGATCCGGGCACTTCGGAAGCGGGCTACGGCCTGCCGGGCCACATCTTCTCGCTCGGCTATCTGCGCGGCCTCGACCACGCGATCCGCCGCGAACGCGCCGCGAAACGGTGAGATCCGATAGTCCTTGTATTCCGCGCCTCTTGGTTGTACGGTGCCCGCACGATCATCGTTCTGGTCTGACCTTTTTGGCCCCGCCCGCAAGGGCGCCCCACGAGACATTCCAAAACTTTCGGTTGCGTTACGCCGCGCAGCGTTTGTGCGGCCATCAGCGCGTGTTTGCGCTTTGAGGAGGCCC
>JAEUKZ010000200.1 GCA_016793045.1 Alphaproteobacteria bacterium
CGGCGTGATGTCGCCCTTCGGCGGCTTCCGCGCCAGCGGCTACGGCCGTTCGAGCGGCCACGAGGCGATGCTCGAATACACCCAGACCAAGAGCGTCTGGGTCGAGACCGCGGCCGAACCGGCGCAGCCCTTCGGCTACGCGCCGGAGCTGCGGTAGGTCGGCCGCGATTCCGTCGCGCCGGAACCGGCCCTAGTTCAGCAGCCAGTTGTAGTAGCGCAGCCGCAGCGCGCGCGGGACGCTGAAGCCGCCGCCGACATGGTTGAAGCGCCGCATCCAGCGCTTGGCCCCGCCCTGGAAGTGGACCGACAGCGCCGGCACCATGGCCCCGGTCGCCTCGACGCGGAAGCGCGGCCTGAACACGCCGTCGCGATCCTCCCAGAAGATGCGCTTGCGGCTGATATGGCGGCGGTTCGGCGCCGAATCGATGCCGTCCGGATTGGCGTAGATGCAGTGATCGATGTGGCCGAGCGCGCTGGTGTTGGGATAGATCGCGCCGAGCCCATCCGTCCGCGCGGTGAAGAGCTGGAAGAAGCTCATGTCGGTGACGTTGTCCATGCCGCCCTGGGCGATCGCCGCTTCGCAGCGTGCGCGCCGCTCGGCAAGAAAGGCCGCGTCGCCGTAGAGGCCGAGGATCATGTCGAGGAACGGCGCCAGCGCGTTCTGGACCAGGGTCACCGCGGGCATGACGCCCTTGCTGCAGGCGAGGAGCGCGTGCGAGGGGATCAGGCCGAACAGGTCGTCGACGCGGTGGAACAGCATCGCGTCGCTGTCGAAATAGGCCGCGCGCGCAAAGCCCTCGGTCCGCCGCAATTCCTCGAGGTAGAACCAGCGCGCGATGCAGAAGCGCTCGTAGCGTTCCCGGGTCGCGGAGATGTGGACGTAGCTCTTCTCGAAGGCGTCGAGCCGGGCCGAGCCGAGCGAGGCCGTGGTGCGGACCTCGACGCGCAGCGCCGCCGGCAGCGCGCGCTTCTCGTCGGCGATCAGGAAGATCGGCGAATCGGGATTGAAGAAGCGCGCGCTTTCGAGCGCGTAGCGCAGATAGCGCGGGCAGGCATCGACGTGGAAATAGACGATCGGGCTCGTCGACGGGCTGGCGGCCATGCGCACGGCTTTCGCGGGAAGGCGCCCGAGCCCCGATCGGGGGGCGAGGCGCGCGGCAAGATCGCAAGAATCGACTGGCGGTGCAAGGTGCCCTTGGCCCGGAGAACGCGCGGCGAAACCGTGGAGCGCGCCGGACCGTTCTTGTATGGTCCGCCGGATGACCGATCATTCCGGGGCAGCGACGTGACGACGGCAGGCGACGCGGTCCGGACCATCGCGATCCTCTCCAACAACGAAGGCCTGGGCGACTGCATCCGCTCGCTCTACATGCTGCGGGCGCTGAAGCGGGCGCTGCCGGCGAGCCGGATCAGCTGGTACAGCACGCCGGTGTCACCGTTCGCGAACGTGCTGCGCGGCTTGGTGTCGGAGTTCGTCGACGAGGTGCGCGAACGCGTGACGATGGAGCGGCCCTTCGCCGTCGCGGTGCGCACGCTGCGCGCCCTGCCGCCGGCCGACCTGGTGATCGACACGCGCACCGCCCTCAAGCGCGTCGCCATGGCGCGCCTGTTCATGCGCCATCGCCGCTTCGTCACCGGCTGCTTCGGCCTCTCCTGGGGCGCGACCTGGGGCTACCTCACCGCCCCGCGGCATCACTTCCTCGAACGCCGCCTCGATCTGGTGCGCCGCGCGACCGGCGTCGCGCCGGACTGGCAGGGCCGCCCGCCGGTGGCTGCGGCCGCCCGCGCCATCGCCGCGCGGCTGGTGCCGGACGGGCGGCGCGCCGTGGCGCTCGCGCCCGGCCTCGGCACCGGGCTGCAGCTGCGCCGCTGGCCGCTCGACCGCTTCATCGCGCTGGCGCGGCGGCTCGAAGCCGAAGGCGACCTGCCGGTGGTCCTGCTCGGGCCGCTCGAATTCCCGACCGCCGATGCGATCCGCGCCGCGCTGCCGGGCGCCGTCGTGCTCGACGCGGCGCTCGCCGGCGAAGCGCCGGTGCTCGACCTCACGATGGCGCTCGCCGAGCGCGTTTCCTACGGCATCGTCCACGATTCGGCGGTCTGCCACATTCTCGCGACCTTCGGGGTGCCGCTGGTGGCGATCTTCGGCGAGACGTTCGAGCGTCGCGCCCATCCCTTCGCGGTCCGCTACATCGCGGTGCGCGCGCAGGATTTCGGCGGCAATGACGCGGCGCTGGTGCCGCTCGAAGCCGTGGAGCAGGCGGCGCTCGCCCTGCGCGCCGAGATCGCCGGGGAGGCGCGATCGAGATGACAACCGCATCCGTTCGCATCATGAGCCGCGCGGAGCTCGACCTCGCGGTCGACTGGGCGGCGGCCGAGGGCTGGAACCCCGGCCATCACGACGCCATCGCCTTTCACGCGAGCGACCCCGCGGGCTTCCTGGTCGGCCTCGTCGACGGCGCGCCGGCGGCGGCGATTTCGGTCGTGCGCTATCCGGGCGACTTCGCCTTCCTCGGCTTCTACCTGGTGCGGCCGGACCGGCGCGGGCAGGGCCACGGCCTCGCGATCTGGAAGGCCGGCATGGCGCGGGTCGCCGGCTGCGTCGTCGGCCTCGACGGCGTGGTGGCCCAGCAGCCCAACTACAAGCGCTCGGGATTCGTCCTCGCCTATCGCAACATCCGCTTCGGCGGCGCGCCGCCCCGGGACGAAGTGTCCGCCGGGCGGTTGCCCGCCGGCCTCGTCGATGCGCGCACGCTGCCCTTCGACGCGCTGCTGGCGCTCGACTCTCGACTGTTCCCGGCGCCGCGGCCGGCCTTCCTGTCGGCCTGGATCGCGTTGCCCGGCCATCGCGCCCTGGCCGCGATCGAAGACGGCCGGCTCGCCGGCTTCGGCGTGCTGCGGCCCTGCCGCAACGGCGCCAAGATCGGCCCGCTCTATGCCGACGGCCCCGCCATCGCCGCGCGCCTGGTGCGCGGCCTGTGCGCCGGGGCTGGCGCCGGCCCGGTCTTCCTCGACGTGCCGGAGGTCAATCCGGGCGCTGTCGCGCTGGCGCAGTCCTTCGGCTGGACCGCGCAGTTCGAGACCGCGCGCATGTACGTCGGCGCCGCGCCGGAGGTGGACCTGAAGCGGCTCTACGGGGTGACGACGTTCGAGCTGGGGTGAGGCTGCGGCAACGTGCCGTGCGAAGCGACTCGCGCTCGCCCGTACCGCACGGCTAAGATTTCACGCAACGGCAATCGGCAACAGGGGGCCTCTCATGGCGATGAAGCGGCGGACTTTCCTCGGCGCGGCGGCGGGGGCAGCGGCGGCGGCGGGACTCGGCGCGCCGGCAGTGGCGCAGCCGGCGCGGGTGCTCAAGTTCATCCCGCAGTCGAACCTGACCGTGCTCGACCCGATCTGGACGACTGCGAACGTCACCCGCCATCACGGCTTCATGGTCTACGACATGCTGTTCGCGGTGGACGGGGATTTCCGCCTCCATCCGCAGATGGCCGAAGGCTTCACGCTGTCGGACGACCGCCGCGTCTACACGATCAAGCTGCGCGAGGGCCTCAAGTTCCACGACGGAGAGCCGGTCCGCGCGCAGGACTGCATGGCCTCGCTGAACCGCTGGAGCAAGCGCGATTCCTACGGCCAGACCTGGGCCGAGCAGCTCGACGCGATGCGCGCGGTCGACGACCGCACCTTCGAGGTCAGGCTCAAGGCGCCGTTCCCGCTGTTCATCGAGGCGATCGGCAAGTCGACGCAGCCGGCCTTCATCATGCCGGAGCGCTTCGCCAACACCGACGCCAACACCCAGATCCGCGAGGTCGTCGGCTCGGGCCCCTTCCGCTTCGTGCGCGAGGAATTCGTCGCCGGCAGCCGCGCGGTCTACGCCCGCAACGAGCAATACGTGCCGCGGCAGGAGCCGGTCTCGGTCTTCGCCGGCGGCAAGGTCGTGCATTTCGACCGCGTCGAATGGCATGTCCTGCCCGATCCGGCCACCGCTGCGGCAGCGCTGCAGGCCGGCGAGGTCGACTGGTGGGAACAGCCGGTGGCGGACCTGCTTCCGGTGCTCCGGCGCAACCGCAACCTCAAGGTCGAACGGCTCGACCCGCTCGGCAATTTCTCGATCCTGCGCTTCAACCACCTGCACCCGCCGTTCAACGACGCGCGCATCCGCCGCGCCGTGCTGCTCGCGGTCAACCAGGCGGACTATCTCAGCGCGATGATGGGCAACGATCCCAATCTGTGGGCCGAGTGCCACGGCGTCTTCCCCTGCGGCACCCCGTCGGCGACCGATGTCGGGACCGAGGCGCTGCGCGGCCCCCGCGACATCGAGCGCAGCAAGGCGATGATCCGTGAAGCCGGCTACGACGGCGGCAAGGTCGTGCTGCTGTCGCCGACCGACTTCGCCACCATCCATCCCCAGGGCCTGGTATCGAACGACCTGCTGCGGCGCCTGGGGTTCAACGTCGAGTTCGCGGCGACCGACTGGGGCACGGTCGTCCAGCGCCGCGCCTCGAAGGAACCGGTGGAGCGCGGCGGCTGGTCGGTCTTTCACACCAATTTCGACGCCGCCGCGATCATGAACCCGGCCGGCCACCTGCCGCTGCGCGGCAACGGCCAGAACGCCTGGTTCGGCTGGCCGACGATCCCGCGCATCGAGGAGCTGCGCCGCGAATGGTTCGCGGCCCCGGACGCCGCCGCCCAGCGCCGCACGATGGAGGAGATCCAGCGCGTCGCGCTGCAGGAAGTGCCCTACGTGCCGATCGGCCGCTACTTCCTCCAGGCGGCCTACCGCAACAACCTCAGCGGCATCCAGCCCAACTACTCGCCGCTGTTCTGGAACGTGCGGCGCGGATAAGGGGCG
>JAEUKZ010000203.1 GCA_016793045.1 Alphaproteobacteria bacterium
GGCTTCCTACCGTCCTGGCTGCTGCTTCCAATAGTCCATGTTGCTGCCGCGTCGATGAACGGATGGGTCAGGCTTGAAGAACGTCAAAGTCGATCCATCGGGCGCGTATGATGCAAAGGTGTTGGTGGCAGGGTCATACAACCGGATGACGCCGTCATCGTCGATTCGACGCAAGATCGCGCGGTCACTACGGGCTCGGTTGTAGAACTCTCGCGCCATTCTAGCATGGTCGTTTTCGTCCCTTGCTCCGAAGTCGCGTCCGTGGTCGCGAAAGTGTGGACCAAACGTCGCCGGTTCGCTCCAGTGATGGGGATTCGGGCGGTCGATGCCTGGGCTTTCCGGCTGCGACCGCTCCGGAGTTGGCAGGTCCGCCAAAGGCGCGTCGCGCCGAAAATCGTCCGCGGTCTTGCGCAGGCGGCCGACATCGCGCTCGAAGGTGTCGCGCAGGGCCGGCTGGTCCGGCAGCAGGGCACGCGCCTGGTCGAGCGCGTCGTCGGCATCGCCGCCATCGAAGGCATCGAAGGCTTTCGTCTTGGCGGCGAGGACGCCGTCGAAGGCGTCGCGCTGCGGCTTCCATTCGTCGGCGTCGGGCGCCGGTTCCTCCTCCGCGTCCTTCCCGCCGCCGAACCACGGCGCCAGGTCGCCGAAATCGAACGTGCTCATGGCCGCATCGCAGGCACGGCGAGTCGCCCCGTCAGAGCCAGGGCGCCCGCAGCGCAGTCATCGATGAAAATGAAAAAGGGACCGACGTGGTCCCTCTATAAATAGGAAACGCCCGCGGGATCGGCGGAACCGCGCGGGCGTTTGAAGTGTTCCGACATCATACTCGTTTTACGAGATTTGTCAACATGATTTACCCGTAATTATATTGCGTTGGCTCCGCATCACCACGCAAACGGATGATAGCTCTCGCGCGGCGGCGGTGCGGCCGGCGTCGGCTTGACGCGGGCATGCCGCAGCATCATCAGGGCGTAGCGTGTGGCGCTCAGCAGATCGTCGTTCTCCGCGACGATGCGGCCGTCGCGACGGTGGTAGAGCCGGAACTCGCCGAACCAGTCCGCCAGGTTGGCGAAGACCTTGAAGCGGTCGCTGGTCATGCGGCCATGCAGGTCGAGCAGGCTCGCCTCGAGCGAGACGCCGCCTTCGGGTGCCGCCGCATGCTCGCCGAGCATGGCGAGGCCGAGGATGCGATACTGCGCCGCCAGCGGCTCGCCGGTGTCCTTCGAATGCTGGAGGCCGTCCTGCGGCCACGCCCACGGCAGCCAGCGCCCCCAATGAATCAGCGCTGCCGCATGCAGCGCCGGCACGGCTTCGCGCCGGCGATAGGCATCGATCAGATAGATGCGATCGGCCTCGCGATCCCAGGCAAGGCGGATCGCGGCGGTGGGATGATCCCAGCCGAAGTCGATGCCGGCGATCTGCGGCCAATGCGGCGGCACGGCGAAGGGCGGCACGCGCAGTTCATCCTCGTTGACGCCGGCGAAGACGAGGCCCGAGCCGAGCATCGGCACGCCGCGCGTGCGCGCGTCGCGCTCGTGCGGCGCATAGGCGGCGACGATGCGCGCGCGGTCTGCGGCGCCGTAGTGCGCGACATCGTCGATCGTCATCTGGACATGGCCGCGATCCTCGGATCGCTCTTCGAGAAAGCGCCGCATCAGCGCCGTCATGCCGAGCAGCGGTGTCGCGGTGACATAGACCATGCCACCCGTCGCGTTGGTGCGCGTCAGACCCTCGGCATAGACGTCCTCCGGCGGCTCCTCGTCGAACCACACCAGGTCGAGCGTTTCGCCCTGCCACTTGGTGCGGCCCTTCTCGTAGCTGCGGAAGGCGAGTGTCGAGAACCCGCCTCCGGCATGCGCGACGCGCACGGTGTCCACGAGATCGGCGACGCCGCGCGCAAGGCTGGGCGTGCCGAGCGCAGCGGCCGGGATCATGCCCTCGCCCCACGCGCCGGGCCGGCCGAGCAGCAGCCGCTGCGGATTGTCGCGCGTCGATTCCGCGGTGATGCCGGCGGCCCAGGCGACGACGGCGCGCGCGAAGCGCCGCCCCGGCCACCAGTCCGGATAGCGGCCGGTGAGATGGATCGCCATCTCAGCCGCGCCGGCAAGCGTCTTGCCGAGCTGGTTGCCGGCGATGAAGAGACGTTCGCGCTGCGCCGCGCCGCCGGCGTGGAACACGATCTGGCGCGGATAGGGCCGATAGAGCGCCAGCCGCTCGCGCTCAGCCGCGCGCACCACCGCCAGCGCCGCATCGACCGAAGCGGCGTCGAATTCGGCGATCGTCCCTGCTCCCCTCATCGCTGGTCGCCCTCCACGAAAAGGCGGTCGATCCCCGCCGCGCGCAAGCGCTGCATCAGCTCGGCCAGCCGTTCGACCAGCGGGCGGGGGTCATCCGCCGACCGCTTCGCGCCGTCAGGCGCGCCGCGCGCCGCGGTCGCGACGATCTTGAGGTAGCCGTCGGGGCTCTTCGCCCGCGCCGCCTCGATCGCCGCGACGCCGTCGCGCGCGAAGTCATCCGCCATGGCGCGCGCGAGCACGCCGGCGAGGTCATCCCCCGCCGGCGCATCGCCTGCCGCAGCTCCCGTGAGCCGTCGCGCCGGCGCCATCGGCCTACTCCGCCGCGAGCGGCACCGCCGACGCACGTGGGCGGTCGCGCCGGCTCCAATGCGCCGCCAGCCGGTCGAGCACGCGGCGCAGCATCGCGAGCCCGTCGCAGTTCCAGCGCCGCCCCCAGGCCACCGGATCCTCGTCATAGATCGCGACCGCCACGGCGACGCGGCGTTCGTCGCGCGGCAGGGCCGCAAGCGCCCGGCTGTAGCGCTGCCACGCCGCTTCGTCGCGCACGATCTCGGTTTCGTGCCCGACCGGGGTTCCGACGGGCATGTCGAATCCGCGCACCTTCATCTGCGGCACGCACAGCCCCGCCGTCTCCCAGGCATCGCGCAGCCGCGTCCCCGCTTCGTGCTGATCGCGGTCGAGCGCGCGCACGCGCTGCAGCCGGTCGAGCCGCCGCTGCGTGCGGTTGATCGTGTGCACCACCGGCTCGCCGGCCGGATCCCAGTCGACGACGAGATCGGCGTCGTCCTGCCCGTTGTTGATCCGCGTCCGCGCGAGGAGAAACCGCTTCTGCCGCTGCCGTGCCATGCCGCACCTCCGTTGAAAAGCGTGCATGGAGTATGTGTGTTTTTATCACATTTGTCAATGATAAAAACTCCCATGACAGATCGGCGGATTTGACACAAGAATCAGGCCTATGGGACGAGTGAAAGATCCGCCGATCGCCGCCGCCGTGAAGCGCGAGTTCGGCGACCGGCTGCGGCGCTGGCGCCTTGCCGAGGAAATCACGCAGCGCGAGTTCGCCGAGCGGCTCGGCATCAGCCGCGACCGCTATGCGAACTACGAGGACGGCAGCAACGAGATGCCGTACTGGCTTTTGATCAAGCTGGAAGAGATCACCGGCAAGGACGTGCGCTTCTGGATCGTCGGCCGCATGGCCCGCGACCTGCGCATCCCGGTCCGCCCGCTGCCGCCCGACGAACCCGCCTAGACCGGCCCGGCCCGCGTTTCGCCGTTTGCGATCAGGCACTTGCGGCGCCTATTTTGTCGCTGTTTGATATGATATTTTGTCCTTGATTTTTGTGGTTTAATATCATATTATGCGTGCCGAATTTACCCCCACGAGGAGGATTTCCATGGCCTACGCGACCCGCAACCTGAGTGTCCTCGCCTATGCCAACGGCTTCACGCTCTGGCACTACGAAACGGCGGACGGCGCCGCCGCGCTCGCGGGCTTCGGCTATTTCGACCAGGCCGCCGATCTCTTCCGCCGTGGCGACATCGTCATCGCGACCACCGCTGATGGCGCGTCCCTGCTGAGCGTCGCGTCGTGCGACGGGGAGCGGGTTCGGGTCGGAGCGCTCGCGGCCAGTGCTGCCGTCCCCGCTCCGGCGGTCGCAGCCTGAGCGTCGTGCGATGAGCACGTTCGATTTCGGCGACCTGGCGCCGTGGTTCGGCGGCGGGAAGGAGGCGGAGGAGGAGCCGGCGCCCGAGTTCGACGAATGGAAGCCGCAGCGCGACGCCTTCGACGGCTTCCTCGCCGCCAAGACCAAGGCCTTCGACGCCTTCGAAGGCGGCGATGTCTTCGAAGGCGACGGTACCCACGACGCGCTCGATCAGGCGCGCGCCCTGCTGCCCGACCAGCCGGCCCTGCGCGACGCCTTCGAGCGCGATGTCGGCCGCCTGCGCAAGACCTTCGCGCCGGAGCCGCCGGCGCCGTTCTCGCCGTCGGCGGCCCCGCTCGAAGACCTGCTCGGCCGCTACGCCGCCATCCCCGCGCGCGCCCCCGACCAGGCCGGCTGGGTCCAGCGCCGCGCCGACCGGCTGGTCGGCACGGCGGAGCGCCTCGCCCTCGTCGACAGCAAGACCGCCGATGCCCTGATGAACCGCTTCGGCGCCGATGCGTCCGAGCATCTGGCGCTGGGCACGGCACGGCGCGGCGGGGCGAAGCCGGTGCTCGATGCGCTCGCCGACCGTGCGCTGTTCCCCGACCTCAAGGGCGGGCGGCGCAAGCGGCTGCGCAGCAGGCTCCAGGCGCGGCTGCTGGGCGAGGCGGATGACGCGGCCATCGGTCAGGAGCAGACGCAGGGCAAGGAGCGCCTCGCCAAGCTCGCCGCCGCCTATGCGCGCGCGGCCGAACTCGCCGCGCTCGCCGACCGGCCGGCCGCCGAGATCGAGGACGCGGCGGCGGCGGCCGCGATCACGCCGGGCTTGCGCCGCCTCCTGCGCGGGCTGATCGAGCAGAACCGCGCCGAAGCCCGGCGCGAGGCGAAAGGGATCGCGCGGGTCGAAGCCGCCCTCGACACGGGCGCGCCGCTCGACCGCGACGACCCTGCGGACCGCGCCGCCGCCGATGCGCATTACGAGGCGGTGGCGCCGGTCTGGCGCGGGCTCGAGGCGAAGGCCCGGCTGGCGCTGGTCCTGCCCTATGTGCAGTCGCTCGGCCTGCTGCCCAAGGGCCTGGTGCGCCGGCTCGACGCGGCCCTGCGCGGCACGCCCCAGGACAAGCACGCCGCCGCCGGGCTGATCGGCGCGATCGCGCGCGACGTGCCCGCGGCCCTCGCCGACCTGCGCCCCGGCGCCGTCGTCCAGGCCG
>JAEUKZ010000139.1 GCA_016793045.1 Alphaproteobacteria bacterium
GACGCTCGATACCGTCCAGTTCGCGCGCCAGAACGGCGTGCCGATCGTCGAGGCGGATGCCAACGGCACGCCCGTGCCGGGTGCGACGATCCGCTCGTGGGGGCTCGGCAACTGGTCCGGCGCGCTGGTGATCAGCCGCGACCCGAACGGCGGGACCCAGCGTTCGGCGGACCTGCGCACTCTTCGCAGCGGGCTCTGCCTGCAGCGCGAAGGCGGCCGCAGCCACGTCATCTATGCTTATTTTACCGCGGCGACGCCGAGCGCGATGGCACGTGTGTTCCAGGCCTACAACTGCGCCTACGCGATGATGCTCGACATGAACGCCCCCGAACTCACCTACGCCGCGATCTACGGCACCGGCGAGAACGGGCTGCGGGTCGAGTACGTGAACACGGCGATGCTCGACACGGAGCCGAGCCGCGGCCGTTACCGGTTCCTGACCGTCAACGACAATCGCGATTTCTTCTCGGTGCTGCGCCGGCGGCCGGCCAACTGACCGGCCGCGCAGCCCGCGAATGAGGGGGGCGGGATGCGTTTGGATCTAAAGGCAGCGTGGACCCGGATTCGCAAGGCCGCGACGCGGGCGAAATGGCGTGTGGCCGTGCCGGCGATAGCGGCCGCGCTGCTCATCGGCCCGGCGAGCGAGCCGGGCATCGCGCAGAACGGCGACGAGATTCTCCAGGCGATCATCCGCGAACACCGCCTCAACCCCGCGCAGGCGGCCGCGCTCGCGAACGTGATGGGCCGATACTCCGGGATCTGGCGGACGGCGGCGTCGATCGCCCAACACCCGGTGAGCGAGGAGCAGTGCCGCGCGCAGGTGATGAACGCCGGCTTCCTGCCGCGGCGCATCCAGGAGGAGCAGATCTGCGGCCGTCCCTACATGGTCCCGATCTATCCCGCGGGCAGTTCGCCCAATCAGGCGCCGGTCTGCATCGACCAGTTCGAGTTCCCGAACCTGCCCTGCCGCTATCCGCTCACCTGGGTGAGCGCGCTCGACGCGGCGCGGATGTGCGAGGCGGAAGGCAAGCGGCTTTGCGACGCCCACGAATGGGAGGGCGCGTGCGCCGGCTCGCTCGGACCGCCGGACTACAATTTCGGCTCCTCGCCCGAAGGCGCGCGCTCGATCCACAACCGCGTGCGCGAGATCGTCTGGGCCTACGGCCGCCAGCGGCGTGGCGACATCTGCGCCTTCGGGGTGCCGAAATCGCCCAACTGCGACCGCGCCAACCAGACCGGCCGCGGCGTCATCGAGGCGTGCGGCCCCAACACCTATCCGGCGGGCTATTTCGCCCAGTGCGTCAGCCGCTTCGGCGTCTACGACCTGCACGGCAACGCGGCCGAGCACATGAACCTGCCGACGCGGCCCGACGAGATGACCTCGCGCGGCGGTCTCGGCGTCACCGAGATGAAGGGAAGCTGGTTCGCCTTTCCCGCGGGCGTCGAGGAGCGCGTGCATCCGGACGACTGCCGCTGGCGCGCGCCCGGCTGGCATCGCTCCCGCATCAACGACGCCCGCAGCCACCAGAACTATCATCTCGGCTTCCGCTGCTGCGCCTCGCGCTGAGCGGGGTGGCCGGCAGCAAAAAAGGCCGGAGCGGCGCCGCCGCTCCGGCCTTTTCGTTTCCGGTGTCGGTCTATTCGTTCAGCGTCTCGATGAAGTATTCGTAGTTGTCGGCGTTGTTCGCGGCGATGTCGGGCTGCTTGGCCGACAGGCCGCGCGTGCGCGTGCGGCCGTACATGTGATCCTGGGTGCGCGCGGCGAGGTGACTCATCTCGTGAACGACCGTGCCGGTGCGCGAATCCTCGCCCGTCAGACGGGCGCGGAAGAAGCCCTGGCAGAAACCCATGCGCGATGCGCTCGGCACCGTATAGGCCATCGGCCCCTGGCGGCAGAGATTGTCGTTGCAGGAGACCGTGAAGGACTGCGGCTGGGCGAGCCGCCGCGCGACCGCATCGAGCACGAAGGTGATCTGCTTGCGCGGAGCGGTGCCGAACCAGGTGCGGACATGCTGGCTGTCCGGCGTCTCGCGGATGTGCCGGAGGCCGACGGCGACGTGGTCGATCGCCAGCGCGAACGCCTCGGTCAAGACGGCCCGGTCGCTGGCGGTGCAGCTCTTGGCGTCGAAGCGGAGCGTCACGGTCGTGCGCGGCGTTTCGGCCGGCCGTGTCGGCGTGCCGCCAGGCTTGCCGGTCTGCGCGCCCGCCTGGGCAGTCGCAACGACGACGCCCGCCGCGACGGCGAGTCCAAGCAAACTCTTGAAGTTCATGGAGATTACCCCCTGCTTGTCGGGCGCCGGTGGCCGGTCACCCCTTGTGGTGAGGACGATACCAGATTGGAGTCTAGCGTAGCCCCACGATCAAACGTTTAACGGCCCGGACTTCTTCCGGCGCGGCGCCGTCACGGCCGCTGCCGGCCGGCGGCGCGCGCCGGCCCGCGCGGCCGCGGCGGCGCGGTGTCGACCGAGCGGCCGCAGCGGCAGCCGATCGAGTAGTCGGTGTAGTCCGTCGGGTGGGCGATGGTCGTGTAGTTGCAGGAGGATTGCGGCTGCGGGTAGAGCCCGCCATTGAACTGGCCACGCGCGCCGCTGCCCGACGGACTTGGATAGGTATCGCTGACCCACTGGCCGAGCACGCCGACCATGTTGCGTACGCCGTGGCTCGAGACGCAGCGCCG
>JAEUKZ010000224.1 GCA_016793045.1 Alphaproteobacteria bacterium
ACCTACGAGCGCATCGTGCGCGAGGCCGAAGCGGCGGGCGGCGACCGCACGCGGCAGATCGAGGCGGCGCGCCGTGCCTTCTACGAAGGCTTCGTCGCCGCTGCGATCGATCGCTTCGTGCGCGCGCCGGCGATCGATTCCTCCGGCCGGCGCCACGCCGGCGTCATCACGGCGCACGACCTCGCCACCTGGCGCGCGACCTACGAGGAACCGCTCCATGCCGACTATCACGGCTGGCGCGTCTTCAAGGCGGGGCCGTGGTGCCAGGGACCGGTGCTGCTGCAGGCCCTGCAGATTCTTGCCGGCACCGATCTCGCCGCGCACGAGGTCGTCGGCGCGGAGTTCGTCCATCTCGTCGTCGAGGCCATGAAGCTGGCACTCGCGGATCGCGAGGCGTGGTACGGCGACCCGAACCAGGTCGACGTGCCGATCGCAACGCTGCTCGATCCCGCCTATGCCGAGGTGCGGCGCGCCACCATCGGCACGCGGGCCGATCGCGAGATCCGCCCGGGCGCGCCCGGCGGGCGCAATCCGCGCCTGCCCAACGTTCCCGCGGCGGCATCGCTCTACACGCCCGGGCTCGGCGAGCCGTTCCGCGTCGAGCGCGAGATGAACGAGCTGTTCGAGCGCCGTGATCGCGCCCGCGCGGCGGCCGCGATCGCCGCGGCGCCGGCGGCGCGCGGGCCCCACGACGGCGACACGTGCCATCTCGACGTCATCGACCGCTGGGGCAACGTGGTGGCGATCACGCCCTCCGGTGCGTGGCTGCAGAGCTCACCGGTGGTGCCGGAACTGGGGTTCTGCCTGAGCCTGCGCGGCCAGATGTTCTGGCTCGAAGAAGGCCTGCCGGCGAGCCTCGCGCCGGGGCGGCGACCGCGCACCACGCTGACGCCCTCGATGGCGATCGCGCCGGACGGCGGTGCGCTCGCCTGGGGCACGCCCGGGGGCGACAACCAGGACCAGTGGAACCTCCAGGTCTTCCTGCGCCATGTCCACGGCAGGCTCGACCTTCAGGATGCGATCGACGCTCCGATGTGGCAGAGCGACCACGTCTACAATTCCTTCTATCCGCGCGTTGCGCTGCCCGGCCGGCTGCTGATGGAAAGCCGCTTCGCCGCGGCGACTCTCGACGAATTGAAGGCGCGCGGCCACGGCGTCGAGCCGTCGGCGCCGTGGAGCCTCGGCCGCAACTGCGCGGCGTCGCGCAGCAACGGGTGGCTCAGTGCTGCCGCCTCGCCGCGCGGGGCGCAGGCCTATGCCGTCGGACGCTGATGCGTCAGAAGCGGATTCGTCCGGTGGCGATCTCCGCCCACATCACCCAGTCGCCGATCAGGCTGTAGATCGGGTGGGTGAAGGTCGCGGGCCGGTTCTTCTCGAAGGCGAAATGGCCGACCCAGGCGAAGCCGTAGCCGCAGACGATCGCGGCGGGGACGAGCCACGCGTTTTGCGCCACGGCGGCTGCGATGAGCAGCACGAGCGCGCCCGAGGTGCCGACGAAGTGCAGCCGCCGGCAGGTGCGGTTGGCGTGCTCCGAAAGGTAGTACGGATAGAAATCAGCGAAGCGGCGATATTTCTGCGGCATCTGCGTGTCCGATCGTCGGTTTCGCGGGCGCAGGCGGCGGCAATCTTGGGATGGCCGCGTCGCGCGGTCAATCGCGACCTGCGGCCGTGCGGCCGGGCCGCCGATTTCCGGCGCGCGCATCGGGACGTCCGTGCTATCGGTCGTGTCGGCTTCACACGAGCCACTCCGACACGGCGCGCCGCCGCCCGCACCTCCAGACGCTCCCAGCCCCGCTTCCCATGCCCCATGACATCGATCTGAGCCGGACGACGGTCTGGACGCGCCGCTACGGCGACGACGCCGGCGCGCCGCAGGGCCCATGGAACGAGACGATCGCCCGGTTGCTCGGCCATCGCTCGGTACGCGCCTATGCCCGCCAGGCGCCGCCTCCCGGGACGCTCGAGACGCTGATAGCGGCGGCGCAATCCGCCGCGACGAGCTCCAATCTGCAGACATGGTCGGTGATCGCGGTCGACGACAAGGACGCGCGCGCGGCACTCGCGGCGATCGCCAATGATCAGGCGCATGTCGCGCAATGCCCGATCTTTCTGGTCTGGCTCGCCGACCTGTCGCGGCTGCAGCGTCTCGGCACCGCGAACGGGGCGCGGCTCGAAGGGCTCGACTATCTGGAGATGTTCCTCGTCGCCGCGATCGATGCGGCGCTGGCGGCGCAGAACGCCGTCGTCGCGGCGGAATCACTCGGACTTGCCACGGTCTATATCGGCGCGCTGCGCAACGATGTGCGCCGCGTCGCTGCGCTGCTTGGGCTGCCGCCCGGCGCGGCGCCCGTGTTCGGGCTGTGCATCGGCTATGAAGCTGCCGGCGCCGCGGCGGAGGTCAAGCCGCGGCTGCCGCAGGACGTCGTGCTTCATCGCGGACGCTACGCGGCGCACGATGAGGCCGCGCGGATAGCGGACTACGACCGCATCCTCGCCGGCTTCTCTTTGCGCAACGAGATGTCGAACGAAGGCTGGACGAAGCGCGTCCTCGCGCGCGTCGGAAGCGTGGCGGCCCTGCGCGGCCGCGACGCCCTGCGTGCGGCGCTTGCCGCGCTTGGCTTCCCGCTACGCTGAATCGACGGGCCGCGGCGGCCGGTCCGCGGCCAGCTCGCGGATCAGCTTGCGGCGCATCGCGTCGGCGAAGTCGACGAAGTCGCGCGCGGGAACCAGAAAGGCACCGGGCCCTCCGATCACGTTGTGCTCGTAGTAGTCGTCGATGTCGGGCTCGACGTGGAGGATCGGCAGGCCGTTGATGGTGATGCCGCGCGCCACGGCCGCGTCGCGTGCGCCGGCGGACGGCGGCCCGGCATTGGTGCGCCCGTCGCCCGACACGTCGATGATCCAGCGCGACGAGCGGAACGGCATCGCTTCGAGCAGTGCGCGGCCATGCTCGATCGCCCCGCCGGGCGCCGTGCCGCCGCCCCAGATGCGCCGCGGCGCGGCCTCGATCCGGTCGGCGAAGGATGCGATGTCGGCGGGGCTGCGCAGCGCCGTCCACGGAACCGCGAGATGCTGGCGCGTCGGGCCCGACCAGTGGAAATGCGCGACCGCGATCGCCGCGTTGGCGCCCCCGAGGATCGCCTCGACGATCGCAGGATAGCGGAACGCGTCGGCGGTGCCTTGCTGCTGCAGCAGATACTGCTGTTCGCGGACGCTGCCCGAACAGTCGGCCGCGAGGACGAGGGCGAGATCGACGGTTGCGGGCTGGGCGCGCGCCGAACCGCCGGCGGCAAGCGCCGCCGCGGCGAGAAGAAGGCGGCGGCGCCCGAGCCGCCCGCGCGCCGGCGCGGACCGCGATGCCGGTCGCGTGCGCCGGTCAGGCGACAAGGCCCGATCCGAGGATCGCATCGCTGCGGTCCGTTGCCGGCGGTGCCGAGATGACCCAGGTGTTCCAGCCAAGGCGCGGGCTGCGGTCGTCCGCGACGCTGCGCAGCTGCAGCTCGGGGACCTCGTCCTTCTCGAGCGTCGGCTGGGCGTCGAAATAGAGCGCCTCGCCGACGAACAGCCGCACCAGGTGGATCAGTTCGCGCAGCCAGCGCCCATCCGGCAGGAAGGCGCGGAAGCGCGCGTAGCTCAGCGGTCCGATCCGGATGCGGAAGGCGCCGTCGGGCCGCAGGATTCGCGCGCCCAGCAGCGCTTCCTCGCCCAGGCGGCAATAGCCGGTCGGGACCAGCCGCGTCTGTTCTGACGGCGCGAGGGTTTCCCAGCGCCCCACGAAGGTTTCGACCCGGATCGACTCCCCGAAATAGTCCGACAGCATCGCCTCGAGCATCGCCGGCGATGCCGGGTTGCCGGCAAGCGCGCCGGCATAGAAGCGCAGCACGTCGTGCGGCACGGCCAGCCGGTCGCGGTGACCCGCCGTGCCGAAGCCGAGGATCGCGTCGATGAAGCCCGTGATTCCGGTGCCGGCCCTGGTCGCCGCCGGGTCGCCGCCGGCGGCCAGAACCTGCGCGGCGAGGCGGTACTTCTTCCAGGCACGCACGAACAGGCTGACGGTGCGATGGGTCAGCGCGTCGAGGAAGGCGGAAGCGGCATGGTCGTTGTCGCGCAGCCGCATGAGCACGAGTTCGGCGTAGTGCTGGGGCAGGACGCCGACGAATCCGGCGAGGCCGAGCACCGCCACCGCAAGCTCCGGCCGGGCGCCGTCGCGTTCGGCGTAGGTCGGGACGTCGGAAGGCGGAAAGCTGAGGCCCGGAACGCCGACGAACGCGACCGGCTCGTCCGCCGGGTCGGTGGTCTCGCCGAGAAGCGGTGCAGCCCGTCCGCGCGGCGCCTGGGTCTGGGCGAACAGCTCCAGCACCAGCACCGCCTGGAAGAAGTCGAACTCCTGCGGCGAGCGCCGCAGGAGTTCGATCACAGAAGGATCTTCTCGCCCGTGCGTGGCGGCCATTGGCGCAGAATTCCCGGACGATCCTGAAGCTTGACGGCGAGCCGCGAGAACGCGTTCACCGCCGCATAGAGGCCGAAGAACCGGTCCATCACCGATCCGAAGAGATAGGCGCCGCCGGGCGGAAAACGGGCGGCGTCGAGCACGAGGCTGACGTCGAGCCCGTGGGCGATCGCGGTCGAGCCTTCGGTCGAGACACGCGCGAGACCGCGCTGGCTGACCACCGAAACGACTCCCTCGATCTGGCTGCGCACTTCTGGCGTGTCGGAGAAGTCGTAGAGGCGCAGGATCTCGCGCAGCGCCTCGGCTCCGTCCTCGCCGCCGGCGATCGACAAGTGTCGCAGGGTGAGGTGCGAGAGCAGCCGCCAGAGCTGGCCGCCGCGCAGCGGCGGACGGCGGGTCGGCGTGAACGGCGAGATGAGCGCGATCTGCCGCACCGCCGGGGTCGGCGCGAGCAGTTCCAGCCGCGGCCTTCCGCCGCCGAAGGGCAGCCGGCTCGGCAGGTCGCGGTTCAGGCACAGGGTCTCGACCGACACCGTCGAAGCCGCTGCCGTGGCCGGGTTGGCGTCGCGATCGACGAAGGTGAGGAACACTTCGGTGCCATTGTCGCGCGCGCGCGCGCCGGCCCGCCGTTTGCTCTGCCAGAACCGCCGCTGGTCGCGCGCCGCATGGTCGAGTCCGAAGAAGGGGGCGAAGGGCTGTTCGGTTCCGTCGAGCCCGCTCGCGGTGACGGCCTGGATCGAGTAGACCTCGAGCGCGTCGGGCCGCCGCGCGTCGGGCACGACACGATACTCGTAGGCCGTGCCGCCGAGGCGGATCGGCTCGGCGCGCTGGGCGAACAGGTTGATCGCCGGCGTGCAGCCGAGCTTGAGCGAATCGTGCGAGAGCGACCGCTCGAGCTCCTTGTCGGTTTCCGAGACGTAGAAGAAGAGGTCGAGTTCCCGCCCGGCACCGAGCAGCGCGCGCGCGGAGATGCCGACGATGTCGACGAACAGGAACTTCTCGGGGAACGCGAAATATTCGGTGAGGATCCGGTAGCCGACGAACGAGCGTGCAGGCTGCGGCAGGATCGCGCTGCCGCGGTCGAAGCCGACCGGCTGCACCGCAGAGGCCGGCAGCACCGAGGCCCGCGCGTCGGCGGGCCCTTCCGCCACCGCCACGGCGAGCAGCCGGTTGGTCAGCATCTCGTAGAGCGGCATCGCCTGGGCGGGCGGGCCGGCGAGGAAGAAACGCAGCGTGTCGGGCTGCAGCTCGGTGAAGTTCGCGCGATCGCCGGTGCAGCGGAGCTTGACGTGCAGCACCGCAAGCGCCCCGCGCGCCTGCGGCACCTGCGGGGCACGGAACGGCCGGCCGCTCAAGGTGATCGCGGCGATCTCGATCGGCCACAGCTTGACCGGCTGGGTGGTGCGGAACCGGCATGGCTCGCCGCCGACCGGCTCGGTCTCGAACTCGCTCTCGCCCGGCACGTCGTAGGCGCCGCCGAGCGCGTCCGACGGCGACATCTGGACGATGCCCATGGCGGGGATCGGAGCGAGATAGTGCGGATAGAGGACGTTGAGCAGCGACTCGGTGAGTTCCGGAAAGTCGTCGTCGAGCTTGAGCTGGATGCGCGCATTGAGCAGCGCGATGCTCTCGACGAGCCGCGCAACGTGCGGATCCTCGATGACGTCGCCGCCGAGACGGAGCCGGCCCGCGACCTTGGGAAAGCGCTGGGCGAACTCCGCGCTCTCGCGGCGCAGGAACTCGAGTTCGCGATTGTAGTGGGGAAGCAGGTCATCCATCGGGCGATGCCTAGCGGTCGGCGACGAGGACGACGTTCGTCGTCGGGTCGAGCTGCGAGTCGAAGGTCACGGGCTCGGGCGCCGGATCGAGATTGATCGTCGCCTCGATGCGAAAGCGGATCGACCGGTCGATGCCGCTCGCGTCGTCGATGACCGTGACGACCACGCCGATCAGGCGCGGCTCGAATTTCCGGATCGCATCCTCGATCGCCTTGCGCAGCCGTTCGCGCCAGTGCCCGCCGCTCATCGCCGCCACCGCGCGGTCGGGCAGCCCGTAGGATACGACCGACCGGCCAATTTCGCCGAGCGAATCGGGCCAGGCGCGGTAGCGCGCGCGGGCATTGAGCAGGGCCTCGAGGTCGCGGCGCACGGCCGCGCGCACCTGCGTCAGCGACTGGCGGCCGGTCACCGGGGCGTCGCTTCTCGAATCGGGCTGACTGTCGATCAGCCGGTCGAGCAGCGAAAGCTGCAGCAGGGAATCGCGGTCCGCGGCCATTGCAGGCGTCAACCGGCCGCAGCCGGCGCCGCAAAGGCGAGCGTGCCGATCTCGTTGATCGGCCGGCCCTCGTCGCCGACGAGAAAGACGCGCTGGCCGATGCCGCGCGCGGGCTCGCCGTCGCGCCCGCGCCAGTCCGTCTCGCGCCCGAGCCGCAGCGCATCGGCGTTGGCGGCGCCGGCATCGGGCGCGAGCGGATAGATCGCGGGCACGTAGACCTCGCCGTCGGGACCGCCGCGCACTTCGATATGCGCGCGCCGCCACAGAAGGTCGCGGGCGCGCTCGGGCTTGCGGAATTCGAGCAGGCCGATCGACGACAGCGGGACCCAGTAATACTTGCCGGTCGAAGTGAGCACTTCGAGCACCCGGGCGGTCACGTCGTCGGCATCGCGGACGTCGTCGAATGCGGCACCGTCGCAGGTCCCGCGAAGGCGCGGGTGGCTGGCTTCGAGTTCCGCCGCAGCGGCGGCGGCGGCGGCGGCCGCGCCCTGCCGGACGTCGAGCAGGACGCGGAGGCTCGCCTGGATCGTGCCGTCGGCGCCGGCCAGCAGCTCCGGCGGGCGGCCCTTCTCGAAGACGTCGCGGCGCGCGACCGCGGCGCGCACGAGCTGGCGCGACAGCGCGACCGGCACGGCGAGATCGGTGCGCTGCGAGGCGATGACGTCGAGCTGCTTGTCGGCACGCTCGAAATCGCCGGCGAAGCAGAGCAGATCGGTCAGGAACGCCCGCGCGTCGGCGTCGGTGGCGCGCTGGCGCACGAGCGCCATCTGGGCCTCGATCGCAGCGGCCAGCCCGCCCTCGGAGAACAGTGTCTTGGCATCGGTCGTCATCGGATCGGTCCTCTTTCGCCGGCGGCCCGGCCGTCGCGTTTCACGCCGCGCGCGCTTCCTGCAGCACCGTCACCAGCCTGAACACCGCGCTGATCTCCTCGAGCTGGAACTGCGGCTGGAGATGGGCGACGCAGGCATAGTGCCCCGGCTTGCCGGGAATGTCGTTGACCTCGATGCGCGCCTCGCGCAGCGGATAGGTCGCCTTCAGCTCCTCAGACGCATGGTCGTTCGCCATGCAGTAGCCGTTGATCCATTCGGTCAGCCGCTTCTGGCATTCGTCCGCGGTCGCGAAGCTGCCGATCTTGTCGCGGATGATGACCTTGAGGAAGTGGGCGAACCGCGCGGCGCAGAGGACCTGCTGCAGCATCGCCGAAAGCCGCGCGTTGTTGCGCGCGATCGCCTGGTCGTAGCGCGCCGGCTGATGGAGCGACTGGTTGCTGTAGAAGACGAGATGCGGCGTGAGCCGCGCGGGCATCAGCGGGATCAGGCCGAGCTCGGCGAGTTCGCGCTCATGGCGCTCGCTGATCGCGACCTCGATCGGGGCGCGGAGTCCGACCCCCGGCCGGTCGGTCGTGAAATACGGAACGGGAAGCTGGTCGACGAGGCCGCCGCCGGTGCGGTCGGGCGCCGCGCCGCGCAGATCCGCGAACCAGCCATGCGACGCATACGAGCGGATCGTGACGGCGGCGAAGGCATAGGCGGCGCTTCCCCACAGCCAGTCCTCGCCGTTGCGGCCATGCGTCGCCTCGCTGTAGACGAAGCCGTCGGCCCGGGTACCGTCGCAGCGATAGGGAAGGCGGAACAGGACGCGCGGCAGTGCGATCGCCAGGAATCGGCAGTCCTCGTTGCGGCGCAAGGACTGCCAGCCGCGATAGGCCGGCCCGTTGAAGAGGCCGGTGAGGTCGATGTGCGGCGCGAGCCCGGCGAAATGCTCGAGCTGAAACAGCGAGGGCGAGCAGCCGAGCACGATCGGACAGAATGCCGCCGCGCCGACCGCCGCAAGTTCGCGCAGGGCCGTGACGTCGCGCGGATGGGTGGTGGGCTCGTAGTCGGCGACCATCAGCCCGAAGGGCTCGCCGCCCGGCATGTCGAATTCGCTGCTGTAGACCTTGGCGAAGAGATTGCTCTGGTCGAACTCGACCGAGCGCTCGAAATCGCGCACCAGGCTGTGCCACGACAGCGACAGCAGGCGAACCTTGACGCCGCGCGCGTCGCTGGCGCCGGCGACCAGCCAAGCGAGCCCGCGCCAGCCCGCCTCGAGCCGCTGGAAGCGCGGATGATGGATGATCGCGTCGACCTGGGCAGAGAGCAGCCGGTCGATCGCCGCGATCACCGCATCGATCGTGCCGGCTGCCGACCGGCGCGCCCGCCGCCGATCGCCGGCGCTCCCCCCGTGAGGCGCTGCGACCGACGGAGCCGCGACGTCGGCCAGCATGGTCGACCGGTCAGGCCTTCTGCGGAATGCGTGCGACCATCCGCAACGAGGTCGTCAGCTCTTCGAGCTGGAGCCAGGGCCGCAGATGCGCGACGGCGTTGTACGAGCCCGGTGCGCCCGGAATCTCCTCGACCGTCACCCGCGCCTCGCGCAGCGGGAAGCGCGCCTTGGCTTCCGGCCCCGCACTCTCGTTGGCGTTGACGTAGTTGTTGATCCAGCGGTTCAGCCACTTCTCACAGTCCGACACTTCCATGAACGAGCCGATCTTGTCGCGGCCCATGATCTTCAGGTAGTGGGCGAAGCGCGACGACGCCATCATGTAGGGCAGGCGGGCCGAAATGGCGGCGTTGGCCGTCGCCTCCGGGCGGTCGTACTTCTTCGGCTTCTGCACCGACTGCCCGCCGAAGAACACCGCGTAGTCCGTGTTCTTGTAGTGGCAGAGCGGCAGGAAGCCGAGCTTGCTGAGTTCGGCCTCGCGGCGATCGGTGATGCCGATCTCGGTCGGACATTTCTGGTCGACGTCGCCGTCGTCGCTGGTGAAGGTGTGGCTCGGCAGGTTCTCGACCTTGCCGCCACCTTCGGCGCCGCGGATCGCCGTGCACCAGCCGTAGCGCGCGAACGCGTCGGTGAGGCGTGCGCCCATCACGTAGGCGGCGTTCATCCAGCAATATTCCTCGTGCGGCAGCGCCTTGCCGGTCGCCGATTCCTCATAGTCGAACTCGTCGATCGGCTTGGTGTCCTTGCCGTAGGGAAGGCGCGCCAGCGTGCGCGGCATCGTCAGGCAGAGGAAGCGCGAATCCTCGCTGTCGCGCAGCGAGCGCCACTTCGCATATTTCGGACCTTCGAAGATCATCGACAGGTCGCGCACGTCCTTGAGGGCGCGGAAGTCGTCGAATTCGAAGAGCTTCGGGCTCGCCGCCGAGATGAACGGGGCGAACGCTGCCGCCGCGACGCCGGACAGGCCGCGCAGCAGGTCGATGTCGTCGGGATGGTTCGAGAATTCGTAGTCGCCGATCAGCGCGCCGTAGGGCTCGCCGCCGGGGGTCCCGAACTCGTTCTCGTAGATCTTCTTGAACAGCAGGCTCTGGTCGAACTCGCTCGCCTTGGCGAAATCGTTGCCGAGCTGCCGCTTGCTGATGTTGAGCGTGCGGATCTTCAGCATCGGCCCGGTTTCGCTGTTCATCACCAGGTGATGGAGTCCGCGCCACGAGCCTTCGAGTTGCAGGAACCGCGGATCGTGCATGATCGCGGCGAGCTGCTTCGAAATCTGTCCGTCGATCAGCGCGATCGCCTTCTTGACGGTCTGCGACAGGCTCTTGCTGAACGTGAGAGTGCCCGCCATCGCCTCCTGCGTCAGCGTCTTGAGCAGGTCCTGGGCGGTGTCGCGATCGGTCTGCTTGGTCGCGCCGATCGCCTGGTCGAGCAGCGATTCGCCGGCCTCTTGCGCTGCAGGGCCGGTGCCGGCCTGCCGTTGGGTGTCGGCCATGGCTTACTGTCCCCCTTCGCGTTGCTTGAGCTCGTCGGCCAGTCGCTTGAGCGCGCTCTTGTCCTTGAGGACTTCCTCGAGCAGACGCTCGAGATCGTCGGAGCGGTCGGCTTTCGCCAGCAGCTCGCGCAGCTTGTCGCGGGTTTCGCGCAGATGCTTCAGCGGCTCGACCTGTTCGACGATCTGCGCCGGCTCGAAGTCCTCCATCGAGTTGAACTTCAGGTTCACCGACATTTCCGTCGCGTCGTCGCTGAGCTTGTTGGCGACCTTCAGGTTGAGCCCGGGCGCCATGCGCTCCATGACCTTGTTGAAATTGTCGCGATCGATCTGCACGAACTTCCGGTCGCGCAGGTCTTCGAGCTTGCGGGTCGGGTCGCCGGAAAAGTCGCCCATCACGCCGACGACGAATGGCAGCTCCTTCTCGACGACGGCACCTTCGGTTTCCACCTCGTACTTGATGTGGACCCGCGGCTTGCGAACGCGATCAAGCTTGTCCTGTACCGACGGCATGGGCATCTCCCTGGTCTAACTGGCTGAATCGTATCATATAATTCTGACGCGCGATACCCGACGCGGATGCGCGGGTTCCGGCGCGCGCTAGGCGGGCTTCGGCGCGGCTGGCTGGATGCCGGCATTCATCAGCATCCGGCGCCGCGTCTCTTCGTCCTGGAGCAGCTCCTCGAGCAGCTCGGGCAGCGCGAGACGTGCCCTGCGCACCGCATCCTCGAGCGTATAGGAAATCGGCGAGTGCGGCTCGTGCTCGCGGAAATAGCGGGCGACGCGCAGTATCGTGGCAAGCGCCTGTTCGCGCGAGCCGATCTCGCCACCGCCGCCCGCTGCCGGCGCGGGCGCGCCGCCCGCGACCGCCGGAGCGGCCGCCGGCACGCCCGGCTCGTCGAGACGTATGCCCGAGATGAGCTGCACCATGTCCGCCACCTGGACGAGAACGTCGCGGATGGCGCTGGTGGGCGGCGCGTCGGCGCCCATGCGCTGCTGCGTCGCGGCCGCGAGTTCGGCGAAGGCTGCCTGCGTCTCGGCGATGTCTTCGAGCAGCGGCTGATAGAAGGCGCGTCCGCCCTGGCGCGCGATCGCTTCAATTTCTTCGAGCTGCTTGCGGCGCTGCTGCTGTTCGCATTGCCAATAGGCAAACGGGCCGGGCGGGATCGCCGGGGTGAGAACGATCTTGCGGATCGGAGCGATCAACGCGCCTTCGCGGCCCTTGCCGTTGAGAACCGCGAGCGGCTCGCCGCGCGCGGACGGGTCGCTGTCGTCGGTAATTGAATGCAGCGTGTCCCAGTACTGGCCGACCAGCCCATTGG
>JAEUKZ010000297.1 GCA_016793045.1 Alphaproteobacteria bacterium
GTCTCCTCGTCGATCTCGAGCTCGCAGACATGGCAGCCGTTGGGGAAGGTGTTCTTGGTGGCGGTGCTGAGGCCGACGTCGTCGAGCGAGGTCGGCACGCCTTCGGGCGCGTTCTTGAGGGTGCGCGCCCGCGCCGCCAGCGCCATCACGTCGATCGAGCGATCGGTGCCGGCGATCGTGAACAGGCCGTCCTTGAACTCGATGTCGCCTTCGGCCGCTTCGAGCACGTGCGCCGCGAGCTTGCGGCCCTTGACGATGATCTTCTCCGCACCGTCGATCACGGCGGTGCCGGCGAGCATCAGCGTCTTGGCGCCGCCGGTGCCGCCGCCCTGCTTGAGCGCGTCGGAATCGCCGTAGACGAAGTCGATCTTGTCGAAGGGCACGCCGAGCCGGTCCTCGAGGATCTGGGCGAAGGCGGTTTCGTGGCCCTGCCCCGACGGTCCGCAGCCGATCGCCATGCGCACGCGCCCGTCGTCGGTGAACTTCAGGTCGGCCGCTTCCTGCGGCGCCGCGGCGGTGACCTCCAGATAGTACGACATGCCGATGCCGCGCAGCTTGCCGCGCCGCCTCGCCTCGGCACGGCGCGCCTCGAAACCGCCCCAGCCGGCCTTTTCGAGGCCGAGCTTCATGGTGCCCGCGAAATCGCCGCTGTCGTAGTTGACGATCATCGGCGTCTGATAGGGCATCGCCGAGGCCGGCACGAAGTTGCGCCGGCGGATTTCGTCGCGCGTCAGGCCGGTTTCGACCGCCGCGGCGTCGACGAGCCGCTCGATGATGTACGACGTCTCGGGCCGCCCGGCGCCGCGATAGGCGTCGACCCAGGCCGTGTTGGTCACGACCGCGCGGACATGCGCATACGCCGCCGGAATCCTGTAGGCGCCGGTGAGCAGCCGCAGCCCGGCCATCGTCGGCACGAAGATCGAGAAATACGACGGATAGGCGCCGATATTGGCGTGGCTCTCCATCCGCACTGCGAGGAAGCGCGCGTCGGCGTCGAGCGCGAGTTCGGCGCGGACATGCGCCTCGCGGCCCATCGTGTCGCTGAGGAACGCCTCCTGGCGGTCGCTCGTCCACTTCACCGGACGGCCGAGCTTGCGCGCGGCGAACGGCACCAGCGCGTTCTCGGGGAAGTCGAAGGTCTTCATCCCGAAGCTGCCGCCGACATCGGGCGTGATGATGCGGACCTTGTCCTCCGCGACGCCCATGTGCTTGGCGATCGCGCGGCGCATGCCGAAGACGCCCTGGGTGCCGAGATGGACGGTGAAACGGCCGGTCCCGGCATCGAACTCCGCCAGCACGACGCGCGGCTCGAGTGAGGCGACGACGACGCGGTTGATCGCGAGTTCGGCCTTGACGACGCGCTTGGCCGCGGCGAATGCCGCCGCGGTCGCCTTCTCGTCGCCGAGGCCCCAGTCGAGGATGACGTTGTTGGGCGCCTTTTCGAACAGCAGCGGAGCGCCGGGCTCGACCGCGGCGACCGGATCGACGACGGCGGGCAGCGGGTCGTAGTCGACCGCGATCAGCTCCGCCGCGTCGCGCGCCTGGTCGATGGTTTCCGCGACCACCATGGCGACGGGATCGCCGACGTGGCGCACGCGATCGCTTGCCAGATGCGGCCGGCCTGGATTGGCGAAGTCGCTGCCGTCGCGGTTCTTGATCGGCGCGATGCAGACGATCGGCCCCATCCCGGAGAGGTCCGCGTGGGTGTAGACGGCGAGGACGCCGGGCGCGCCGCGCGCCGCCGCGGTGTCCATCGAGACGATGCGCGCATGCGCGTGCGGCGAGCGCAGCAGATACGCATAGGCCTGCCGCGGCAGGTTGATGTCGTCGGTGTACCGGCCGGTGCCGGTGGTGAAGCGAATGTCTTCCTTGCGGCGAACCGCCTGGCCGATTCCGAACTGTCCCACGCTGCCTCCATCTGAAGCGGCCCCGCGCAGCGGGGCCGGACTCGTGTACCGATCCTATGCCGCCGAGGGCGGCCGCTTCGCATCGCCGGGCCGATGCCCCGCCACCGCGACCGCACCCGGCCACAGCTCCGCGCGCACCCGTTCGTACTGGACCGGATGCGGCGGCTTGGCGCCCAGCGCCGCCGCCGCGCGCCACGGCCAGTGCGGATCGTCGAGGAAGGCGCGGCCGATCGCGATCAGATCGGCTTCGCCCGACGCGACGATCGCCTCGGCCTGGTGCGGGTCATTGATCATGCCCACGGTCATCACCGCAAGCTTCGTGGCCCGCTTCACCGCCGCGGCGAAATGGACCTGATAGCCCGGCCGCACCGGAATCTTGACGCCCGGGACGACGCCGCCGCTCGACACCGTGACGAAATCGAGCCCGGCCGCCTCGAGCGCCCGCGACAGCGCGACCGCATCGTCGAGCGTGAGGCCGCCCTCGATCCAGTCCGAGCCTGTGATCCGCACGCCGAGCGCCTTGTCGCGCGGCCACGCCGCGCGCACGGCCCTGGCAACCTCGAGCGGGAAGCGCATGCGGTTCTCGGGCGAGCCGCCATAGGAGTCGCGCCGCTGGTTGGAGATCGGCGACAGGAAGGCGTGCAGCAGATAGCCGTGCGCGGCATGCAGCTCGATCAGATCGAAGCCGAGCCGGTCGGCGCGCCGCGCCGATGCGACGAATGCCTCGCGAATCCGGACCAGGCCGTCGGCGTCGATCTCCTTCGGCACCGGACGGCCAGGCCCGAAGGCGATCGCCGACGGCGCTTCCGTCGGCCACGGCTCCTGGTCCGGGCCGAGACCCTCGCCGCCCTCCCACGGGCGCTGCGACGACGCCTTGCGCCCGGCATGGGCGAGTTGGATGCCGATGCGCATCGCCGGCGCGACCGCGCGCAGGTCGGCGAGGATCGGTGCAAGCGCGGCTTCGTTGGCGTCGCTGTAGAGTCCGAGGCAGCCATGGGTGATCCGGCCGGCGCGCTCGACCGCAGTCGCCTCGAGGATAAGCGTGCCGACGCCGGACGCCGCGAAGCTGCCGAGATGCAGCCGATGCCATGCCTGCGCCGTGCCGTCGACCGCGCTGTACTGGCACATCGGCGACACGACGATACGATTGGGCAGATCGCGGCCGGCCACCCGGACCGGACTGAAGAGAAGGCTGGTCATCCGAACTCCTGCGCCGTGGCGGCTTGCGCGGCCGGTTGGGGATGGCCGCCACCGCACTGTCGCAGAAACATCGGCCAAGCCGGCATGACGATCAACCCTGCCGCCATGCACCGCGCGCAACCGTGATCGCCAAGGCTAATCTCGATTCTAAGAATATATTTGCAAGCATATGATATAGAATACATAAATTCGCCAAACTCCGAACGCACCTGAAGTCGTGCTAAACTGTGTTATCAAGAGGATTGCGCGGCCCGAACCGGCCGTTATCACGATGTCGTCGACCCGAGCAGCCATCCATTCCATGCCGGCCAGCCGCAGCCTCCTTCGAGTCGGGGCGTTGATCGCCGCGACGGTCCTGGCAATGCCGGCCGCCGCCCAGCAGGCCCCGGCCACGCCGGCCGCCGACGCGCCGCCGGCGGCCCGCCCGCTTGCCGCGGCGGACTGCGCGCGCGTCCAGGGCGACACGCGCACGGCGTGCCAGCGGGCGCTGCGCGGCGACGCGGCTGGACTGCTGGTGCTCGGCGAGGCCTATGCGCTCGGTCGCGGCGTCACCCGCAACGACGAGGAGGCGGTCCGCTTCTTCCGGCTCGCGGCCGAACAGGGACTCGCCGCCGCCCGCAACGAACTCGGCGAGATGATCGCGGACGGCCGCGGCACCGCCCGCGACGACGAAGCCGCCGCCGCCCTGTTCCGCCAGGCCGCCGAACAGGGCAACAGCGACGCGCAGTACAATCTCGGCCGCGCCTACCAGACCGGGCGCGGCGTCACCCAGGACGACCGCGAGGCCGTGACTTGGTACGGCCGCGCCGCCGAGCAGGCCCACGCCGAAGCGCGCAACGCCCTCGCGACGATGTACGAGGATGGACTCGGCGTCGCCCAGGACCTTGCGCGTGCCGCCGAACTCTATCGCCAGGCGGCCGACCAGGGCCTCGCCGCCGCGCAGTACAATCTCGCGATCCTGCTGCAGACCGGACGCGGCGTGCCGCAGGACCTCGCGGAGGCGGCGCGGCTGCTGCGCCGCGCCGTCGACCAGAACTATGCCCCCGCCCAGAACGCGCTCGCGCGCATGCTGCGCGACGGCCAGGGCGTGACGCGCGACGATGCCGAGGCGGCCCGATTGCTGCGCCGTGCCGCCGACCAGGGCCTGGCGGCCGCGCAGTTCAATCTCGGCGAGATGTACGAGCAGGGGCGCGGCGTGGCGCGCAGCCGGGCGGAGGCCGAACAGTGGTATCGCCGCGCCGCCGATCAGGGTCTGCAGCAGGCCCAGAACGCCCTGACCCGGCTGGCGCAGACGCCCGAGCCGCCGCCGCAGGTCGCGACCGTGCCGCCGGCAACCCCGCCCGCGCCGCCGACGCCCCGCCCCCCGCGGCCGCCGCAGACGGCCACGCCGAACCCGCCGGCGACGCCCCCCGCGCCGCCGCCGCAGCGCGTCGATCCCGACGCGATCCGCCCGGCGACGCCGGCCAATCCGCCCGGCAAGGGCCAGGTCGCCGCGGTCCCGCCGCCGGTCGCGAACACGCCCCCGCCCGCCCCGCCGCCGGCGCAGCGCGGCATTCCGCCCTTGTCGGCGAGCGAGTGCCGACGGCTGCCGGTCTACGACCCGACGTTCATCTTCCGCCTGATCGACATCTGCGATCGCGCCATCGGCGGCAACGCCGCCGCCTATTTCGAGCTCGGCCAGATGTACGACGCCGGCCGGCTGGTGCCGCGCAACGAGGCGCTCGCGGTCCGCTTCTTCAGGCTGTCGGCGCAGCGCGGCTCGCGCGCGGCGCGCGCGCGCCTGGCCTCGATGGGCTACGACGCGATGGATGGCGGCGGTCCCGCCGCGGCCGAGCCGCGCAAGCGCTTCTGACGCCGCCGCCCTACCCGCGCAGCGTCTCGCGCAGCACGTAGCGCAGGACCTTCCCCATCGCGTTGCGCGGCAGGCTGTCGACGATGACGACGTCGTGCGGATGCTTGAACTTGGCAAGCCGGCCCGCGAAGCGCGCCTTGACCGCGTCGGGATCGACCGCCGCGCCGGCGCGCGGCACGACGATCGCCACCGGCACCTCGCCCCATTTCGCGTCGGGCCGCGCGACCACCGCCGCCTCGGCGATCGTCGGGTCGGTCTCGAGCACCGCCTCGAGTTCCGCCGGATAGATGTTCTCGCCGCCGGAGATGATCATGTCCTTCTTGCGGTCATCGACCCAGAAGTGCCCGTCCTCGTCCTGGTGGCCGATGTCGCCGGTGCGGAACCAGCCGCCCAGGAACGCCGCGCTGGTCGACGCGCTGTCGCGCCAGTAGCCCTGGGTGATGTGCGGTCCGCGCAGCAGGATCTCGCCGCGCTCGCCCGGCTTCACGTCCTCGTCGCGATCGTCGACGATGCGGGCATCGCAGTGGATCGCCGGCGTCCCGCAGGCGCCCTCCTTGCGCATCGCGTCGATCCCGCGCAGGACGATCGACACCGGCCCGGTCTCGGTCGCGCCATAGACCTGGCCGACCGGCACGCCGCGCGCGTGGAACGGCCGGATGAGATCGACCGGCACCACCGACGACCCGGCCATCGCGAGGCGCAGGCTCGACAGGTCGGCGCGCTCCCATTGCGGGTGCTCGGTCAACGCCTTCATCACCGCCGGCACGAGCAAGGTCACGGTCGGCCGGTCGCGCGCGATCGCCGCCAGCATCTCGGCGGGGGCGAAGCGCTTGTGCAGCAGCACCGTGGCGCCGGCATGCAGCGCCGGCAGCGTCTGGATGTTGAGGCCGCCGACGTGGAACAGCGGCAACGTGGTGAGGATGCGGTCCTCCGAGGTGAAGTCGTGCGCCCACACCGAATTGACCGCGTTCCACGTCACCGCGCCCTGGGTCAGCACCGCGCCCTTGGGGCGGCCCGTGGTGCCCGAGGTGTAGACCAGCAGCACCGGGTCCTCGGGGCGGCCGACCGGCGCCGGCGGCGGCCCCGCGGCATCGCAGGCATCCGCGAGCTCGGTCCAGCCGTCGAGCGCGAAGTCGATCGCCGCACGGTGCGCGCGCGGCGCCATGCGCGCGAGGTCCTCCGCACGCGCCTGCAGGTCGCCGTCGACGACGAGCAGCGCCGGATCGGCGTCGGCGAGGATCTGGCCGTGCTCGGGCGGCGCGAGGCGCCAGTTGAGCGGCACGACGATGGCGCCGATCCGCGCCGCGGCGAAGATCAGCGCGACGTATTCCGGCCGGTTGTAGGAGAGGACCGCGATGCGGTCGCCGCGCTTGACCGCGAAGGTCCCCGCGAGCGCCGCGGCGAGCTGCGCGATGCCGGCATCGAGCGCGCGATAGCTGATCGGCTCGTCCGCGAAGACGAGCGCCGGCCAGTGCGGCCGCCACGCCGCGTTGCGCGCGATCCAGCGCGACAGGTCCATGCGCCCTAGTCGTCCTGTTCGCCGGGTTCGTAGAGCGTCTCGCGGCCGAGCCGGTCGAGGCAGAGTTCCGCCGTCCACGGCAGCATCAGCGAGCCGCAGCGGCTGTCGCGGTAGAGCCGTTCGAGCGGCAGCGACTTCAGCATCGACTGGCCGCCGCAGGTGCGGATCGCCAGCCGGCAGAGTTCGTTGGCGTTCTCCATGATCGTGTACTGCGTCGCGTAGCAGCGCAGCCGCGCCTCCTTGCCCGGATTGACCCGCGCTTCGGCGATCGTACGCTCGAACAGCGCGCGGGTCTGCTGCAGCTTGATGTACATCTCGGCGACCGCGATCTGCTTGGTCGGGTACATGCGCCGCTTGACCGGCGGCTGGCCCGGCACCTCGCCGCGCAGATACTGCACGGTGAAGTCGTAGGCCGCCTGGGCGATGCCCATGTAGGTCGGCGAGAGCGTCATGAACATGTGCGGCCACGCCGTCGCGGCCTTGAAGTAGAGCCCGCGCGGCATGAGCTGCATCTGGTCGGGCACGAACACGTCCTTCATGACCAGGGTGCGCGAGACGGTCGCGCGCATCCCGAGCGGGTCCCAGTCGCCGGTGACGGTGAGGCCCGGCGCGTCGGCCGGCACCGCGACGTAGTGCGTGTCGCGCATCGTGCGGTCGGGCTTGTCCTCGGTGCACAGCACGCCGTAGTAGTTCGCGGCCCCGGCGAGCGAGGCGAAGATCTTCTTGCCGTTGATCAGCCAGCCGCCGTCGACCTTGGTCGCGAGCGTGCCGAACGGCGCCTTGCCGGCGGCGGCGGCGCTGCCCTCCGAGAACGGCTGGGCGTAGATCGCGCCCTCCTCGACCACGCGCCTGAAGTGGCCCGCGCGCAGCGTCTCGAGTTCGGCGCGGTCCGCGGCGGTCATGTCGAGATCGTCGGCGAGCGGCCCGGTCCACAGCTGCGAGCACGCGTGCATGTTGAAGGTGAGCGCGGTCGCGCCGTCCCACCGCCCCATCTCCGCGGCGACCAGGCAATAGGTGCGATAGTCGGCGCCGAGCCCGCCATGGCGCGTCGGCACGCAGAGCTTGAGCAGGCCGGCGTCGCGCAGGTCGTCGTAGTTCTCGAACGGGAAGGTCGCGTCGGCATCATAGCGCGCGGCGCGCGGGGCGAACTTCTCCTGCCCGAGCGTGCGCACGAGCCCGATCATCGCGTCGAGGTCCGGCGTGGTGCCGCCGGCGAGCTTGGTTGCCATCCTGTCCTCCTGTCTCAGGCGAGATCGCCGATCAGACGGCCGGCGTCGACGACCACCGCGCCGTCGAGGGCGATGGTGTGGCCGCGCATCGGCAGATCGAAATGGCCTGCGGTGAAGCGCCCCGCGGTCTCGTTGGCGCCGGTCGAATAGAGGAAGTTGCCGGCGAAGGCGCGCAGCTCGGTGCCGTTGGTGTCGCGCTTGTCGTACATCGCCAGCGCTTCCCAGCGCGCGCCGGGATTCATGCCCCAGCCGAGATGGCTGACGCCGTAGGCCTCGCGGTCGCCCCACGCCTCGAAATACGAGCGCATCAGCGCGGCGTCGAGCCCGTCGCCCTCGACCCTGGTGACGTAGTCGTCCTCGATGGTGAGGACGATGCGCGATTCGACGTAGCGCTTGAAGGTGAGGTTGACGTCGCCCGGCGCCATCACCAGCCGGCCGGCGACGCTGCCCTTGCGCGGGAAGCACAGCACCAGCCCCGCCGGCCAGTGCGCGACCATGCCGGGCCGGTCGCACCAGCCCCACACCGCCGCCGGCATCGCGCCCTCGACGCGCACGTCGAGCGCGCTGCCGGCCGCCGAGGTGACGCGCATCGCCTTCGCCGCCTTGAGCAGACGGAAGCCGCGCTTGACCTTCTCCGCCACCGCGTCGCTGGGCAGCAAGCGCTCGAGCGCGTCGGGGTGTTCGTTGCTGACCATCAGCAGGCGTGCACCGCCCTTGAGGATCGCCGGCAGCTCGGGCGCGTGCAGCATGCCCTCGACGGTCAGGTCGACGACCATCCCGGCCTGCGCCAGCGCAGCGACCACCGGCGCCAGCCCCTGCACCGCGAGCGACGCGCCGGTCGATCGCACCGGTACGGGCGCCGATTGCGGCGGTGTCGGCACGACGACGTGGAAGGCGCGCGCCTGCAGCCGCAGCAGCGCCAGTTCGGCGAGCCGGACGTTGAGCGCGCGCGACTGCGTTTCCGACAGGATCGCGACGGCCTCCCCCGGCTTGACCGCGCAGCGCGCGAACACCGCGGCGAAGGCGGCGATCCACTTCTCCTCGATGCGGTCTGCGAGCATGGTTCCGTCCCTGAGTCCGGTGAGATCGATTGCCGCGCCGGCGACGCTGCGGTAACATACATGATTATGAATAATATGAAAAGGAATGGAATTCGGCGCACGGGGGCGCGCTCGACGGCCTTCGTCGACGGCTATCTCTCCTATCTCCTCGCGCGCGCCTCGCACGAGGTTTCGCGCCAGTTCCATGCCCAGGTCCGCCGCGCCGGCCTCGCCGTGGCCGAATGGCGCGTGCTCGCCACGCTCTGGGGCAGCGAGGGCCATGCGATCGGCGCGCTCGCGCGCATCGTCATCGTGCCGCAGCCGACGCTGACCAAGATCATCGACCGCATGGAAGGCGCCGGCCTGGTCGCGCGCGGGCCGGTGGCCGGCGACCGGCGCAGCACGCGCGTGCGGCTGACCGCCAAGGGACGCGCCACGGCCCGCCCGCTGGTGGCGCTCGCGAAACGCCACGAGGCGGCGGTTCTCGACGGCTTCGCGCCGGGCGACATCGCCGCGCTCAAGCGCGTCCTGGCGGCGCTCTCCGCGCGCTGCGCCGCCGACGGCGGACGCTGACGGCCTAAACGCTACAGCGGCAGCCGCCGCTGCGGATCGACCCCCGGCGCGGGCGAAGGCGCGCTGAGCACGCGCGCGCGCGGCAGCAGGACCTCGAACACCGTGCCGGGCGGCGGCTCGTCGAGGATGGCGACGGTGCCGCCATGGAGCTCGACGAGGCGGCGGACGATCGAAAGGCCGAGCCCGACCCCTTCGGCCTGCTCCCCGCCCGCGACCTGAAAGAACGGCTCGAAGACCTGCGCGCGCAGCGGCGGGGGAATGCCGATGCCGGTATCGGCGATCCGCACCGACATGTCGCCGCTCGCGGCCAGCGCGGCGCGCACGGTGACGCGGCCGTTCGTCGGCGTGAACTTCACGGCGTTGGCGATCAGATTGATCAGCACCTGCTGCAGGCGGCCGCGATCGCCGCGCAGCCGCGGCAGCGCCGGCCCGATCTCGACCGCGAGCGCCACCTTCTCCCGCCGCGCCCGCAGCTCGAGCATCCGCACGGTGTCGTCGATCACCGCGCGCAGGTCGACCTCGCCGTCGTCGAGCGCCATCTGGCCGGCGTCGAGGCGCGAGAGGTCGAGCAGGTCCTCGATGAGGCG
>JAEUKZ010000327.1 GCA_016793045.1 Alphaproteobacteria bacterium
GCTCGGCCTCGCCGCCGAGGCGCCGGACGACGACGCCATCCGCCAGGCAGCGGCGCTGGCCGAGGCCGAGGCGCCGGTGATCTGGCTGCTCGGCAAGACCCAGGCGGGCAAGACCAGCATCGTCGCCGCGCTCACCGGCGAAGGCCGCGACGACATCGGCAACGGCTTCCAGCCGGCGACGCGCACCGCACGCAAATATGCGTGGCCGCCCGAGCGTCCGCTGCTGCGCTTTCTCGACACGCGCGGCCTCGCCGACGCCGCCGCCTACGATCCGGCCGACGACATCGCGTTCGCCGAGGGCCAGGCGCATCTCATCCTCGTTGTCGTGCGCGCCGAGGACATGGCGCTCGACGCTGTCCTCGCCCCGTTGCGCGCCGCGCGCCGGCGCCATCCCGACTGGCCGGTGATCGTGGCGCAGACGCGGCTGCACGATCTCTATCCCGCCGGCTTCGCCCATCGCGAGCCGTGGCCCTTCGACGACGACACGCTGCCCGGCGTGCCGGAGGCGCTGCGCAGCGCGCTGCGCCACCAGCGCGCGGCGTTCCGCGGCGTTCCCGGCGGCGGCCCGCTGCGCTTCGTGCCGATCGACTTCACCCGGCCCGACGAAGGTTTCGCGCCGGCGAACTACGGCGTCGACGCGCTGCGCCGCGCGCTCGCCGAAGCGCTGCCGCTGGCGCGCGACGTCATCCTGCTGCCGCGGCGTGAGATCGGGCGCGCGCTGCACGGGCTGATCCTGTCCTATGCCGGCGCCGCCGCCGCCGCCGCCGCGGTGCCGCTGCCCGGCCTCGGCATTGCCGGCCCGGCGCTGTCGCAGTCGCTGATGCTGCGCGCGCTCGCCGGGCGCTACGGCCTGCGCTGGACCGGCGCCACCTGGGGCCGGTTCGCCGCCGGGCTCGGCGCCGGCGCGCTCAGCGGCTTCGGCCTCGCCGCCGGCCTGCGCGAACTCGCCAAGCTGATCCCCGTGGTCGGCCATGTCGCGGGCGGCGCCTCGGCGGGCGCGGCGGGCTTCGCAACGACGTACGCGCTCGGCATCGCCGCCTGCCGCCTGCTCGAGTCCGAGAAGGCGGGCACCGCGATCCCCGACAACGCGCTCGCCGAGACCTACGCCAAGGCGCTGCGCGACGCCTTCGGCATGCGCGGCACGTCCCCATGACGCGCTGGTGGGCCCTTGCGCGGCGCTGGTGGCGCGAGGCGCTGCTCGTCGTGCTGTTCGCGCTGCCGACCTTGAGCCTGTCCGCGTTCGGGCTGCTGTGGCTGCGCGAACGCCAGGCGCTGCTCGAATGGCTCGGCGCACTGTTCGTCGTCACGCTGCTCGCGGTCGGGCTCGGCCGGCTGTGGCGGCGCCCGACGATCACGCTCGATCTCGCGCGCACCGACGCCGAGGCCGGCGCCGCCGAGCGCGCCGCGCGGGCGGAGATCGCGGCGATCGCCGCGGGTGCGACCGGCGCCGATCTCGAAAGCTTCGAGGCGGCGGGCGCGCTCGGCCAGCGCGTCGTCGAGAAGGTGGCGCGCATCTATCACCCCGGCGCGCGCAATCCGGTGGCGCGCTTCACCGTGCCCGAGGGGCTGCTGCTCGCCGAGCGGCTGTCGGCGCGGCTGCGCCGCGCGCTGCTCGAGGAGGTGCCGTCGCTGCGCGACGTCAACCTGTCGCTCGCGCTCGGCATTCACGGCACGATCGAGCCGGTGCAGCGCCTGTGGCAGGGCTACCGCATGCTGCGCTTCCTGCTCAATCCGGTCGGCGCCGCCATCGCCGAAGCGCGCGGCCTGGTGATCGACCATGTCGGCGGGCCGATGGTGCGCATCGCGCTCGACCACGCCGCCGCCGTGATGGTGCGCGAGATCGGCGAGGCGGCGATTCTGCTCTATTCCGGCCGGCTGCGCCGCGACGCGGGCGAGATCGCGACCGCCGGCGCGCGCGACGCCGCCCGTCCGCTCGCCTTCGAGCCGCCGCCCGGGCCGATCAGCATCCTCGTCGCCGGCCAGGTGAAGGCCGGCAAGTCGACCCTGATCAACGCCCTGTCGGGGCGCGAGCGCGCGCTGGTGAGCCCGCTGCCCGCGACCGCCGGCTTCGCCGCCTACGCGCTCGACGACGAAAGCGCCGGTGCGCTGCGCCTCGTCGACAGCCGCGGTCTCGGCGACGTGCCCGACGAGGCATTCCTCGCGGAACTCGCCGCGGCGGACCTCGTGATCTGGGTCGCCGCCGCGCATCGCGCCGACCGCGCCGTCGACCAGGCGGCCTTGCGCCGGATCTTCGCCTGGTTCGACGCGCGTCCCGCCCAGCGCCGCCCGCCGATCATCCTGGCGATGAGCCAGTCCGACCGGCTGTCGCCCGCCGCCGAATGGGCGCCGCCCTACGACATCGCATCGGGCAGCCGCGCCAAGGAAGCCGCGATCCGCAACGCGCTCGCGGCCACCCGCGCGACGCTTGGCCTCGACGCCGAGCGCGCCGTCGCCATCGCGATCCCGCGCCTCGACGCCGCGTGGAACCTGCGCGGGGCGGGCTCGCTGTGGGAAGCGGTCCATGCCGCACTGCCTGCCGCGCACCAGAAGCGCCTCGAACGCCTGATCGGCGCGCGCGGCTGGTGGGCCCGCGTGTCCGACGCCGGGACGACCGCGCTCGGCGTGGTCAGGCAGGCGGTGAAGCAGTTGCCGGGTTGACCGGCCCGCCCTTCACCCGGTCGACTTCGCCGCGGCCTCGCGCTGGTAGGCCATGAAGATCGCGCGGCCGATCAGCGACGTTTCGGCCGCCGCGCAGCGTTCGTAGACGCCGGCGCGGATCGCCTGGATCGCCCGGTCCTGCGGCGCGGCCGTGGCCGCGAACTCTGCGAGATGCGCCGCCAGCCGGGTCCGGCCCTGCGCGGCGAGGTCGGCGGCGCGCGCGGCCAGCCGGTCGGCGCCGCCCGCGAGCGCAGCCAGTTCGGCCGCGAGTTCGCCCGCGGGGGCGGGCTTGAGATGCGCGGGGTTGCCGTCGAACCAGCCGGCATAGAGATGCCAGATGCCGCGGACGACGAATTCCGGGTCGTCGTATTTTGGCCGCAGATAGGGCTTCGCCAGAAGGTCCGCGGGCGCCGACACCGATTGCAGGATTTCGTCGAGCGGGCGGCCGGCGTTCATTTGCGCGAGCGTTTGGCGCGTCAGGCTTTCGAGCGCCGCGGCGCCGTCGCCGAGAAGCTGGCCCACGCGGTCTTCGCCGACGACGACGGGGCCGTGACCGGGAATCAGCACGGCCGGCTTCAAGGCCTGCATCCGGCGCAGCGCGGCCGCCCAGTCCGGCGCGTAGCGCTGGACCTTGCGCGGGTTGCCGGCGTTCGGGAACACCCAGACCACGAAGTCGCCGCTGATCAGCACGCGCGGCTCCGGCAGCCACACGAACGTCGCGTCGTCGGTCTCGCCGCGGCCGTGGAACAGCTCGATGCGCACGCCGCCGACCGTCAGCACGCGATGATCGTCGTAGACCTCGTCGGGCCGGCGATGCGCATCCGGAAAGACGTAGCCGGGCTGGTTGAACTGGCGGCCCATGACGATGCTGTTGAGCCCGTGCGTCGCGTCGTAGCGCGCGAAGCGGTCGAGCACGTTGCGATGGGCGACGATGCGCGGCCGCGCGATGCCGCGCGTGTCGGCTTCCTGGTCGTAGAGCCGCGCGCCCCAGGCATGGTCGATGTGGCCGTGGGTGTAGATGATCGTGTCGACCGGGCCCGCGTCCCAGCGCCGCAGGGCGGCGAAGCTCTGGCCGCCGGTGTCGCGGCTGCCGGTGTCGACCAGCACCAGCCCGGCCTCGGTGCGGATGGCCGAGGCGTTGCCGAAGAGATAGCCGGTGTGGAGCGCGGCGATGCCGTCCGCGACCGGCCGCGCGATCCCGCCGGCGACCGACGCCGTCCAGTCCTCGAGCGTGGCATCGCCCGACCACA
>JAEUKZ010000350.1 GCA_016793045.1 Alphaproteobacteria bacterium
ATCCGTCCGGTCGCGCTCATTTTTCCTTCGTATAGGGAATGCCGATCGCCTTCGGGGCGATCGCCTTGCCGACGAAGCCGGCGAGCAGCAGCACGGTCAGGATATACGGCAGCGCCTGGATGAGCTGCACCGGCACGACGCCGACGCCGGGCAGGGAAACGCTCTGCAGCCGCGCCTGCAGCGCGTCGGCGAACGCGAAGAGCAGGCAGGCGAGCAGTGTCGGCAGCGGCCGCCACTTCCCGAAGATCAGCGCCGCAAGCGCAAGGAAGCCCTTGCCGGCGCTCATCTCGCGGATGAAGGCGGCGCCCTGGGCCGTCGAAAGATAGGCGCCGGCGATCCCGCACAGCGCCCCGCCGACGATCAGCGCCTGATAGCGCATGGCCGCGACCGAGATTCCGGCCGTGTCGACCGCATAGGGGTTCTCGCCGACGGCGCGCAGCCGGAGCCCGAAGCGCGTGCGGTAGATCACGAAGGCGGTCAGCGGCACGGCGAGGATGGCGACGTAGACCAGCAGGTTGTGGCCGGAGATCAATGTCGACCACAGCGGCCCGACGATGGGCACGCCGACGAGCGCGTCGGAGAGCGGCAGCGCGATCGGGCGGAAGCGTGCGCCGTCGGGCAGTGCCGGGGTCTGGCCGCCCTGGCGGTACCAGGCCTGCGCCAAGGTCGAGGTCAGCCCGACCAGCAGGATGTTGAGCGCGGTGCCGGAGACGACCTGGTTGCCGTTGTGGGTGATGCACGCATAGCCATGCACCATCGCGATCGCGATCGACACGCTGATCCCGGCGGTCAGCCCCACCCAGGCCGAGCCGGTTTCGGCCGCCGCGGCGGCGGCCGCGAAGGCGGCGGCCAGCATCTTGCCCTCGAGCCCGATGTCGACGACGCCGGAGCGTTCGGAGAACAGCCCCGCCAGCGCCGCCAGGATGAGCGGCGTGCCGAGCCGCAGGGTCGCGGCGAGCAGCGCCATGGCGGTTGCCATCGTGTCGTCCATCGGCCGCCTCACGCCGCCGCTGCGGCGCGCCGGCGCCGGAACAGCGCCTCGAGCCGGGGCCGGAACAGGTTCTCGAGCGCGCCGCAGAACAGGATCACCAGCCCCTCGATCACCACCACCATCTCGCGGTTGAGGTTGCGCATCTCGAAGGAGATCTCGCTGCCGCCCTGGAACAGCGCGCCGAACAGCAGCGCGGCCAGGCAGACTCCCACCGGATGATTGCGGCCCATCAGCGCCACGGCGATGCCGATGAAGCCGTAGCCGGCCGGAAAGCCGAGCAGCAGGCGATGATGGACCCCGAGAATTTCGTTGATGCCGACGAGCCCGGCGAGTCCGCCCGAAATCGCCATCGCGACGATGATCTGTCGCGACGGCGAGATGCCGGCATAGACCGCCGCTTCCTCATTGAGGCCGACCGCGCGCAGCTCGTAGCCCCAGCGCGTGTGCCAGATGAACACCCACACCAGCGCCGCCGCGGCGAGCGCGAACACGAAGGAGAGATTGAGCGGCGAGCGCGGCATCGGAATGCCGATCGCGGTCAGCCAGTCGTGCGCCAGCGGCAGCCAGACGCCCTGCGCGAATTCGCGCGTCTCCGGCGAGGACTGGCCCGGTTTGATCAGCACATCGACCAGCAGATAGGTCATCAGCGCCGCGGCAATGAAATTGAACATGATCGTGGTGATCACGACGTGGCTGCCGCGCTTCGCCTGCAGCCAGCCCGGGACATAGGCCCAGGCGGCGCCGAAGCCCATCGCCGCCAGAAGGGCGAGCGGCAGAACGACAATGAACGGCAGCGTGTCGAAGGCGAGGCAGACCAGTCCGACCCCGAGGCCGCCGATATACGCCTGACCCTCGCCGCCGATATTGAACAGCCCGCAATGGAATGCGACGGCCACGGCAAGGCCGGCAAAGATGAAGCTGGTCGTGTAGTAGAGCGTGAAGCCGACCGACTCGAGCGTGCCGAAGGCACCGAAGAACAGCACGTGCATGAGCTGGATCGGGCTTTCGTTCAGCGCAAGCGCCACCAGACCCGCCAGCGCGAAGGCCGCGACGAGATTGACGACGGGCAGCAGCACCAGCCCGACCCAGCGCGGCGCCTCCGTCGGGCCGGCGGTCATGCCGCCTCCCTTGCCCCGGCCATCATCAGCCCGAGCTCGCGTTCATCGGCTGCGGCCGCGTCGATCTCGCCGACGATCGCCCCGTCGAACATCACCAGGATGCGGTCCGCCAGCGCGAGGATCTCGTCGAGTTCGACCGAAACCAGCAGGATCGCCTTGCCGCGGTCGCGCATCTCGATCAGGCGGCGATGGATGAACTCGATCGCCCCGATGTCGACGCCGCGCGTCGGCTGGCCGACCAGCAGCAGGTCGGGGTCGCGGTCGAGTTCGCGCCCGAGCACGATCTTCTGCTGGTTGCCGCCGGAGAAATTCGCCGACTTGAGCAGCGGCCGCCCGGGCCGCACGTCGTAGGCATCCATCAGCCGCGCACAGCGGTCGATCGCGGCCCCGCGCGACAGGATGACGCCGCGATTGAGCTCCGCGTCGTCCTGATAGCCGAGGATTGCGCTGTCATAGGCCGAGAACGACACCACCATGCCCATCCGGTGGCGATCCTCGGGAACGTGCGCAAGCTTCATGCGCCGCGCCCGGCGCGCCGGCTCGCCGTCGCTTGCGTCGGCAAGGTCGCGGTCGTGATAGACGATCCGCCCGGCACTCGGCTGGAGGAGGCCCGCGATCGCCGCCAGCAGCTCCGACTGGCCGTTGCCCGAGACCCCGGCGATACCGACGATCTCGCCCGCGCGCACGGCGAAGCTCGCATCCTTGACGCGCCTCACGCCGCGGCCGTCGACGACGTCGAGATGTTCGACCCGCAGCACGTCCTTCCCCGGCTTCGCCGGGGCCTTCTGCACGCGCAGGATGACGCGCCGTCCGACCATCATCTCGGCGAGCTGCTCGCGGCTGGTCGAAGCCGTGTCGACGGTGTCGACGACTTCGCCGCGGCGCATGACCGTGACGCGGTCCGTGATCGCCATCACCTCGCGCAGCTTGTGGGTGATCAGGATCACGGTGCGGCCCTGGTCGCGCCACAGCCGCAGGATGCGGAAGAGGTGATCGGCTTCCTGGGGCGTGAGCACCGCCGTCGGCTCGTCGAGGATGAGGATCTGCGCGCCGCGGTACAGCGCCTTCAGGATCTCGACGCGCTGCTGCAGCCCGACCGGCAACTCGCCGACAAGCGCGTCGGGATCGACGTCGAGCTGATACTCGCGCGCCAGCCTGGACAGCTCGGCGCGCGCCTGGGCGAGACCGCCGCGCAGCAGCGCTCCGCCCTCGGCGCCGAGCACGATGTTCTCGAGAACCGTGAAGGTGTCCACCAGCATGAAATGCTGGTGGACCATGCCGATGCCGGCGGCGATCGCGTCGGCGGGCCGGCCGATCGCAACGGCGCGGCCAGCGATGCGGACTTCGCCGGCATCGGGCCGATGATAGCCGTAGACGATGCTCATCAGCGTCGACTTCCCGGCGCCGTTCTCGCCGATGACGCCGTGGATCGAGCCGCGCGCGACGCGCAGCGACACGCCGCTGTTGGCGTGCACCGGCCCGAACCACTTCTCGATGCCGATGAGCTCGAGCGCAGCCGGTTCGGGCGGCGCACCACGGCGGGAATCCGGGCGGTCGTTGCCGGTCACGTGACCACCCGGGCCCCGCAGGGAAAGCGCGGCCGCCTCAGCGCGCGGTCACGTCGGTCACGGTGATGCGGCCCGCGATGATGGCGTCGCGCGCCTCGTTCACGCGCCGCTCCATGTCGGCCGTGATCAGGCTGCGGTTGTGCTCGTCGAGCGCCCAGCCCACGCCGTTCTCGCGCAGGCCGAGCACGCGCGTGCCGTTGCGCCACGTACCGGCCCGGGCGGAGGTCATGGCGTCGTAGACCGCCACGTCGACGCGCTTGATCATCGAAGTCAGCATCGTGCCGGGATGGAGGTGGTTCTGGTTGCTGTCGACGCCGATCGCGTACTTGCCGGCCTCGCGGCAGGCCTGGTAGACGCCGATGCCGGTCCCGCCTGCCGCCGCGTAGATCACGTCCGCACCGCGCGCAATCTGGCTGCGCGCCAGCTCGCCGCCGCGGCTGGGATCGTTCCATGCCGACGGCGTGGTGCCGGTCATGTTCTCGAAGACCTCGATATTGGCGTTGACGTGCTTCGCACCCTCCGAGTATCCGCGCGCGAACTTGCGGATCAGCGGGATGTCCATGCCGCCGATGAAGCCGACCTTGGCCGTGCGAGACGCCATCGCGGCGATCATGCCGACGAGGAACGAGCCTTCGTGCTCGCGGAAGACGACCGACTGCACGTTGGCGGCATCGAGCACGTCGTCGATCAGGGTGAACTTGATCTGCGGGAACTCGCGCGACACCACTTCGAGCGGCGAGCGGTTGGCGAAGCCGACGCCGACGACGACGCTCGGGTTGCGCCGCGCCAGGTTGCGCAGGCCCTGCTCGCGCTGCGTCGGGTTCGTCACCTCGAACTCGAGATAGCGGATGCTGCTTTCACGCTGGAACCGCTCGGCGCCGTCATAGGCTGCCTGGTTGAACGAGCGGTCGAACTTGCCGCCCATGTCGAACTGGATCGCGGGCGGCTGGTTGTTCTGCTGCGCCAAGGCGCGACCGCCGAATGCGGCGAGGCCCGGCAGCGCGATGCCGGCCCCTAGGAAAGTCCTGCGCTTGATGGTCATCGAAGCCTCCTTAGCCTAGCGTCATGCCGCACGTTCATCCGTGCGTGACGGATTGGCGTCAGTCTGCCGGGAGGGCCGCGCCGGGTCAACGTGGACGCGGTTCACGGCTACGATATGATCGCGAGGCCGCCATGGAACTGACCATAGCCCAGCGCGACGCTTTCGACCGGGACGGCTATCTCGTCCTTCCCCGCCTCTTCGATGCCGCGACCTGCCGGCGGCTGATCGCGCGCGCCGACCAGCTGGTCGCCGCGGCGCCGATGGCCGAGCTCGCCTCGATCTTCTCGACCGCCGCCCAGGCGAAGACGACCGACGCCTACTTTCTGGCCTCGGGCGACCGCATCGCCTATTTCCTCGAAGAGGAAGCGGTCGACGGCACGGGCCGGCTGATCCGGCCGAAAGAGCGGGCGATCAACAAGATCGGCCACGCCCTCCACGACCTCGACCCGGATTTCGCCGCGTTCTCGCGCCGGCCAGAGCTGGCGGCGGTGACCGCAGCGCTCGGACCGGCGGCACCGTTGCTGCTGCAATCCATGCTGATCTTCAAGCAGCCCGAGATCGGCGGCGAGGTCGTGCTGCACCAGGATGCGACGTTTCTGTACACCGACCCGCCCAGCGTCCTGGGCCTGTGGGTCGCGCTCGAAGACGCGACGGTCGCGAACGGTTGCATGTGGGCTCTGCCCTGCGGCCACCGCCTCGGACTCAAGCGCCGCTTCCGGCGCACGCGCGATGGTGTCGGCTTCGTCGAGTTCGACCCGACGCCGTGGCCGGCGCTTGGGCCGGACGGACGGGCCGAGGTCGCGATCGAGGCGCCGCAGGGAACACTGGTGGTGCTGCACGGCCTGCTGCCACACCGCAGCGGCGCCAACCGTTCGCCGCGCTCGCGCTATGCCTATGCCTTGCACGTCGTCGACGCCGCCGCGACCTATCCCGACGACAACTGGCTGCGGCGCGGCCCCGGCTTCCCGGCGCGCGGATTCGGCTGACTTGCCCTAGATCAACGTCGCCGCCGCGCCGCGCGCCTAGCTTCGGGCCGGTTTCAACTGCCGATCGGTCGATATCGTGGCTGGTCTTTTCCCTTGGGCGCGCGGGAATGGGGCCGCAAGTCGTGATTTCGTTCGCGCCCGCCGCGTGCTGCAGCCATGACCGCCGGCTCAAGCGCGCCCATCGCGCTCCGGCGAATGCGATGGCGGATCATCGCCGCGATCGCAATCGCGGCCGCCGCGGGCGCATGGCTGCTCGCGCCCCGGGTGTTAGGCCCTACGGTGTCAGTATACCGGCTGGCGCGCCAGGATTTCGTGCAGACCGTGGTGGCGAGCGGTCGGGTGGAAACGCCCTACCGCGTCGAGATCGGCAGCCAGATCACCGGCACGGTCGCCGAGATTCCCGTGCGCGAAGGGCAGTTCGTGCGCGCCGGCGACGCGCTGATCGTGCTCGAGGACCACGAGGCCCGCGCCGCCGTCGTGCAGGCGGAGGGTGCAGTCGCCCAGGCCGAAGCGCGCCTGCGCCAACTGCGCGAGCTCACCCTGCCCGCGGCAGAGCAATCGCTGCGCCAGGCCCAGGCCAACCTCACCAACATGCGGCAGATCTTCCAGCGCACGTCGACGCTGCATCGCGAAGGCCACACCACGCGCGCCCAGCTGGACGACGCGCAGAAGAACCTCGATGTCGCCGAAACCCAGGTCCGCAGCGCCGAACTGCAGGTCCAGACCAATCGCCCGGGCGGCAGCGACCACGTGCTGGCGGCGACGCAGCTCGAACAGGCGCGGGCCAATCTGCGAACCGCGCAGGCGCGGCTCGGCTACACGCGGATCGAGGCGCCGGCCCACGGCACACTGATCGCGCGCAACGTCGAGCGCGGCAGCGTCGTGCAGCCGGGCCGCGCCCTGATGGTGCTGTCGCCGGCCGGCGAAACGCAGCTCGTGCTGCAGATCGACGAACGCAACCTCGGCGTCCTCGCGATCGGGCAGCGTGCCCTCGCCTCCGCCGAGGCCTACCCGGACCAGACCTTCCCGGCCGAGCTCGTCTACATCAATCCGTCGATCGACCCGCAGCGCGGCTCGGTGCAGGTCAAGCTGCGCGTGCCGACCCCGCCCGGCTACCTGCGCCAGGACATGACCGTCTCGGTCGACATCGAGGTGGCGCGCCGCAATGCCGCGCTCATCGTACCGGCCGCCGCGGTGCGCGACGCCACGGGCCCGCGGCCCTTCGTCCTGCGGATCGTCGACGGACGCGTTCAGCGCCGCGAGGTGCGCCTCGGCGCGCGCGGCGACGGGCTCGTCGAGATCGCCGCCGGTTTGGAGGACGGCGACCTCGTCGCCGCCGCAGCGAATTCCGGGCTTGCCGACGGCCAGCGCGTGCGCGCGGCGGTGCCATGAACCGGCTGCTGCCGTTCGAATGGATCGCCGCGGTGCGCTTCCTGCGCGAAGGCCTCGCACAGACCGCGCTGATCGTCACCGGCGTCGCGGTCGGGGTCGCCGTCATCGTCTTCATGTCGGCGCTGCTCGCCGGGCTGCAGGCGGATTTCCTGCGCCGCATGTTCAGTTCCCAGGCTCATATCGTCCTGCTGCCGCCGGACGAGGTCGCGCGGCCGCTGCGCCAGGAAGCGGGCGCCGCGGTCCTTGCGACGGTGATCCGGCCGTCGCAGCGCCTGCGGTCGATCGACCAGTGGCAGGGCGCGCGCGATCAGCTGCGCCGCTGGCCGGCGGTTACGGCCGTGTCGGCAATGGCCTCCGGTGCCGCCTTTGCCGTGCGCGGCGACGTCAGCAAGGCGATCACGCTGATGGGTGTCGAGCCCGAGGACTTCTATCGGGTCGTCGCGATCCCCGACAAGATCGTCGCCGGATCGCCGCGGCTCGGCGTCGAGGACGTCTTGATCGGGACCCAGCTCGCGATCGACCTGGGGATCGCGCTGGGCGACAAGATCAGGATCTCGACTGCGATCGGCGCGACACAGACGCTGACGGTCGTGGGCATCTTCGACCTCGGCAACAAGGGCGCGAACCAGCGTACCGTGCTGGTCACGCTGCGTACCGCGCAGGCGCTGCTCGGACTGGTCGGCGGCGCCACCAGCATCGACGTGACGGTCACTGATCCCTACGCCGCAGAGGATGTCGCGCAGGCGATCGCCGCAGCCACCGGCGTGCGCGCCGACAGCTGGATCCGCACCAATGCGGACTTCTTCTCCTTCGTGAATTCCCAGAACCTGTCCAATGCCGCGATCCGGCTGTTCGTCGCCATCTCGGTTGCCTTCGGCATCGCCAGCGTGCTGGTGGTCTCGGTCGTGCAGAAATCGAAGGAGATCGGCATCCTGCGCGCGATGGGCGCCTCGCGCGGGCAGATCCTGCGCGTCTTCCTCATCCAGGGCGGAATCGTCGGCTTCCTCGGTTCGCTGCTCGGTTCGTCGCTGGCCGGGATCATCCTGGCATTCTGGCGCAGCTTCGCGCGCCGGGCCGACGGCACGCTGCTCTTTCCCGTTTCGATCGGAACGCAGCTGCTGCTGCTCGCGGCGCTGCTGGCGACCGCAACGGGACTGCTCGCAGCCATCCTGCCCGCGCTGCGCGCAGCGCGCCTCGATCCGGTGGTGGCGATCCGTGGCTGACCCGGTCCTCCGCCTCGCCGGCATCCGCAAGGCCTACAACGTCGGCACGCCGATCGAGACGGAGGTTCTGCACGGCATCGACCTGACGCTCGCGCGCGGCGAGTTCTGCGCGCTGATCGGCCCGTCGGGCTCGGGCAAGAGCACGCTGCTCAACGTCATCGGGCTGCTCGACCGGCCGACCGGCGGGCAGGTCCACATCGAAGGTCACGACATCGCGGCGCTCGACGACGCGGCGATCACCGATCTGCGCAGCCGCAGCATCGGCTTCGTCTTTCAGTATCACTATCTGATCTCGGCATTCACCGCGGTCGAGAACGTGATGATGCCGCTTCTGGTGCGCCGCGGCTTCCCCGACGCGGCGATGCGGCACACCGCCGAGACGCTGCTCGACCGCGTCGGCCTGTCGCCGTGGAAGGACAACATGGCGAGCGCGATGTCCGGCGGCCAGCAGCAGCGCGTCGCGATCGCCCGCGCCCTTGCCATGAATCCGGCCCTGGTGCTCGCCGACGAGCCGACGGGAAACCTGGACACCAAATCGGCGGACGCGGCGTTTGCGCTGATGCGCAAGGCCAACCAGGACAGCGGCACGACCTTCCTGATCGTGACTCACAACATGGATCTGGCCCGCCGCTGCGACCGCATCATCGAGGTGGTGGACGGCCGGATCACCGCGGACGGGCCGCCGCACGCCGCCCCGATGCCGGTCTGAGGTCGCTCAGGGGCGCGTGACCACCCCGGCGCCGACGGCGATGCTCGCCCCCGGCGTCGGCGGCGGCGGCGTGCCCGGCGGGGCATAGACGATCACGTTGTGCAGCACGCTCTTGGCGACCTGCCCGCCGGCATTGAGCATGTAGATGTTGAACTGGCAGTCGACGCCGCTGGCACAGCCCGTGCTCACGCCCTGGCCGATGACCCCGTCCGGCTGGCCGCCGAAATTCGGCGCCGGGTTGCTGATCGTCAGGGTGCCGCCGGTGAACGCCGTGCTCGGCCAGTTCGGCCCGCCGACATTGATGTTCGAAGCGGTGGCCGTGAGCGAGCGCAACGCCGGGTTCGGGTTCAGGTTGATCGTCATCGCGAAGTTGTAGGAACCCGCGATCCCCGACGTCGTCACCATGATGACGTTCGTCTGCGAGAAATTCAGCGTCTGCGGGACGTTGGCGGCGCGCAGGTCGCCGATGCTCGTGATGCCGTCGATGGCGAAGTTGAAGTCCGCGGTCGAGCCGACGCGGTTCTGGTTCGCGAGCTGGACGAGGCGGACGAGATTTGCGTCGGCCAGCGGAGGCGGTCCGGCGTTGAGCTGCGGCGAGGTGTTGAGCGGCTGCACGATCTGCCCCTGCGGCGCGACCGCCTGGACGAGATGGGCGCGCAGCCCCGCCTGGTTCTGGCCGACCGCGGCGGCGCGCACGCCCGCATCGGTCGGCCGCGTCGGTACGCCGCCCTGCTGCAGCGGGCTGGAGTTCAGCAGGTTGGCCACCCCCGCGATCTCCTGCTGCGACGCCTGGCGCGGCTCGCCGGGCGGCATGCCGCGGTCGGCGGCGCCGGCGGTGAAGCCGGGCCGGATGATCGACGTCGTCCCCCGGTCGGTCGTCACCTGCACGTTGCCGAAGAGGTTGAGCGCCTGCGTCACGCCGTCGACGATCGACACGATGGCGGTGCCGCCGCGGATGCCGATGGTCGCCGACGGCGTGTTGATCGTGACGCCCTCCTGATGGCTGATCCGGCCGCCCACGAAGCGCAGGACGCCGCGCGTCATCGTTGCGGTCATCGTGCCGGTATTGGTCGCCGGGTTGTAGACGTACTGGTCGATCACGACGTCGCTGTTCCGGCCGATCGAGATCGTCGACCGGTCGATGAAGGCGATCTGCACGGTGCCGTCGGGGCCGGTCCGCACGCGCTCCTGCATCACCAGGCTCGCGCCGACGAACAGCGTGCGCGTGGCTGCCGCCGGCGGCGTACTGGTCGCCTCGGTGTTGACCGCCCCGGTGACGCCGACCGAAGGCGGGGCCTGGGTCCGGCCTTGCGCCGCGGCGACGGCGGGAAGCGCGGCCAGAGCGAGAGCGGCGAACCAGGATGGCGCGTGGCGCATGGTCATGCCCTCAGAAGCGGATCGACGGTCCGAAGCTGACCGCCAGGTTGGTGTAGGCGAAGTTCGACAGGTTCGAATCGACGTTCGCGTAGACGAGCTGGGCGAAACCGCCGACGCGACTGGTGATCGGGACGTCGACGCCGAGCACGAACCGCCATTCGCGATCCCGCCGGACGATCGTCGGATCGTAGAGCGGGTTGGGCGTGCGGTAGTCCGTCCAGATGCGCGTCAGCGTCGCCGCGATCGTCGCCTTTGCGGGCAGGCGCACGAAGGGCGGGTCGACCTCCCATGTCAGCCCGGCGTCGATCTGGTAGAGCGTGAACTCGTAGAAGGTCTGGCGCGCGTAGCTTTCGCCCAGCGTGCCGCGGACCATGGCGCTGAGACCGGGCAGGATCGTGTCGAGCCGACGGCGCAGCGTGCCGGAAATCAGCGTCAGCCCGCCGGACTGCCCGGCGACGTCGGGATTGACGCTCGTATTGTAGAACTCGCGCCGGCGATGCTCGAAGCGGAACTCGCCGTGCGTCCCGAAATAGGCGGGCGCATCGAGCGACACGCCGCCGCCCCAGGTCGAGAGATAGGGAACGTCGCCCAGCCCGGCGAAGCCGCCGATCGCGTAGGGCCGGATGACCGTGCGCGGCCACGGTGTCGGGTGCAGCAGCAGTCGCGGCCCGGTGTCGACTTCGATCAGGCCAAGATTGTAGCGCGGCAGACGGATCTGCGCGGCGTAGTAGGCCTGGACGTTGGTCTCGATCGATTCGCCGCTCTGGCGCTGCAGGTCGTAGACGTAGCGCAGCATCCCCTGGCCGAAGCCGTTCCAATCCGCCTGCCGGCGCGAATCGCTCGGCAGGTCGAAATCCACCCCGAAGAACCGTCCCGTCGAACCGTTGGGTCCGACGTTGGCGTTGGTCTGATAGCGCATCCCCAGCCGGATCATCGCGTCGAACTGGTGGCGGCTCAGCCGACGGTCCGCCTCGGCCAGGAACTCGCCGACGCGCTGCCTGATCTCGGGCGGGACGTCGGATTCGCTGATCGCCTTCGCCAGATGTTCGCGCGCGATCGCATAGGACCCGAGCCGGAAATACAGGATGCCAAGCTCAAGATGGACGCGCGCGAGCTGGCTGTTGAAGAACAGGATGCGCTCGAGCGCACCGATCGCGGCCTCGTAGTCGCCGGCCGCGGTGGACGCCTCGGCAAAGCGGAACGTCGCATCGAGGTCGGCGGGATTGCGCAGCGTCTGCTGGAAGAGGTCATCGAGCCGCGCCTGCACCGCCACGTCGTCGGCCGGCGACTGCCCGCGCGCCGCCGGCGCCACGACGCAGACCCCGCCCGCCGCGATCGCGATTGCCAGAAAGCGCCGCATCAAGCGGCCCACCGCGCGCGCACGCACCCGCATCCTCTGCCCCCGGGCCGGATTAGTTTCCGGTATGTTTGGACGGGTTGTCGCGGCGACGCAAGCCCTGCCGGCGCCCGTCCGCAAACAGACGTGCCACATCGCCAGCCGCAGCGGAGCCACCCGAACAGGTGGGCCCTGCGCGATCGCACATCCTCCGGGCGATTGGCACGGCGGCGGCCCATGCTAAACTCCGCCCCTTTTTCGAGCGGAGTGACCAGGAATGAAGCGGATCGGGCATTTCATCGCGGGCAAGCGCGACCCCGGCGCCGGCACGCGCGCGGGCGACATCACCAACCCTGCGACCGGGGAAGTGTCCGGTTCGGTTGCATTCGCAACCGCGGCGGATGTCGACCGCGCGGTTGCCGCGGCCACCGCCGCCCTGCCCGGCTGGTCCGCGACTCCACCGGTGCGCCGCGCCGGAATCCTGTTCAAGTTCCGCGAACTCATCGTCAAGCACGGCGACGAGCTGGCGCGAATCATCACACTGGAGCACGGCAAGGTCCTGGCCGACGCCAAGGGATCCCTCACCCGCGGCCTCGAGGTGGTCGAATTTGCCTGCGGCATTCCGCAGATGCTGAAAGGCGAATTCAGCGAGAACGTGGGCACCGCGGTCGATTCCTGGGGCTTCCGTCAGCCCGTCGGCGTGTGCGCCGGCATCACGCCGTTCAATTTCCCGGCCATGGTGCCGATGTGGATGTTCCCGGTGGCGATCGCCTGCGGCAATACGTTCGTGCTGAAGCCGTCGGAGAAGGTGCCGTCCTGCGCGATGCGCCTGGCGGAACTCTTCATCGAGGCCGGCGGCCCGCCGGGCGTGCTCAACGTCGTCCACGGCGACAAGGAGGCGGTCGACGCGATCCTCCATCATCCCGGGATCGCGGCGGTGAGCTTCGTCGGCTCGACGCCCATTGCCGAATACGTCCATCATACGGCGAGCGCCGCCGGCAAGCGCGTGCAGGCGCTCGGCGGCGCCAAGAACCACATGATGGTGATGCCGGATGCCGACCTCGACCAGGCGACCGATGCCCTGATGGGCGCCGCCTTCGGGTCGGCGGGCGAGCGCTGCATGGCTGTCTCGGTGGCGCTGGCGGTCGGCGACGTCGCCGACAAGCTGATTCCGCGGCTCAAGGACAAGATGGCGAGGCTCAAGGTCGGCCCGGGCACGGATACCGATTCGGAAATGGGCCCGCTGGTCTCCAAGGCCCACTACGAGAAGGTGAAGGGCTACGTGGACCTCGGCGTCAAGGAAGGCGCCGATCTGGTGGTCGACGGCCGCGGCCTGCACCTGCAGGGCTACGAGAAGGGCTATTTCCTCGGCCCCTGCCTGTTCGACAAGGTCCAGCCGACCATGCGGATCTACAAGGAAGAGATCTTCGGGCCGGTGCTGGCAATGGTGCGCGTGGCCGACTTCGCCGCGGGCGCCAAGCTGATCAACGACCACGAATTCGGCAACGGCACCGCGATCTTCACCCGCGACGGCGATGCCGCACGCGAGTTCGCGGCGTCGATCCAGGTCGGCATGGTCGGCATCAACGTGCCGATCCCGGTGCCGATGGCGTTCCATTCCTTCGGCGGCTGGAAGCGCTCGATCTTCTCCGACCACGCGATGCACGGGCCGGAGGGCGTGCGTTTCTACACCAAGCTGAAGACGGTGACCGCGCGCTGGCCGACCGGCATCCGCGCCGGCGCCGAATACACCATGCCGGTGGCGCGCTGACGCCGCGAACCGACGGGCCCGCGCTTCAGGGCGCGGGCGCCTGTCCGTTGACCGCCGCCAGCAGTTCGGCGCGCGAAAACGGCTTGTACAGCACCGCGTCGGCGCCGAAGGCCTCGGTCAGGCGCAGGCCGATCGCGGCCGGCATGCCGCTCGAACCGCCGGAGATCGCGATGACGCGGCAGCGCGGCCCCACCTTGCGGACCGCCTGCACGATGGCGACCCCGTCGACCTCCGGCATCAGCACGTCGGTGATGACCACGTCGAACGGCTGCGAAGCGATGAACGACAAGGCCGCGGCAGCGGAACCGGGATCGACGACGTCATAGCCGGCGGCCATCAGCATCGCCGCGATGGTGTCTCGCACGTCCGGATCGTCATCGACGATGAGGGCGCGGCGAATTCGCGAATCTGGCGCATTCGTCATGCGCATAGTTGCGCACGAGTCCGCGACGAGAGGTTTAGCGCAGATCAAATCGTGGTCGGCCCGACAAATTTCACACGCTCCGCCGCGCGTCGCGCGAAACGGTGCGATTGACGGCGGACCAGGGTTCGCGGATATCGTCGACCCGCCATGACGGCCTTCATCGCCATCGACTTCGAGACCGCCGACTACCGGGCGGACAGCGCCTGCGCAATCGGCCTTGCCCGCGTCGAGGACGGCCGGCTCGTCGACACCCGCTATCAGCTGATCAGGCCACCGCGGCGCGATTTCCGCTTCACCTGGGTCCACGGACTGACCTGGGCCGACGTCGCCGATGCGCCGGACTTCGCCGAAGCCTGGCAGGCCGTCAGGCCGCTGATGAAGGGGGCGCGTGCGATCGTCGCGCACAATGCTGGATTCGACCGCAGCGTCCTGCGCGCCGGCTGCGCTGCAGCGGGGCTGGGTCCGCCGCGCCTGCCGTTCATCTGCACGATGCGTCTGGCGCGCGCGCTGTGGGACGTCAGGCCCACCAAGCTGCCGGACGTCTGCCGGTACCTGGCGATCTCGCTGCGCCATCACCACGCCGAATCGGATGCGCGGGCGTGCGCCGAAATCGCGATCGCCGCGATCGAGGACGGCCGCGGCCTCGCGTCCGGTCGCCTCGCCCCGCCGCAGCCGCCGGCTTGGGCCATCAGCTCCTAGCGGCGATGTCGAGGGCATTTCCGATATGCCGGCGCGCCGCCGCTGCACTCGTGCTGGCGGTCGCAGTCGCCGGCCCGACCGCCGGGCAGACCGTCGAAGGCAGCTATCGCCGCAACGGCACGGACCGCATGATCGTGCGCCTCGTCGAGCGGGGCCTGCTCGCGGTGCATATCGAAACGACGGGTGAGGCCGGCCACAGCTGCGAGGTCGACGAGCGGCTCGAGCTGCGCGGCACATCTGCGCACTTCAGCGACCTTGAGAACGCCGCCCGCGACTGGTCGATCGTGTTCGTCGCGGATGGCGCCTTCATCAGCTATGTCGGGACGCACCTGTGGTATTGCGGTGTGCCCGCGAATTTCCGCGGCGAATGGCGGCGCGAATAGGGGCTAGGCGCGGACGCGCGGCAGCGCTTCGATCAATGCGACCGCGGCATCGATCCCGCCATGCAGGTCGGTCGCCTGGGCATAGGCGAGCGCCGCCGCGGACCACCTCGCCAAGGTCGCGCGGTCGAGCGATCTCGACAGCGCCGACGCCGCCCGTGCCTGGTCGTAGGGCTCATCGAGCACGATCCCGGCACCCGCCCGCGCGACATGCGGCGCAAATCCGCACAATCCGGCGCAGACCACCGGCAATCCGCACAGAAGGGCCTCCAGCAGCACCGTGCCGGTGTTCTCGGCGCGGGCCGGGTGGAACATCAGGTCGGCGGCGCACAGGTGGCGCACGATGTCGTCGCGGCCGTCGAGCAGCACGACGCGGTCGCCGACGCCGAGCGAGCGCGCGAGGCTTTCATAGGGGCGGCGGTCGTCGCCGCCGATCACCACCAGCCTCGCGCGGTTCTTCAATTCCGCCGGCAGATCGCTGAGTGCCGCGATGGCGCGATCGACCCCCTTGGTCCGGTAACGCGACGCGACGAGCAGCAGCAGGAATTCGTCGTCGGGCACGTCCAGTTCGGCGCGGGTCGCCGCCCGCAATGCCGGCGCGTCCGGGGGCCGCGCGCGATCGCGCGCGATCGACGGCGGCAGGACATGCAGCCGCTCGTCGGCGGTGCCGTAGACGCGTTGATAGGCGTCGCCCTGGCGTTCATGCAGGAGCAGCACATGCGTCGACTGCTCAGGCCCGAACACCGCGCGCTCGAGCGAAGCAATGGCGCGGAATCGCGGCATCATCCGGTAGATGGTGCCGTGCGTCGCCAATGCGTCGGCGACGTAGCAGCGATCGGCGGCGTAGTAGATGTCGAGGCCGGGCATGCGGTCGAAGCCGATGACGCGGTCATAGCGCCCCCGCTCCAGCACCGGACCAAGTCGCGCCGCGAAGCGCCGGTTGCGGCCGTGATTGCTCCAGCCGGAGAATCCTAGGACCCGCACAGCGACGCCGTCCGGCCGCGCGCCGTCCCAGCGGCCGCAAAGAATCTCGACCTGATGACCGCGCGCAGCGAGCGCGCGCGCGATGGCACGGCAGTCGCGCTGCAGCCCGCCATGCGGAAACCAGCGGAAGAGAACGAGCGCGAGCTTCATCAGGGGGACCTGGCCGCGATCAGCCCGGCGAGCGTCGACCAGACCGCCTCGGGCGCGATCGAATCGAGGCAGGGCGGCGGTGCCGCCTTGCCGATCACCGCGCAGACCCGGCTGCGGCACGGGATGCAGGGCAGACCGCTCGCGGCGTGCCGGGCCTGGTTGCGCCCGATCGTGCCGGTCAGGTCGGGCGCAGTCGGGCCATAGAGCGTCACCGCCGGCACGCCGAACGCGGCCGCGAGATGGGCGAAGCCGGTGTCGACCGCGACGATTCCGGCGGCCCCCGCGATCGCCGCAGCGGCACCTGCGACGTCGCTTTCGGGCAGCACCGTGCCGAGCCCGGCGGCGATCGCTTCTGCCCGTGCGCGCTCGCCCGCGCCATGAGCCGGCAGGTGGACACCATAGCCGGCACGCCGCGCGATCTCGGCCACCGCGCGCCAGCGCGGTTCGGGCCATTGCTTGGTCGCCCAGGTCGTGCCGTGCAGCAGCACGACGTACGGGGCGGCGAGCCCCGAAGGCGGCGTCGCGTCGCGCCGCAGCCCGTAGTCGGGCGCATCGGCCGGCAGCGTATAGCCGAGCGCCGCCGCGAAGAGCGCGCGATTGCGCGCGATCGCGTGCTGGCCCTTGGCCACCGCGTGGCGGTGGCGATAGGCGAGCGCCGCCGCGCGCTCGCGCACCGATGCGAAGTCGAGACCGTGGCGGGCGCCGCGCGCCGTCGCCGCTAGCACCGCGCTCTTGAGCAAGCCCTGGGCGTCGATCACCGCGTCATAGGGCGTGTGCCGCAGCGCCGCGCGCAGGGCCGCGATCTCGCCCGATCGCCAGGCGGCGAGCGGCCGTCTGCGCCAGGCGCGCAAGGTCACCGGGATCACGCGCCCCACCGCGGGGTGCCATGACGGAATCGCGGCGAAGTCGCGCTCAACCGCCCAGTCGACCGCCAGCCCGCGGATCGCGCGCGCGGCATCGGTGACGGCGGGAAGGGCATGAACCACGTCGCCGAGCGACGAGGTCTTGATCACGAGGATGCGCAGGGCGGGCTCCGGGACGTTCGGGCCATCCTTGCCCCAGCGACTGGCGGCGGCGCAAGCGCCGTCGTGCTTGGGTTCAGCCGTTGAGCCGCCAGAATTCGAAGTTCAGCACGGCGGCGAAGCTCACCCAGGCGATATACGGCAGCATCAGCAGCGCCGCGGACCGCGAAACCCCGGCATAGGCGATCGTCGTCGCCACGATCGCCGCCCACAGGACGACGATCTCCAGCAGCGCGAGATCGATCCGCCCGAACCCGAAGAACAGGAAGGACCACAACGAGTTGAGTGCGAGTTGCAGCGCGAACAGCCGCAAGGCCGCGCGGCGCGGCGGCGACGCCGGCCGCCGCCAGACCAGCCACGCCGCCACGGCCATCATGACGTAAAGCGCCGTCCAGACCGGGCCGAACAGCCAGTTCGGTGGCGCGATCGCCGGCCGCACCAGGCCGGCGTACCAGGTCGGAATCGCCGGCGCAGTGACGATCGATCCGACGGCGCCGACCAGCAGCGTGACGATGATGAGGCCGGCAAGCGGCCAGTACTGCGAATGACGGGACGTTGCGTCGTCCATGCGGAACCTCCAGCGCGATCAGCCACCCCATATAGGGCGCGGACCGGGTGCGGCGAGGTTCAGCGTCCTTCGCGCCGCCAGGCGATCAACAGGCCGCCGAGCGCCAGCAGGAACAGCGCGATGCCGGGCATCAGCGGCAGCTGCGACACGCCGGTCACGACATAGTCCTGGTTGGCGCGCAGGCCGAGCCAGCCGCGACCGCCGGGGTCGCGACCGCCCATTTCGCGGTCCGGCCGCACCCGCCGAAGTTCGGGTACGCCGTCGACGAGCCACTGGATAACCCCGCCGGTCGCGGCAATCGCGGGCCGCAGCCGCTCCTCGGTGGCCCGCACATCGGCGAACTCGACCGGATTGAGCGGCCCGACCACGGCCACGATGCTGCGCACGCCGTCGGAAATGCGATAGAGCCCGGTCTCCTCGATCGCAAGCGCGCCGGTCTGGCGGCCGCCGCGGCCCTCGGTCAGCTGCACCTGGCGGCGCGCTCCGGCCGGCGTCGTCACCTCGATTGCCGGAGCGCCCGGCTCCAGCGCGCGCCGGACGATCTCCAGCCGGGGGCCGCGCACGGTGGCGCGCAGGTCGTTCTCTTCGAGCTCGGGCTCCTTCATCAGCCAGTGCGCGATGCGGCGCAGCAGCTCGGCATGCGGGCCGCCGCCTTCGAAGCCGCGCGCCCACAGCCAGATGTGGTCGGACTGCAGCTGCGCCACCCGACCCTCGCCGACGCGATCGAGGATGAGCAGCGGCCGCGCGTTGGCGCCCACCATCAGGACCTGGCCGCGGCGCGCCTCGGCGTCGACATGGCGGAACCAGCGGCCCCAGCGCGGTTCGGCCGATTCGACTCCCGGCAGGTCGGCGGTCACCGGATGGCGCCGGCCGGGGTCGCTCAGATTCGGCCGGTAGCCCTGCTCGAAATTGGCGCCGGTCGGCTGGCCGGGCAGGATCGCGCCGAGCGGCGAGTTGAACAGGCTCTGCTGGACGTTGATCTGCGGGCCGACCGCGATCATCAGCGCGCCGCCACGCCGCACATAGCGCGCGATGTTCTCGAGATAGACCGGCGCCAGCACGTCGCGGCGGCGGTAGCGGTCGAAGATGATCAGGTCGAACTCGTTGAGCCGGACTTCGAACAGCTCGCGGATCGGAAAGGCGATCAGCGACAACTCGGAGACCGGCGTGAAGTCCTGCGCCTCGGGCGGGCGCAGGATCGTGAAGTGGATCAGATCGACCGCCGGGTCGGACTTGAGCAGCGTGCGCCATGTCCGTTCGCCCGGATGCGGCTCGCCGGTGACGAGCAGCACGCGCAGGCGGTCGCGCACGCCGTTCATCGCCACGACGGCCCGATTGTTCTCGAGCGTCAGTTCGCGCCGTCCCGGCTCGACGACCAGTTCGAACAGGCTCTGCCCGCCGCGCTCGAGCGTGAAATCGAGCGGATGGGGGCGGCCGACCGGCACGACGAAGCTCTGCGGCTCGCCGCCGTCGCGCTGCACCGTGACGCGCGCCTCGCCGCCCGCCGCTTCCGGCCCGTCGTCGATGCGCACGACGATCTGCACCGGCCGGCCGACGATGGCGAAGCTCGGCGCGCTCTCGATGATCAGCCGGCGGTCGCGCTCGTTGCGGTCGCCCGTGATCAGGGCGTGAATCGGTCCGCGCGCGGCTTCGGGCGCCGCGGGCACGTCGTGCACCTGGCCGTCGGTGACGAGGAACGCGGCCGCCAAGCGCGAGCGCGGCACGTCGGCAAGCGCGCGATCGAGCGCCTCGTAAAGCCGCGTCCCGTCGCTCGACGCGCCCGGCGCGCGCGTCACCCGCACTTCGAGATCGCGCATCCCGCGAAGCCGCTCGCGGATCTGCTCGACCGCCGCCTCGGCGCGCGCCCGTCGCTCGCCGATCGCCTGACTCGGCGATTCGTCGACCACGATGACCGCGTGGTCGTTGAGCATCTGGCGCTGCTCCTGCACCGCGTTCGGATTGGCCAGTCCGAGCAGCAGCCCGGCGGCGCCGAGCGTGCGCCAGATCGCGCCGCGTGCGCGCCGCCACCACAGCACCAGCAGCAGCGCCGCGATCAGCCCGCCCAGCGCCGCCAGCGCGGGCCACGGCAGCAGCGGCTCGAAGACGATCGAAAGCTCGGACGCGTTCATCGCCGCAGCCGTTCCATGATCGCTTCGATGTGCACCTGGTCGGCCTTGTAGTTGCCGGTCAGCGCGTACATCACGACGTTGACGCCGAAGCGGATCGCGAGTTCGCGCTGCGCCTCGCCCCCGGGCACGGCGGGATAGAGATGGCGGCCCTGGCCGTCGGTCGCCCAGGCGGCGGCCCAGTCATTGGCGCCGATGATGACCGACGACACGCCGTCGTTGATGCGGTCCTGGTTCTGCTCGACCCACACCGCGCCGCCGGTCCAGCGCCCGGGAAACTCGCGCAGCAGATAGAAGCTGCGGGTCAGCACGTGCTCGTTGGGCATCGGCACCAGCGCGCCGAGATTGAGCGGACGGAGGATCTCGCGCAGCCGCAGCGCCACCGGGCTCCCGCCCGCCGCCTGCGACGGCACGAAGGCGCCCGCTTCGCGGGTGTCGAACAGGATCAGCCCGCCGCCGCGCAGGAAGGCGCCGACGCGCTGGATGACCTGCGGCGTCGGCCGCGTCGCGTCGGCGGTGATCGGCCAGTACATCAACGGGTAGAACGACAGCTCGTCCTCGGCGATGTCGACGCCGATCGGCTGGCCGATGTCGACCGCGGTGCGCCGCGCGAGGACCTGGCCGAGCCCGACAAGACCGGCGCGCGACACCTGGTCGACTTCGCCGTTGCCGGTCTGCACGTAGGCGAGGCGCGTCGTCAGGGCGGCGTTGAGCAGGGGGTCGGCCGATTGCTGCGCCTGCGGCTGCGCGCCGCGGAGCGTCGGCGGCGCCTGCGCCAGCGCAGGCAGCGCACCGCACAGCGCAAGCGCGACGAGCGCCGCGGTCGACGGCATGCGCAGGCGCGGCAAGAGGCCGCGCAGCACGATGCTGGCGACGAGATCGACGAGCAGCAGGACGATCGCGGCGGCGAGCAGCCACGGCTTGAGGTCGACCGTGCGGTCGCTGCCGAAGCTCGCCCGCGCGATGCCCGGCGGCACCTCGCGGATCGGCCGCGGCGGCGCCATGCCGTTGGCGAGATTGACCGCGCGCCGCGCCGTCTCGGTCCCGTAGTAGCCGGGCGGGTTGCGCGCCGAGGCGCGCAGCTGCGCGATCTCGCCGCCGCCCACCGCCGATGCCGAGGCCGGCGGCGGCTGCAGCCGGCCGAAGCCGTCGAGCGTGGCCACCGGCGGCAGCGGCTGGTCGCCGCCCGCCGCCCCCACGCCCTGCGACAGGGCGACGACGCGCTGCAGCATCTCGACGAACAGCCCGGAAATCGGCAGCGTCGACCACTCGGGCGTCGCCGCGGTATGGATCAGCACGAGCCAGCCCTCGCCATGACGGTCCGCGGTGATCAGCGGCGTGCCGTCCGAAAGGCGCGCCCAGGTGCGGTCGGCGAGATCGAGGCCCGGTTCGGCGAGCACCTGGCGCATGACGCGCACGTCGCCGGGGATCTCCAGCCCCGCGAACGGGCTGTTGGTCGTGAACGCGGTGAGCGCGAGCGGCTGCGCCCAGGTCATCGCGCCGCCGAAGGCGCGCCCGCCGTCGGTGCGCAACTGGACTGGCACGAGCGCATCCGCTCCGTCGGCCATGCGCGGACCGGCGAAGCGCATCACCACGCCGCCGCGTCGCATGAAGGTTTCGAGCGAGGCGCGCTCGCTGTCGCCGAGTCGGCCGACATCGGAGAGCACGATCATCGCCAGTTCGCGTTGGAGCAGGTCGGCCAGCGTGCCGGTGTGCAGTTCGTTGTAGGGCTGCAGCGCGCGCTCGACGTAGAACGAATCCGAGAGCAGCGGCTGCTGGCGCTCGGTCGTCGCGCCGGAGACGACGCCGACCGGCCGCCTCCGCCAGCGCTCGTCGAGCAGAACGACGGCGCCGGCCGTCGTATCGCCCTCGATCTCGAGTCGCGTGATGCGGTTGCGGAGTTCGGCCGGCAGCTCGATGCGCGCCTGCGCGGACGCCTGGCCATCGGTCCAGCGCAGGTCGGCGCGGGCAAGCAGGCGCCCGTCCTCGGTCGTCGCGCGCACGAAGCCGGCGGCGGGCCCGGTGGCCTCGGGCCGCAGCGCCGTCAGGACCAGCGCGCCGGGATCCGACACCGGCGGCTGCAGCAGCCGCGCCAGCGCGCCCGGTTGATCGAGCATCACGGTCACCTCGCCGAGCCGCTGCAGCCGCTCGACGAAGGGGACGAACGCGGCGTCGTCGAGCCCGTCGGCGAGGTAGACCACGGCCGCCTGGGCGATTTCCGGCATCGCGCCGAGCGCGGCCAGTGCCGCCGCGCGATCGACCGGCCAGGACTTGGGCTCGATCGCGCCGACCAGCGCGCGCGCGTCCACCGCGCGCATGAGCCGCGAAGCGCGCGGCGCCTCGCCCGTCGTGGCCGTCGCGGTGGGCAGCACGATCACCGGCCGGCCCTCACGCTCGGCGCGGTCGACCAGCGTCGCCATTGCCTCCTGGCGGTCGCTCCAGCGCCGTGCCGCCGCCCAGCCGTCGTCGACGACCAGCAGCAGCGGACCGCCGGCCGCGCCGAGCTGCGCCGGCGGATTGAGCAGCGGATGGGCGAGCGCGAGGATCACGATCGCGGCGAGCAGCAGGCGCAGGATCAGCAGCCAGAGCGGCGTCTGCGCCGGCGTTTCCTCCTTCGGGACGATGTCCTGGAGGATGCGGATCGCCGGAAAATGCAGGCGCCGCGGCGCCGGCGGCGTGACGCGCAGCAGCCAGTAGATGATCGGCAGCCCGGCGAGCGCCGCGAGCCACCAGGGCGACAGGACCGCGAGCGCGCCGAACAGGCTCACGCCGGCGCCCCGTCCGCGCCGCCGCCCGGCCCGATTGCTTCGGGACCATGCGCGAGCGCAAGGTAGAGCGTAAGCAGCGCCAGTTCCGCCGGCCGGTCGGTGCGGTGGCTCATATAGGTCCAGCCGACCGCGCGCGCGATGTCCGCGAGGCCCGCGCGATGATCCGCGAAGCGCCGCTGATAGTCGGCGCGCACGCTTTCGACGCGCGGGATCAGCGCGTCGCCTTCGTGCTCAAGCCCTTCGAAGCGGGTGCGCCCGCTATAGGGCAGGTTCTCTTCGGCCGGGTCGGTCACCTGCATGACATGGCCGGCGATGCCGCGCGTGGCAATGGCGCGGATCGCGGCATCGATCTGCGGCAGCGGCGACAGGAAGTCGCCGATCAACACCGCCTGCGCATGGCGCGGCAGCGGCGTCGACGGGGGCAGGCCGGGCCCGTCCTTGCTGCGCAGGATGCGTTCGGCGAAGCGCGCCAGCGCACCGCGGCCGATCGACGGGCGCTGGTCCTCGCCGATCAGCGCGGCACGCTCGCCGCCGCGCACCAGCAGGGCGATCAACGCCAGCGTCAGCAGGTCGGCGCGCGCCGACTTTTCGGGCAGCGCCGCGCTCGATCGCCAGCGCATCGATGCCGAGGCGTCGCGCCACACGTAGATCGTCTGGCTCGCTTCCCATTCGGTCTCGCGGACGAAAACGCGCTCGCGCTTCGCGGTCTGCCGCCAGTCGATGCGGGTGATCGAATCGCCGGCTTCGTAGCGGCGGAACTGCCAGAACGCCTCGCCCTGCCCGACCCGGCGACGGCCGTGGACGCCCTGGGCGACCGTCATCGCCACCCGCTCCGCCGCGACGACGAGCGCCGGAAGCGTCCCGGAAAGCTCCTCCGCGCTTTGGCGCAGCGGCATCGGGGCGGTCATCGCGGCGGCCTCCGGCGCGCCCCGGTCACCGCAGCGGTTCGCACAGACGCTCGATCAGCCGTTCGATCGTCACGCCGTCGGCACGCGCCGCGAAGCTGAGCGCCATCCGGTGCTTGAGCACGGGCGAGGCCAGGGCGACCACGTCGTCGATCGACGGCGCGAGCCGCCCGTCGAGCACGGCACGCGCGCGCACCGCGAGCATCAGCGCCTGGCTGGCGCGAGGGCCCGGGCCCCAGACGACGTGCTTCTTGACGTCGTCGAGTTCGGCGCTCTCCGGGCGGCCGGAACGCACCAGCGCGAGGATCGCCTGCACGACGCTGTCGCCCACCGGCACGCGCCGAATCAGCCGCTGCGCCTGCACCAGCTCGGCCGACGTCATGACCTGGGTCGGACGATCCTCGGCGACGCCGGTCGTGGCGATCAGCATGCGCTTCTCGGCCTCGAGATCCGGATAGCCGACGTCGATCTGCATCAGGAACCGGTCGAGCTGCGCCTCCGGCAACGGATAGGTGCCTTCCTGCTCGATCGGGTTCTGGGTCGCGAGGACGTGGAACGGCTCCGGCAACGGATGATAGGCGCCGGCGACCGACACGCGGCGCTCCTGCATCGCCTGAAGCAGCGCCGACTGGGTGCGTGGGCTGGCACGGTTGATTTCGTCGGCCATCAGCAGCTGGCTGAACACCGGCCCCGGGATGAAACGGAAGCCGCGCCGACCGCTCTCGCCCTCCTCCAAAACCTCCGAACCGAGAATGTCCGCCGGCATCAGGTCGGGCGTGCACTGCACGCGCTTCTCGTCGAGCCCGAGGACCGCGCCGAGGGTCTCGACCAGCCGCGTTTTGGCGAGGCCCGGAACGCCGATGAGCAGCGCGTGACCACCCCCCATCAGCGTGATAAGAGAATGGCCGACGACTTGCGTTTGGCCGAAGATCACCCGGCCGATACTGTCACGCACGTCGGCAAGGCGAACCGCCAGCCGCTCGAGTTCGGCAACGATTGCGGTCGCGTCGTCGCCAGAGGCATCGCGCGGCATCAGATTCGGGATGGATGGGTTCAATGCTTTCTCTTTCGCGTTCGGTGCGACGCCCTCGGCAATGAGCCTACGCGCACACGATACCGGCCAGCCAGTCCGGCGTGCGAACCCGACGGAGGCGGTCTCTGCCGCCTTTGCGCCCGTCAACGCCGACGCGCTGGGTTCGGGAGTGTTGACTCAGGACACGCTGCCGATCTGCGGCGACTTCGACATGCGCATCGCGCGCGACGGCACTTGGTTTTATCACGGCTCGCCGATCGGCCGCAAACCGCTGGTGAAGCTCTTCGCATCCGTCCTGCGCCGCGAGCATGACGGGTCCTACTGGCTGGTGACGCCCGTCGAGCGAGGACGGATCGCCGTCGATGATGCGCCCTTCGTCGCCGTGGAACTGACACCGTCCGGCAGCGGCCGCGATCAAATTCTCGTGTTCCGCACCAATCTCGACGAGACCATCGCGGCAGGGCCGGACTTTCCGATTCGCGTCGTCGAGGACGCGGCGACGGGTGAGCCGACGCCCTACGTTCTCGCGCGCGTCGGCCGCGATGGACGGCCAGGCCTCGACGCGCTGATTTCGCGCCCCGTTTTCTATCAGCTCGTCGAACTCGCGCTTGAAGATCCCGACGGCTCCGGGCGCCTCGGCGTCTGGAGCGGCGGCATGTTCTTCCCGCTCGGCCGCGCATGAACCGGCTACGCGCCAAGCTCGCCGCGGACGAGATTCGCAGCCGCGTCGCCCGGGTGAAGCCCGGGCTGCGCCGCGCCGGCGAGCGCGTGCGCGGCGACCACGACATGAACCCTGACCTGCGCCCGCTGCCGCCCCTGCGGCCTGCCGCCGTTCTGGTCCCGATCGTCATGCACGGCAGCGAGCCGACGGTGCTCTTGACCTTGCGCAGCCCGCATCTCGCCGACCATGCCGGCCAGATCAGTTTTCCGGGCGGCCGCCTCGAGCCGGGCGACCCCGATGCCGCGGCCGCGGCCCTGCGCGAAGCCGAAGAGGAAATCGGCCTCCGGCGCATGCATGTCGAAATCATCGGGCGGATCGACACTTACCAGACGCGCACCGGCTATGAGGTCACGCCGGTTGTCGGGCTGGTCTCTCCGCCCTTCGAGCTCGCGCTCGATGCGTCGGAGGTGGCCGCCGCTTTCGAAGTGCCCCTGGCCTTCCTGGTGGATCGCCGCAATCATCGCCGCGAGACGCGTCAGGACGGCAGCCTCACCCGATCCTTCTGGGCGATTCCGTTCGGCGAGCACTACATCTGGGGCGCGACCGCGGGCATGCTGGTCAATCTCGCCGAACTGCTTGGCACCGAATGATCCGCATTCTCCTGGAAGTACTGGTGCCGCTGCTGCTGCCGGCGGCGATCTACCTCCTGTGGCTCGCCGCGATGCGCCGGCGCGCCGCCCGCGGCGGCCGCGACATGCCGGGCTGGGTCGAGGCGCCATGGCCGCTGCTCGGCATTGCCGGCATCCTGCTGGCCGCCACGATCACGATCGCCGTCAACGTGAGCAACCGCATGCCGATCGAAGGCACCTACGTCCCGGTCCATACGGGCCCCGATGGACGTGTCGTCCCGGGCCGGGTCGAGCCGGCGCGGCCATGAGCGGCCTTCCCGCGCTGCCCGGGCTCACGCCCGACCGCCGGCTCGCTGCGCGCGAATGGATGACCGCGGCCCCGACCCGGCGGGTCGTCGCGGCGCTCACCGCGCGCGGGGCAACGGTCCGCTTCGTCGGCGGCTGCGTGCGCGATTCGCTCGCCGGCCGGACGGTCAAGGACGTCGACATCGCGACCCCGGACACCCCCGAGCAGGTGAGCGAACTGCTCGCTCTCGCCGGCGTCAAGGTCGTGCCCACCGGCTTCGCCCACGGCACTGTGACGGCGGTCGCCGACGGCCGCCCCTATGAGATCACGACGCTGCGCCGCGATGTCGAGACCGACGGGCGGCGCGCCAAGGTCGCCTTCACCGACGACTGGGAGGCCGACGCCGCGCGGCGCGACTTCACCATGAACGCGATCTCTGCCGAGCCCGACGGGACGATCCACGACCCGTTCGGCGGGCTCACCGATCTCGTCGCCGGCCG
>JAEUKZ010000380.1 GCA_016793045.1 Alphaproteobacteria bacterium
TACAATCTCGGCCGGCGCGGCATCGAGGCCGGCCTGCTGCCGTGGAGCCGCCGCCACGCCATGCCGATCATGGCCTACACGCCGCTCGAACCGGCGGCGGGCCGCGCCCACCCGGTGCTGGCGAAGATCGCGGCGGCGCGCGGCGTCTCGCCCGCCCAGATCGCGCTCGCCTGGGTGCTGGCGCAGGACGGCGTCCTCACCATTCCCAAGGCCGGCAACGCCGCGCATCTGCGCGAGAATCGCGCGGCACTCGACATCGCGCTGACGCGCGAGGAGAAGGCGGCGCTCGACGCCGCCTTCCCGCCGCCCAAGCGGAAGGTTCCGCTGGAGATGCTCTGACGCTACTTCGAGGGCGCCGGCGCTGGGGCCTGGCCGGCCGGCGGCTGCGCCGGGGCCGCGCCGGTGCGCGCGGTCCAGTTCTCCGTGTGCGTCTCGTCCTGGTCGACGAACGCCCATGTGCCTTGCCAGACGCCGTTCGGGCCGAGGCGGTAGATCGCGACGCCCGTCACGCCTTCGCCGGTGAAGCCGACCGACAACGCGCCCTCGGCGAAGATGCCGACGCCGCGGAAGGTCTGGTCCTCGACCTGCCACTCGACGCGATAGGTTTGGCCGGTCTGGGTAACCGTCACGGTGCCGGTATAGGGGTCGCCGCCATCGTCGATGCCCTGGACGTCGAAGGTGCCGACGGGCTGCGCCAGCGCCGGTGCGGCAACGAAGAGAAGCAGCGCGAAGGCGAATGCGGAGAACAGGCGGGTCATGGTCGTCCTTTCGAGGCAGGTTACTTGGCGGGCGGTGCGGCGGGGCGCGCGGGCGCAGGGGGCGTTGCCGCGGCGGCGCGCGGCGTCCAGCTTTCGATTCCGTTGCGCGTGGTGTCCATCACCGCCCATGTTCCCGACCAGCCACGGCCGTTGCGCCGGAGCACGACGACGCCCGGCTGCATGGTCGGATCCAGATAGGCGATCGACAGCGCGTTCTCGTTGAGCATCGCGACGCCGCGATAGCTCTGGCCCTCGATCTGCCACGCCACGGTGTAAACGTCCATCGCGCGCGTCACGGTGACCGTGCCGCGATAGCTCTGGCTGCCCAACTGACCCTGAACGTCGTAGCTGCCGGCGACGCCCGGTGCTTGGGCCGCGGCGGGCCCGGCAAGCCCCAGAGCGAACGCCGCGCAGGCTGCGGCCAAAGAACGACGAGCGATCATCGCAAAATCCCCCAGACTCGCGCGAACCGGCGCGGCCCATGCGACGGCCGCGCCGGACCGGTTTTCTACTTGGCGGGCGCGCCGCCGCCGGGTGCCGCCGGAGCCGCGGCGCCGCCGCGGCGCGTCCAGCGCTCGGTCGATGCGGTGGCTTGGCCTACAAAGGCCCACGGGCCTTCCCACACCCCGCTCTGGACCTCGCGATAGACCGCGACGCCGGTGTTGCCTTCACCCGAATAGCCGACCGAGAGCACGCCGTTGACGAAGATGCCGACGCCCTGGAACCGCTGGGTGCCGACGGTCCAGAGGACGTTGAAGGTCTGGCCCGTCTGCGTGACGGTGACGGCCCCCTGATAGTTGGGGCCGGCGACGTCGAAGGTGCCGACCGGCTGGGCCAGGGCCGGCAGGGCGACGACCATCATCGCCCCCAACGCCAGCCCCAGAAGACGCTTGTTCATCGCGTGTTCCTCTCCCGCTTGATCATGGTGAAAGACGCTCGCAGAAACGCAGGACGCAGACCCGCCCGCCTGCCGAGAACGGACGGCACGGCGCGGCATTCCCGCGGACGCCGATCCTAGCGCAAGTCACGCGACGGGGGCAGACGGGAACGGCCGGGCGCGCTCGAACGCCGCGGCGGCGCGCAGTACGAGATGGTCGGCGAAGCTGGGGCCGACGATCTGCAGGCCCACCGGGAGCCCGCGCGAATCGACCCCGCACGGCACGCTGATCGCGGGCTGGCGCGTCATGTTGAAGGGGTAGCTGAACGGGCTCCAGTCGATCCAGTGGCGGTCGCCCGGCCGCATGTCCTGCGCCACCGGCAGCGGCGGCACCGGCATCATCGGCGTGACCAGCAGGTCCCAGCGCTGATGGAACAGGTTCATGCGCGTCAGCAGCGCGGCACGCTCCGCCTCCGCCGCCAGATAGTCGACGGCGCTGTAGCGCGCGCCGTCGCGCGCGATCGCCTCGAGCCCGGGATCGACCAGCTTGCGCTGTTCGGCGCTGAAGGCGGCGAGCAGCTTGGCGGCGCCGCTGTCCCACAGCACGGCGAAGGCGTCGCGCGGATTGGCGAAGCCGGGATCGGCCTGCTCGACGATGGCGCCGAGCCGGGCGAAGACGCTGATCGCGGACGCGACGATGCCGGCGATCTCGGGATCGACGGCGGCGTAGCCGAGCGTCGGGCTGAAGGCGATCCTGAGGCCCTTGACGCCATCGACCAGTCCGGCGGTGTAGTCGCGCGCCGCCGGCGGCAGCGCGTAGGGATCGCGCGGATCGGGACGGACCATGCACGCGAGCATCAACGCGCAGTCGGCGACGGTGCGCGTCATCGGCCCGGTATGCGAAACGATCGCGAACGGGCTGGGCGGCCATGCCGGCACGCGGCCGAGGCTGGGCTTGAGGCCGACGATGCCCGTGAACGAAGCCGGGATGCGGATCGAGCCGGCGCCGTCGGTGCCGACATGAAGCGCGCCCATGCACGCCGACGCGGCGACGGCGGCGCCGGCCGAGCTGCCGCCCGGCGTGTGGTTGGGATTCCACGGGTTGCGCGTGATGCCGGTGAGCGGCGAATCGCCGATCGCCTTCCAGCCGAACTCGGGCGTCGTCGTCTTGCCGAGGATGACCGGCGCCTGCGCCTTGAGCGCGAGCGCGGCCGGCGCGTCGTCTTCCCAGCTCTGCTCGCGCGACGTCAGCTTCGAGCCGCGCAGGGTCGGCCATCCCTTGGTGAGCAGCAGGTCCTTGATCGTGACCGGCACGCCGTCGAGCGCGCCCGCGGGCGTCTTGTGCCGCCAGCGCGCCTCCGATGCGCGCGCGGCGGCAAGGGCCCCTTCCTCGTCGACCAGGGTGAAGGCGTTGAGCGGCGGGTTGAGGCGCTTGATGCGGGCAAGTGCTGCCTGCGCCGCCTCGACCGGGCTCAGCGCGCCGGAGCGATAGGCCTGGAGCAGTTCGGTTGCCGGCCAGGCGGCGGGATCGGCGGGGCGGTCGGTTGCCATCATGCCGCACTCCCCTGGGCGGTCCACTGGCGGCCGGCATCGCGGCCGCGGCGCAGCGCGCGGCCGGGCCGGGCACCGGTCGCCCGTCCCTTGTCCCAGACCGGCGTGCCGTTGACCATGGTCAGCGCGATGCCCGCCGAGGGCTGCGTCGGGTTGGCGAAATCGGCGCGGTCGATCACCGTCGCGGGGTCGAACAGCGTCACGTCGGCGAAGGCGCCGACGCGCAGTTCGCCGCGATCCTTGAGGCCGAAATTGCGCGCGGTCAGGCCGGTCATCTTGTGCACCGCGGTTTCGAGATCGAACAGCCTTTCGTCGCGGCAATAGCGGCCGAGCACGCGCGGGAACGTGCCCCACAGGCGCGGATGCGGGTGCTGGTCGTGCGGCAATCCGTCGGAGCCGACCATGGTCTGCGGGAAGGCGAGGATGCGGCGCATGTCGTCCTCGCTCATCTGGAAGTAGATCGCGCCCGCGGGCTGCAGCTTCGCCGCCGCCTCGATCTCGCCGCAGTCCATCAGCCTGGCGATCTGCGACAGTTCCATGCCGGCGAAGTCGGGCCGCGCCCTCGACCAGGTGACGATGACCTTGGAGGAGCGCGCGACCATGTCCGGCCGCAGCACGGTCGACGACGCCGAATAGGGATAGCAGTCGAGCCCGATCGGCTGGTGCGCCATCGCGGCCTCGATATGCGCGAGGGTTTCCGGGCTGCGGCCGTGGTTCTTGATGCCCGCGCATTTGTGGTGCGAGACGATCGCAGGTACGCGCGCGTCGCGGCCGATCGCGAAGGTCTCGTCGAGCGAGTCGATGATGCCTTCCGCCTCGTCGCGCATGTGCGTGACGTAGAGCGCGCCCATTGCCGCGAGCGGCGCGCACAGCGCGGTCACCTCCGATGTCGGTGCCGCGTTGGCGGGGGCGTAGAACAGCCCGGTCGACAGGCCGATCGCGCCGTCCGCGACGGAGTCGATCGCGCGCTCGCGCATGATCGCGATCTCCTTGTCGGTCGCGGCGCGGTCGAGCCGGTCCATCACGCCGACGCGCAGGGTCGAATGGCCGACCATGCCCGCCGCGTTGAGCGCCGCGGGATGGCCGTCGAGGTCCTCGAGATACTCGGCGAAGCGGCGGTACCTGTAGTCCGACGCCGCGCCGATGAGGTCGAGCGGCGGCGGCGGCGTGGCGCCGCCCGACAGGTACGGCGCGAGGCTGATGCCGCAATTGCCGACGACGACCGTGGTGACGCCCTGGCTCGCCTTCGCCTTCATCTGCGGGTCGGCGAAGAGCAGCCTGTCGTCGTGGGTGTGGGCATCGATGAAGCCCGGCGATGCCACGAGGCCGCT
>JAEUKZ010000243.1 GCA_016793045.1 Alphaproteobacteria bacterium
GAGCACGTCGCCGAGCAGGATGAACAGCGGGATGGCGGTGAGCGTGAATTCGTTGAGCACGTTCCACGCGGCCTGGACGCCGAGCTGCGTCGCCCCGCCGGCGTGGAAGTGCAGGATCACGAAGCCGGTGAGGCCGAGCGCCGCGCCGAGCACGGCCCCCGGCATCATCGCGGCGACCAGCGTGCCGACGAGCGTCGTCCAGATCACCCGGATGTCCCCGTGCTCACAGCGCGAGCGGCTTGTCGCGAGGCGGCGGCCGCAGCGCCTGCCACGCCGCGATGGCGCCGCCGGCGGCCGCCGACGCGGTCATCAGCACCAGCCAAGGCCCGAGCGGCAGCCGCGCCTGCTCGCTGCGCAGCGCGAGACGCAAGGTGAGCTCGGTGATTTGCCAGGCCTCGTAGGCAAAGACCGCGCAGAAGGCGACGAGAATGGCCTGGCCGACAACCCAGGCGACGCGCGCCGCGACCCCCGACAGCCGTTCCGACACCAGCGTCACCCGGATGTTCAGGTTGGCGGCGATGGCGTAGGGCAAGGCCGCGAACAGGCAGGCCGCAAGCAGCAGCCCGCCGAGTTCCTCGGTGAAGCGGAACGGCGCCCCAACGAGGTAGCGCATCACCACCGAGGCGACGACGATCAGCGTCATGACGGCGATCGCGGCTCCCGCGAGCGCCGCCAGCATCCGCGTGACGACCAGGATCACGCGGTCGACGGCTGCGGCGGGCCCCGCCGCCGCAGCCCCGGCCGGCGCGTTCGCGGCGCTCAGCTTCCGGTCCCCAGCGCCTGAAGAATACGGCGGCGATAGTCGAGCGCGTTGCCGCCGGATTCGCGGGCGACGCTTTCCCAGACCTGGAGCGCCGCGCGGCGGATCGCCGCCCGGTCGGCCTCGGGGAAGTCCGGATACCAGGTCACGCCTGCGGCCGTGAGGCGTTCGCGCGCCGTGCGCTCCTCCGCGGTGTCGCGGCTGAAATCCGACGACGCCGTTTCGAGCGCCGCCGTCGCCTGGCGCACGGTCTGCTGCAGTTCGGCCGGCAGGGCGCGGAAGCGCGTGCGGTTCGCCATGATCACGTAGGGGACCGGCGGGAACGGGAAGCCGGTTCCGGCGGCGTGGCGGCCGACCTCCTGCAGCGAAATGCTCTGCGCGAAGCGCGCGGCGTAGAGCGCGCAGTCGACGACGCCGGTCTGCATCGCCGCGTAGAGTTCGTTCTGCGGCACGATCTGCGCCGCGACGCCGACCAGGCGGAACGTGTCGATCTGGTCGCGCGTGCCGACGCGCAGCTTGAGGCGTCGCAGTTCGTCGAGGTTGCGAACCGGCTGGCGGCAGAACACCGAGGCTTCGAGCATCGGCAGGCCCATGAAGCCGACGACCTCCACCCCGCGGCCGCCATAGCCTTCGGTCAGGATCTCGCGCAGCGCCGGCAGCGCGCGGCGGTGCTCGTCGGCGGTCGACACCGAGCCGTAGACGTAGAGCGCCGCGAGATCGGGCGCGTCACGGCCGAGGAATGGCGGCCAGTTGAAGCCCATCTCGGGCGTGCCGGTCTGCATCCAGCGCAGCGCGTCCGCGTCGCGCAGGCCCGACGCGCCGCCTTCGAGGATCGTCACGGACAGCCGCCCGCCGGTGCGCGTGCGCAGGTCCTCGACATATTGCCGGATGAAGGCCGATTCCGGCCGCGTCGGCGCGTAGGTGTTGTTGAAGCGCCACTCGACCGTCTGCGCCGAGGCCTCGCCGCCCGCCACCGCCAGGGCAAGCGCCATCGCCGGCATCCACCGTCCGATCTTCGTCTTCATGATGTCCCTCGCTTTCACCGCCGCGCGACGACGCGGCCCGTGCCCACCCGAGATGCGCCGCACGGTTGGCGTGCGGCGCCGGTCCGGCCAAGGTGCCAAAACCGCCCTGGCCCGGTCAATGCGGGCCGGGCCAAGAAAATCTAATCGCCAAGACAGATCCCGAGGCCGCGCGCGGTCCGCACCAGCGGGCCGGCGGGATCGACGACATGCGCATTGTTGACGACGTCGGCGAGCGGCATGTCGATGACGTCGCGGTTCCACCACGACACCATGCGATCGAACTTGCCCTGCGCGATCAGGTCGACGGCGTGGACGCCGAAGGCCGAGGCGAGCAGCCGGTCCTCGGCACCGGGCATGCCGCCGCGCTGGACGTGGCCGAGCACGGTCACGCGCGTCTCCGCGCCGGTCGCCGCGGCGAGCTGTTCGCCGACATACTCGCCGATGCCGCCGAGCCGGCGCTGGCCGAAGCCGCGATCGGCATCGACGGTGTGGCCCTCGGCCGTCTTGACCGCCTCGGCGACGACCACCAGCGCGAAATTGCGGCCTTCGGCCTTCAGCGCGTCGATCTTGCGCTTGAGCGCGTCAAGCCGCCACGGGATCTCCGGGATCAGCACGATGTCGGCGCCGCCGGCGATGCCCGCGGCGATCGCGATGTGCCCCGCGTCGCGCCCCATCACCTCCAGCACCATGACTCGGCTGTGGCTCGCCGCCGTCGGCTGCAGGCGGTCGAGCGCCTCCGTCGCGGTGGTGACCGCGGTGGCATAGCCGATCGCGCGCTCGGTCTGCGCGACGTCGTTGTCGATCGTCTTGGGCACGCCGACGAACGGAATTCCTCCCTGCTGCGCGAGCTTGCGCAGGATGGCGAAGCTGCCGTCGCCGCCGATGCCGATCAGCGCGTCGAGGCCGAGCAGGCGGCAGCCCTCGATGATCTCCCCCGACCGGTCGCGCCGCGAACCGTCCGCCATCGGGTAGGCGAACGGATCGCCCTTGTTGGTGGTGCCGAGGATCGTGCCGCCCATGCGCAGCACCGTGCTCGTCGTCATGCGGCGGTCGAGCTCCTCCGCCTCCACCGGGCGGGCGAGCAGGCCCGCCGTGCCGTTGTGGATGCCGATCATCGTCCAGCCGTAGCCGTCGCGCGCGCGCAGCACCGCCGCCCGGACGACCGCGTTGAGGCCGGCGCAGTCGCCGCCGCTGGTCAGGATGCCGATACGCTTGGCCATGTATCCGTTCTCCGCCCTCGGTGTCCCCGGTCGCCCGACGTTGATAACACGGGCGCCGCCGCCGGCGCAGCGCGCTCGCTTCGGCGCCGAACCGGCGCTAAGAGTTGCGCCATGAGCGAACCGATTCCCGAGCTCCTGCCGCGCTGCCGCGAGGCGCTCGCCGCCGCGGAGGACGTTCTCGACGCCGCGCGGCGCGCGGTGGCGGCGCGCGTGCTGTCGGGCGGGCGCATCGACCCGCCGGCGCTCGACGCAAACCAGCACGCGGCGCACGGCTTCGCCTGGCTCGCGACCACCGTCGAGGCGCTGCGAGCGCTGCTGGCCTGGGCCGAGCGGCCAGGCGCTTCGGCCGGCGCGCTCGAGGCGCTGATGCTGCAGGCCGGCTTCGGCGAGTACCTCGCCCAGATGGCAGGCGGCATCGCGATGGCGCAGGGCGAATTCGCGCGGCCCGCCGATCTCGGCCTCGGCGACGGCGATCTGGCACCGTTGCGCCGGCCCGGGCCGCTTCTGCTGATGCGCGCGGGCAACACGCCCGAAGTGCGCGCGGCGATCGCAGCACGGATCGCGGCAGACGGCTTCGCCGACCCCGGCGCCGACGACGAGACGCTGGCGATGATGCGCAGCGAGATGCGCGCCTTCGCCGACGAGGCGATCGGCCCGCACGCGCATTCCTGGCACCGCGACGACGTGCTGATCCCCGATGCGACCGTCGCGCGCATGGCCGCGCTCGGCGTCTTCGGGCTGACGATCCCGGAGGAATACGGCGGCAGCGGGCTGGGCAAGCGGGCGATGTGCGTCGTCAGCGAGGAGCTGTCGCGCGGCTTCCTCGGCGCCGGCTCGCTCGGCACGCGCGCCGAGATCGCCGGCGAGCTGATCGGCCAGGCCGGCACCGCCGACCAGAAGGCGCGCTTCCTGCCCGGCATCGCGTCGGGCGCGATCCTGCCGACCGCGGTGTTCACCGAACCCGAGGCCGGCTCCGACCTCGGCGCGATCCGGACGCGCGCCGTGCGCGAGGGCGACACCTATCGCGTCTACGGCGCCAAGACCTGGATCACCCACGCCGCGCGCAGCGACCTGATGACGCTGCTGGTGCGCACCGATCCGGCCAGCCGCGACCATCGCGGGCTGTCGATGCTGCTCGCCGAAAAGCCGCGCGGCACGCCCGACCGGCCGTTTCCGGCACCGGGCATGAGCGGCGGCGAGATCACGGTGATCGGCTATCGCGGCATGAAGGAATACGAGCTCGCCTTCGACGGCTTTGCGGTGCCGGCGGCGAACCTGCTGGGCGGCGTCGAGAACCAGGGCTTCAAGCAGCTGATGGCCACCTTCGAGAGCGCGCGCATCCAGACCGCGGCGCGCGCCGTCGGCGTCGCCCAGAACGCGCTCGACCTCGCGCTCGCCTATGCGCAGGAGCGCCGCCAGTTCGGCCGGCCGATCGCCGGTTTCCAGCGCGTCTCGGGCAAGCTCGGCTGGATGGCGGTCGAGACGATGCTCGCCCGCCTGCTCGCCGACCGCGCGGCGCGCGCCAAGGACGAGGGCCGCCGTTGCGACATCGAGGCCGGCATGGCCAAGCTGCTCGCCGCGCGCGTCGCCTGGGCGAACGCCGACAACGCGGTGCAGATCCATGGCGGCGCCGGCTACGCGGCCGAGCATCCGGCAAGCCGCGTGCTGGTCGACGCGCGCATCCTGAACATCTTCGAGGGTGCGGCGGAGATCCAGGCGCAGGTGATCGCGCGCGGCCTGCTCGAAAGGCGGAACTGATGTTTCCCGTGCTCACCGGCCTGCGCGTGGTCGAGCTGGCGGCGTTCATCGCCGCGCCGATGGGCGGCATGGCGCTCGCGCAGCTCGGCGCCACGGTCATCCGCATCGACGCGCTCGACGGCAACGCCGACTTCCGTCGCTGGCCGCTGACGCGCGACGGCGAAAGCCTCTACTGGGCGGGGCTCAACAAGGCGAAGAGATCGGTGCGGATCGACCTTGCGTCGCCGGAGGGCCGCGAACTCGCCGCGGCGCTCATCGCGGCGCCCGGGCCGGATGCCGGCATCCTGCTGACGAACTTCCCGATGCGCGGCTGGCTGGCGCGCGCGGCGCTGGAGGCGCGGCGGGCCGACCTGATCTCACTCGCCATCACCGGCGACCACACCGGCCGCACCGCGGTCGACTACACGGTCAACTGCGCGGTCGGCTATCCGCTGATGACCGGCCACGCCACGCCCGACGCACCTGTGAACCACGTGCTGCCGGCCTGGGACGCGATCACCGGCATGCACGCGGCGACCGGTCTGCTCGCGGCGGAGCGTCACCGCCGCCTGACCGGCGAGGGCCGGCACATCTCCTTGGCGCTCGCCGACGTCGCCTTCGCGACGATCGGGCATCTCGGCCACATCGCGGAATGGGAGATCAACGGCGCCGAGCGCGCGCCGATCGGCAACGACCTGTACGGCGCCTTCGGCCGCGACTTCGGCACGCGCGACGGAAGGCGGGTGATGGTGGTGGCGATCACGGACCGCCAGTGGCGCGGCCTGGTGGCGGCGACCGGAATGAAGGAGGCCTGCGCCGCGATCGCGCGCGAACGCGGTCTCGACCTCGACGACGAGGGCCAGCGCTTCGCCGCGCGCGACGCCATCGCCGCGCATGTCGCGCCGTGGTGCGCGGCGCGCACGCTGGCCGAGATCGCGGCGGCGTTCGACGCCGCCGGCGTGTGCTGGGGTCCGTATCAGAGCATTGCGCAGGCGATCGCCGAAGACCCCCGCTGCTCGCCGGCAAATCCGCTGTTCGAGCGCGTGACGCAGCCCGGCATCGGCACAATGCTGATGCCCGGCACGCCGCTGCGCTTCGCCGGCCTGCAGCCGACCCCGGTCGCGCCGGCCCCGCGCCTGGGCGCCGACACGGACGCGGTGCTGTCGGAAATCCTCGGCCTGAGCGCCGCCGCGATCGGCCGGCTGCACGACCGCGGGGTCGTCGGCGGCGTACCGGCCTGAGCGATCAAACCCGCCGCTGCGACGCGACCGCGAGTCCGATCCCCGCGATGACGGCAACGACGCCGGCGATCGTCGGGATCGGGATGTTGCGCTGCTGCTCCTGCTGAACCTGGATCGGGCCGGCATCGACGATGGTGCGGCGCTCGGTGATCGGGACGTACTGGATGACCAGGGCCGCAAGGCCGATCACGATCAGGGCGACGCCGGCGAGCATCAAGGGCTTCATGATTGGCTTCCTCTACATTGGCCACCCGCATGGCAGGGGCGCACCGAGACGTAACGCCGCAGCTCGGTGAAGGTTGCAGGTCACCGCACCGGGTTGGCGAAACCGCCGCCGCACCGCTAGATTGGCCGCAAGCAACGCCGGGGAGCGCCGCCGCATGAGCGAGACCGTCGAGGACATCGGCACGTACGACTACGTCATCGTCGGCGCGGGCACCGCGGGCTGCGTGCTCGCCAACCGCCTGTCCGCCGATCCCGCCATGCGCGTGCTGCTGCTCGAGGCCGGCGGCAAGGACGACTATTTCTGGATCCACGTGCCGATCGGCTATCTCTACACCCAGAACAATCCGCGCACCGACTGGTGCTTCAAGACCGAGCCCGAGGAGGGCCTCAACGGGCGCGCGCTCAACTATCCGCGCGGGCGCGTGCTCGGCGGCTGCTCGTCGATCAACGGCATGATCTACATGCGCGGCCAGGCGCGCGACTACGACCAGTGGCGCCAGCTCGGCAACCGCGGCTGGGGCTGGGACGACGTGCTGCCGTTCTTCAAGCGCTCGCAGAACTACGTCCACGGCGCCGACGAGATGCACGGCAGCGGCGGCGAGTGGCATGTCGAGGAGATGCGCCTGTCGTGGGAGATCCTCGACGCCTTCCGCGAGGCCGCCGCCGAGACCGGCATTCCCAAGACCGGCGACTTCAACCGCGGCAACAACGAGGGCTGCGGCTATTTCCAGGTCAACCAGCGCCGCGGCCGGCGGCTGTCGACCGCCGTCGCCTTCCTGCGCCCGGCGATGGAGCGGCCCAACCTGCGCGTGCTCACCCACGCCCAGGCAAAGGGCCTGCGCTTCGAAGGAAAGCGCGCGGCCGGCATCGCGTTCTGGCAGGGCGAGCGCGAATGCTTCGCGCGCGCAGGCCACGAGGTGATCCTCGCCGCCGGCGCGATCGGCTCGCCGCACCTGCTCCAGGTCTCCGGCGTCGGCGCGCCCGAGCTGCTGTCGCGCCACGGCATCGCGCTCGCGCATCCGCTGCCCGGCGTCGGCGAGAACCTGCAGGACCACCTGCAGATCCGCCTGGTGTTCAAGGTCTCCAACACCGTCACGCTCAACCAGCGCGCCAACAGCCTGGTCGGCAAGGCGATGATGGGGCTCGAATACTTCCTGTTCCGCCGCGGGCCGCTGACGATGGCGCCGAGCCAGCTCGGCGCCTTCGCGCGCAGCGATGCGGCGCGCGAGACGCCCAATCTCGAGTACCACGTGCAGCCGCTGTCGCTCGACAAGTTCGGCGACCCGCTGCACCGCTTCCCCGCCTTCACCGCGTCGGTCTGCAATCTGCGTCCGCAGAGCCGCGGCTTCGTGCGCATCAAGGATGCGAACCCGCGCAGCTATCCGGCGATCAAGCCGAACTATCTCAGCGCCGGCGACGACCGCAAGGTCGCGGCCGACGCCATCCGCCTCACCCGCCGCATCGCCGCCGCCAGGGCGCTGGCGCGCTTCCAGCCCGAGGAATATCGCCCCGGCGCCGCGCTCAAATCCGACGAGGAGCTGGCGCGCGCCGCCGGCGACATCGGCACGACGATCTTCCACCCGGTCGGCACCTGCAAGATGGGCAGCGACCCGATGGCGGTCGTCGACGACCGGCTGCGCGTCCACGGCATCGCCGGGCTTCGCGTCGTCGACGCCTCGATCATGCCGACGATCACGTCGGGCAACACCAACGCGCCGGCGATCATGATCGCCGAGAAGGCGGCGGCGATGATCGCCGAGGATCGCCGCGCGGCAAGCTGATTTCCGCGTGTCCCGTGAATCTTTCGTGACGGCCGGCGCGCCCCGCGCGCGGCGATTCGTCCTGTAACACTCGGCCTGTACACCGGCGCTGCGACAGAGCAGCGACCGGAGACGACCCATTCGCGCGCACCGACTCCCCGCCCCGCTCCTGCCCGACGGGCTCGACCGCGGCAGCTTCGAGCGCAAGCCGGCCAAGCGGCGCTTCCGGGCGATCTGGATCTCCGACGTCCATCTCGGCACGCGCGGCTGCAAGGCGCCGCTGCTGCTCGACTTCCTGCGGCGCACCGAATCCGAATACCTCTACCTCGTCGGCGACATCGTCGACGGCTGGCGGCTCAAGCGGTCCTGGTACTGGCACCAGTCGCACAACGACGTCGTGCAGAAGGTGCTGCGCAAGGCGCGCAAGGGCACCAGGGTCGTCTACGTGCCGGGCAACCACGACGAGGCGCTGCGCGAATTCCTCGACCTGCATTTCGGCGGCATCCATGTCGTCGGCGAGGCGGTGCACGAGACCGCCGACGGACGGCGCCTGCTGGTGATCCACGGCGACGCCTTCGACGCGATCGTCACCACGGCAGGCTGGCTCGCGATCCTCGGCGACCGCGCCTACAACGCCGCGGTGGCGCTCAACACCTGGTACAACCACGTGCGGGTGGCACTCGGCTATCCCTACTGGTCGCTGTCGAAGTACCTGAAGCTCAAGGTCAAGAACGCGGTCAGCTTCATCACCGCCTTCGAGCACGCGGTCGCCGCCGAGGCGCGCCGGCGCGGGCTCGACGGCGTGGTCTGCGGGCACATCCACAAGGCCGAGATCCGCGACGTCGACGGCATCGTCTACTGCAACGACGGCGACTGGGTCGAGAGCTGCACGGCGCTCGTCGAGCATCACGACGGCACGCTCGAGATCCTCGAATGGACCGAGCTCGAAGCGGTCAGCGTCGCGCGCGCCGCGCCCGCACCGGCCGCGGTCCAGGCGGCCGACTGAAGCGCCGCTGCCATGCGCATCGCGCTGATCACCGACGCCTGGGCGCCGCAGATCAACGGCGTCGCCCGCACGCTCAAGGAGACGGTCGCCCAGCTGCGCGCGGGCGGCCACGCCGTGCGCGTGATCGCGCCCCATCACTTCCGCACGCTGGCGCTGCCCGGCGAGCCCGACATCCGGCTTGCCCTCGGCGCCGGCCGGCCGCTCGGCCGGCTGATCGATTCCTTCGCGCCCGACGTCCTCCATGTCGCGACCGAGGGGCCGCTCGGCTGGACGGCGCGGCGCCATGCGCGGCGGCGCGGATTGCCGCTCACCTCGGCGGTCCACACCCGCTTTCCCGACTACCTGCGCGCGCGGGCCGGCGTGCCGGCAGCGCTCACCGCTTCGGTGCTGCGGCGCTTCCACCGTGCCGCACGGCGCGTGCTGGTGCCGACGCCCTCGCTGCTCGACGAGTTGCGCAGCGCGGGCTTCGGCAATCTCGCGCTGTGGCCGCGCGGCGTCGATGCGGCGCGCTTCAGCCCCGGGCCGCGCGATGCCCTCGAAGCGCTCGGCCTGCCGCGCCCGGTCTTCCTCTATGTCGGACGGGTGGCGGCGGAGAAGAACCTCCCGGCCTTCCTGGCCGCAGACCTGCCCGGCAGCAAGGTGGTGGTCGGCGACGGGCCGGCCCTGCCGGGCCTACGCGCGCGCTTTGCGAAAGCCCATTTCCTCGGCGCGCGCGACCATTGCGAACTGCCGGCGCTCTATCGCGCGGCGGACGTCTTCGTCTTCCCCTCGCGCACCGACACGTTCGGGCTGGTGCTGCTCGAGGCGCTCGCCTGCGGCACCCCTGTCGCCGCGCTGCCCGGCTGCGCCTCGCAGGACGTGCTCGGCACGTCGGCCGCCGGTGCGCTCGACGATGACCTGGCGCGCGCGGCCCGCGCCGCGCTCGCGATCCCGCGCGAACGCGCCGCCGACTACGGGCGGCGCTTCTCGTGGGCCGCGTGCACCCGCATCTTCCTCGACCAGCTTCAGGCGAGCGTCGCCGAGGGCGCTTCCGGCCGCTCGTAGCGCCACACGAAGGACGGCGGCAGGTTGCGCCAGACGAACTCGATCATGCGGCCGCGCAGGCCGAGGCGCTTGGCCTCGATCGGCGAGCGGAACTGGTTGGTGAGCTGCAGGAACGGCCCGCCGTCGCCCATCAGGTCGAAGGCCTGCTCGATGATGTGGCGCTTGTTCTCGGGCGCGAACCAGATGATCGGCAGGGTCGAGACGACGGCCGAAAGCCGGAACACCTCGTGCGCCGCGAGCAGCGCGCGCAGATGCGCGGCATCGCCTTCCATCACGGTCACGCCGGGGAAGCGGCGGCGCAGCACCTCGCACAGGGCGGGCTCGCGCTCGATGACGTAGAGCCGGCTCGGCGCGACGCCGATCTCCAGCAGCGCCTGGGTGACGCTGCCGGTGCCGCCGCCGAGTTCGAGCACCGGATAGGGCGACCGCGGATCGACATGCTGGGCGATGCCGCGGCCCATCGCCGCGCTCGACGGCGACCACGCCGCGATCTTGAGCGGCGCGCGCCACCACAGTTTCAGGAACAGCAACCGGTCGCCCATCTCGTCCTCCGCCAAACACGCCGGCGCGAATCGCGGCGTTGCGGCGACGACGGTGCGGCCGCGACGTTGCGGCTGCATGAATCGGCCGTGAATCTCCGATGAATCCCGCCGCCCGCGGCCCGGCCGAAACGCCGGTGAAACGCCAGTGAAACGCCCGATGAAACGCAGATTGCCGCGACATCTCAGGCGCTTGGCGCCGGCGTTTCAGCATCGCCCGCCACCCCCGGCAGGGCGAGCGTCACCGCCGGCGCGGGCAGCGCCGGCGCCGCGAGCGCGCGGGCGCGCCGCAGCAGGCGGTTGACCGTCGCCGCGCTGGTGCAGAGTTCGCGCGCGATCGCGCGCTGCGAGACGCCCTTGGCGGCCAGCGCCGCCGCGCGCTCCATCGGCGCGCGCTCGGGATCGGCGGCGTGCCAGCGCGCGACGCCGCCTGCGCGCTCGAGCCAGGCTTCGCGCGGCGCCGCGGCCTCGCCCGCCAGCGCCCGCGCCTTGTCGAAGTGGACGACGAAGCGCGCGCCGTCCTGGGGGCCCCAGTCCGCGGGACGGCGCAGCGCGAGGACGACGTCGAGCGCATCCTCCTTGCGCGCCGAGCCGCGCTGCTCGCCGCGGCGGTTGGCGTGGTGGAAGAACAGCACCGTCTTGCCGAGCCGGCGCAGATGCAGCAGCCAGTCCTCGGCGAGCCGCCAGTCGCCCGATTCGGCGACCGCGGCGCCGCACAGCGGCGACAGCGTGTCGACGATGACGAGATCGGCCGGCGCCACCTGCGGCGCCACGACGTACTGGCCCCATTCGGTGGCGAGATCGACCGGCCCGCCGAGCGTGTCGCAGGCGAGGATGCGCAGCCAGTCGCCCGGCGGCGGCGGCCCGTCGAGGCCGGCGACGAGTTCGCCCAGCCGCGCGCCGAGTTCGCCGACCGGCGTCTCGGCGTCGATCAGCACGACGCGGCGCGGCGCCGGCGCCTGCCAGCCGAGCAGCGAGCCGCCGCGCGCGACCGCGAGCGCGATGGCGAGCGCCAGCCACGTCTTGCCGGTGCCGCGCCAGGCATGGACCATCGCGAGGCCGGGCTGCGTCAGCCAGTCGCCGAGCAGTTTCGGCCGCGGCGCCGCGGCGCGCGCCATGACGGCCGCGAGCGGTGCCGCCCGCCCGACCTCGCGCGCGCGCTGCACCCGCACCCGACCCAGCCAGTCCTCCGGGCCGCCACGGCGCTTCGCCTCGAAGCTCCACGGCGCCGCGTAGGTCATGATCTGACGGCCGACGCGCATGTCATAGGGTTCGGGCGGCAGGCCGGTCGGCTCCGCCGGGACGGGCAGCGCCTGCGATGCCGGCGCCGACCCCGG
>JAEUKZ010000388.1 GCA_016793045.1 Alphaproteobacteria bacterium
CGCGGTGCTGGCGCAGGACTGCATCAAGAAGGTCGAGTGCATCGCCTATCCCGAGCTCGGCATGGAGGCGATCTGGCGCATCGAGGTCGTCGACTTCCCGTCCTTCATCGTCGTCGACGACAAGGGCAACGACTTCTTCGCGAAGTTCCAGGGATAGCGCTCACAGGCGGCGCGATCGCGCGCTAGCGCGGGATCGCGGTCGCGCCGACCGCCGCGTGCCGGTACTGGCGCGACCGCCGTTCAACGACGGCGGTAGATCCCGACCATCAGGATGTCGACCGCGCCGCCCCGCGTCGCGAGCGGCAGGATGAGCTTCGAGATGGCGACGAACTGCTTTTCCGCGACCACGGTCGCCTCGATATGGACGTAGTCGCGACTGGCAACCGCGGCGCGCGCCTCATTCAACAGGCGATCGACGTCCGGCACGGCGAGGCCGCTCACCAGCCTGGCGGTGAGGTCGACTCCGAAAAGCTGGACGAGTCCGGTTCCGTGCAGGCGGTAGCGGAAGTCCCGCCCGCTGTCGACGACGTCCATGAGCAGAAGTCGCCCGAGCCATGGCCGCAGCTCGAACGGGTTGATGGCATCCCGGCCGGGGAGCCGGCCGTCGACGCGCTTGCCGTTCCAGTACGACCACAGGCCCCGCAAGGCCGGCATCTGGATGTCCGGCGGCGCCGCGGTCACCGCAGCCCACGTGGCGACGTCGCGCCTCGTCGTGGAGTCCCGGAAGAGCATCGCCCTGCTCCCTGTACCCAATCGATCTAGGCGGCCTTGGCGAAAAGACCACAGCACCGCTGTGGTTGCCCGGTAGGAAAATCGGCACCGAAGCCGTGGGAAAACGATTTTCTCGGCAGGGCTCGGAATTTTTTGCGGCAACCTGCAACCATTCGTCGCGCTAGGCGTTGGTTGAGGTGTCATGACGACATTTCATCGACCGTCCGCAACGCAAATACCATATGACTCCGGTCGGACATGCTGACGATTTGGAGCCGCCTATGGTCACTGCCTCCCGTGTCGAACGCGATTCGTTCGGGCCGATCGATGTCCCTGGTGATCGGTACTGGGGTGCGCAGACCGCCCGCAGCCTGGCGTTCTTTCGCATCGGCACGGAAAGGATGCCGGGCCCGTTGATCCGCGCCTTCGGCCTCCAGAAGAAAGCGGCCGCGCTCGCCAATCGGGCGCTGGGCGAACTTGCGCCCGAACTCGCCGACGCGATCGTGCGCGCGGCCGACGAGGTGATCGCCGACCGGCTCGACGAACACTTCCCGCTCGTGGTCTGGCAGACCGGATCGGGCACCCAGACCAACATGAACGTCAACGAGGTGATCGCGAACCGCGCCAACGAATTGCTGGGCGCCCCGCTCGGCGCGCGCGCGCCGGTGCACCCGAACGACCACGTCAATCGCGGCCAGTCCTCGAACGACAGCTTTCCCACGGCGATGCACGTCGCCGCGGTGGCGGAGATCCACGACCGGCTGCTGCCGGGGCTCGCACGCCTCCACGAGGCGCTCGCCGCGAAGGCGCGCGAGGCGGCGGACGTGATCAAGGTCGGCCGCACGCATCTGCAGGACGCCGTCCCGATGACCGCGGGCCAGGAGATCGGCGCCTTCGTGCGCCAGGTCGCGCTGGCGACCGCGCGGATCGAGGCGACGCTGCCGCGCCTCTATCAGGTCGCGCAGGGCGGCACCGCGGTCGGCACCGGCCTCAACGCGCATCGCGATTTCGCCGCGCGCTTTGCCGAGCAGCTGGCGGCCCTGACCGGCCGCCCGTTCGTGCCCGCCGCCGATCCGTTCGAGGCGCTCGCCGCGCACGACGCGATCGTCGAGTGCTCGGGCGCGCTCAACACCATCGCCGCCTCGCTGATGAAGATCGCCAACGACGTGCGGCTGCTCGCCTCGGGCCCGCGCTGCGGCCTCGGCGAACTCGGCCTGCCCGAGAACGAGCCCGGCTCCTCGATCATGCCCGGCAAGGTCAATCCGACGCAGGCCGAGGCGCTGTCGATGGTGGCCGCGCAGGTGATGGGCAATCATGTCGCGATCACGATCGCCGGCGCGTCGGGCCATCTTCAGCTCAACGTCTTCAAGCCGGTGATGATCTACAATCTGCTGCAGTCGATCCGCCTGCTCGGCGACGCCGCGGCGAGTTTCGCCGAGCACTGCGTCGCCGGGATGACGATCCAGCGTGCCCGCATGGCGCAGCAGGTCGAGCAGTCGCTGATGCTCGCGACCGCGCTCAACCCGCACATCGGATACGACGCGGCATCGAAGATCGCCAAGCATGCCCACGCCAAGGGCATCAGCCTGCGCGATGCGGCGCGCGAGCTCGACCTCGTCAGCGACGCGGATTTCGACCGTTGGGTACGCCCCCACGACATGCTGGGGCCACGACAATGACCGATCAAACTTCGGAGGGCCGCATGGACGACACAATTCGCAAACGCTCAGTCGTGGTGGCAGGCCATCGTACCAGCGTCTCGCTCGAATCGGCGTTTTGGACCGAGCTCAAGGCGATCGCCGCCGAGCGGCGCCAGTCGATCAACGAACTGGTCGAAAGCGTCGACAAGGGCCGCGCCGGAAACCTCTCGAGCGCGCTGCGCCTGTTCGTTCTCGCCGAGCTCCGCCGCAAACTGGCGCCCGACGGCGCGGCCGCGGCCGAGCACGCCGACGGCTCGGTGCAGGCGACATCGACGACCGCGTCCGCGACCTGAAGCCGCGTCGCCCGGCGGCGCTGCCGCCGGGCGGCCGATAGCGGCGCGGCATCGAAACCATGAGTTCTCGGAATTTCCGCTGAGCCTGCGGCCGGGCGAACATCCTCGCAACGAGACGCGAGGAGGATGCCTTGGCCCCACGCCCGATCGACCCCGACCGCACCGGCATAGCGCTTGACCCGCGCCAGTTCGCGGCGTGCATCCTGCAGCGCCCGCTCGTCGGGTGGATCGAAGCCGCGGTCGATGAGCTCGCCGGCAACGAGCCGGCGCGGCGTGCCCTCGCGGCACTGCGCGACGCATGGCCGCTCGGCTTGCGCGCCGGCGCCTTCAGCCTCGGCAGCGCGCGCGGCCTCGACACCCGCCCGCTCGACGACCTCGCTGGCCTGAGCGCCCGCCTCGATCCGGCGCGCATCGTCGTGCGGCTCGCCTGGCCGACGTGCGACGGCGACGCCACGAACCCGCAGCTGCCGCTGCCCTACGACGACGAGACGCTGATCCGGGTCGGGCGCGACGTCGACGCCATCCAGGCGCGCCTGCGCCGCCCGGTGCTGATCGAGAACCCGCCGGCGCGCCGCCACCGCCTGAACAGCGCGCTCGACGAGGCGCAGTTCCTCGCCGCACTCGTCCGCCAGACCGGCTGCGGCATCGCCTGCGACCTCGCCAATCTGCTTGTCGGCACGCGCAACCACGGCGGCGATCCGCAGCGCTGGCTCGACGCGCTGCCGGGCAGCAGCGTCGGCATGGTCCGCATTGCCGGGCACGGCACGATCGCGCGCGCCGACGGCGCGGTGCTGATCGCCGACGGAGCCGGTCCGGTGCCCGGCGCGGTCTGGGCGCTGCACGGCATCGCGGCGCGGCGCTTCCCCGGCGCGCCGACCATGCTCGCCTGGACGGCGGGTCCGGTGCGGCTCGACCGGCTGGCCGCCGAAGCGACGCGCGCGGATCGCTGGCGGCGCGCGGCGCTCGACATGTCGATCGCCTATGCGGAGGCGCCGGCGGCATCGCCCGACGAGATCGCGGGCACACGCTTTTTCGAATTCGGCAGCGGCGGCATCGCATCGAGGTCGCCGATCGCGGCGGCGCAACGGCGCGGCGTGCCTTTTCCCCCCGGCGGGCACGCCGACCGCGCCGCATCCGACCGTGCCGCCCGGGTGGGCGGGACTGTCGCCGCTGCCGGACCCAGCGCCGTTCCTGCCTGACGGCCATCGCGGCCCGGAGCGCACGGATCATGGCGATCCATTCCCTCGCCGCACCGCTGCTGCCGCCGCGCGTCGCCCTGCGGCGCACGCGCCTTCCGCCGGAAGCGGGCGCCGCGCGTGCGCGCATCGAGGCCGAGACGATCGCCCGCCTTGCGGACGTCTCGGACTGCCGCGTCATCGCGGCGGCGGGCGAGGATGCCGGCCTCGTTCTCGCCACGCTGCTCGCGCGCAACCCGCACGCGGCCGGCGTGGCGTTCCACGACGTCGCCGACGGGCCGGCGCGGGCCTTTCCCGCCGTTGCCGGCCGCGTCCGCGTTCGTCCGCATGACGGCGCCGCCGTCCTCCCGCGCGGCGCCGATGCCTATCTGGTGAAGCGCGCGCTCGCCATGCGCGACGACGACGCGGCTGCGGCCTTCCTCGCCGCCTGCCGCGGCGCCGTGGCGCGCCACGCGCGGCTGCTGATCGCCGAATCGACGGCGCTGCGCGACGATCTCGACGTCGTCGTGTCCTGGTTCGCACCGCCGCAATCGGCGGGCCGCGCGCGCAGCGCCGCCGCGATCGCGGCGCTGCTGCGCGAAGCGGGCTTCGTGCCCGGACGCTTCCTGCCCCACCCCGCCATCGCCATCATCGAGGCCATGCCCGGTTGAGCGAAGCCGGGACGCCGACGCGAAAAGAGGGCCGGACGATGTCCGGCCCTCTGCTCTTGCGCGTATCGCGGGCAGGTCAGGCGGTGGCGCGGACCGCGCCGGCGGAGCGGCCGAAGGGCAGCTCGCTACGGCTCGGGGCGAGGGCGTGGGCGCCGTCGCCGAGCAGGGCCACGACCGCCGCGGCGACGACGAGGAACGCCGGATATTCCCAGCCGCCATTCGGCATGCCGAACATCCAGCCATTGGCGCTGTGCACCCAGGTCGCGCCGAGCAGGATCGGCAGGGTGATCACCGCGACCTCGCGGCTGCGCACGCCGAGGATCAGCGCCACGCCGGCGATCGCCTCGACGAAGAACACGACGTAGCCGAGCGCGGCGGGCAGGCCGAGCGAGGCGAAGAACTGCGCGTTGCCGGCGAGCGTGAAGACGAACAGCTTCAGCACGACGCTGTGGGCGAGGAACATGACCCCGAGCGCCACGCGCAGCAGCAGCGCGGCATAGGGGGCGGTGCGTTGATCGATCATCGGACTGTCTCCCTTGTTTGCAGCCTCGCAAGGCTTGCTCCGGTCCACCGATGTATGGTGTTCTTTTCTGCAAATAAAGACCACGGAGCGCAAAGGTCGCTTGCATGGCTGCACAGATGGACTGGGACGATCTGCGGTTGCTGCTGGCGATCGCACGCGCGCATTCGCTTTCGGGCGCCGCGCGGACGCTCGCGGTCAACCATGCCACGGTGTTCCGCCGGCTCGCCGCGATCGAGGAGCGGCTCGGCGTGCGGCTGTTCGACCGCCACAAGGGCGGCTACGTGCCGACCGCGGCGGGCGAGGAAATCGTGCGCGTCGCGACCGCAATCGACGAGCAGGTCGCCGACCTCGACCGCCGCGTCACCGGCCGCGACCTCCGGCTCGAAGGGACGCTGCGCGTCACCACGGTCGACACGCTGGCGACGACGCTGCTCGCGCCCGTCTTCGCCCAGTTCGCGTCGACCTATCCCGGCGTCACGCTCGAGCTGACCGTCGCCAACGCGATCGCCAGCCTGTCGCGGCGCGAGGCCGACGTCGCCGTGCGCCCGACCCCCGAGCCGCCGGAGGGCCTGGTCGGACGGCGCATCGCCGAACTCGCGATCGCGGTCTACGGTTCGCGCGGCTACCTCAAGGCGGCCGGCACGCGCGACGAGCGCGAGCATAGCTGGATCGCGCCCGACGACAGTCTGTCGCATCTCGCGGTCGCCAAGTGGCTCGACCGGCTAAAGCCCGCCCGCATCGCGCTGCGCAGCGACAGCATGCAGGCGATGTGCGCAGCGGCCGAAGCAGGCGTCGGCCTCGCCGCCCTGCCCTGCTATCTCGCCGATCCGCGCAAGGAGCTGGTGCGGTTCGCGCCGCCGCGGCCGGATTTCGCGGTCGGCCTGTGGATCCTCACCCATGAGGATTTGCGCCGCAC
>JAEUKZ010000412.1 GCA_016793045.1 Alphaproteobacteria bacterium
CTGGCGGACAACGGCTTGATCTTGTGGCAGCCGACGACCTTCCGCGGCGTGGTCGATCCGCACGTTGCGCGCGGCCACTGGCTGCGCGAGACCTTTTCCCGCTTCGGTCTGCGCATGCTGCTCTACCGTGCCCAACTCAAGCCGCTACGCCGTGCGCTCCGGGCGATCGTGCAGCTGATGCCGTTTTAGCAGGCGACGGGCGGCGGCGAGGACGAGCCGTCCCGAGGGCGTGAGCACCGTTTGGCCGTCGGCCCTGATGGTGAAGGCGAGGCCGCGCGTGGCGAACCAGTGGCGCACGCACAGCGCAATCACGAGCGCGAGCCCGGCGGCAGCGACGGTGTCACCGACCCAGTGCGCAGTGATGGCGACGCGGCTCAGCGCGATCAGCGCGGCGAAGGCGAACAGGAAGGGGCGCGTCCGGCGCGCGATCATCCCGACGGCGATCGCGAAGGCGAATGCCGTCGCCGTATGGCCGGACGGAAACGACGCATAGGCCGACCCGAATGTGAGCGGGTCGACGCCGAAGAAGCCGTCGCCGAAGAAGACGCGCGGCCGGGCCCGGCCGATGATGACCTTGATCACGTTGACGCCGATCCCGGACAAGGCGACGACGACGAACACGAACAGATTGGTCTGGCCGATCCAGCGCAGCGCGCTGCGCCGCAGCGGCTGCGGCTCGCGGCTTGCGGCGACGAATGCCGACAGCGCGACGACAGCGCTCGGCACCAGCACCCACTGCGACTCGCCGAAGCGAGTCACGGCTTCCATGGCGTTCCGGAACCCGGGGGAGCCGTCACGGAATGCGATTGCGACCGACTGGTCGACCGCGAGCATCAGGGCGAGCGGAACCGCCACGACCAGAACGGCGACGGCGAGACCGATCTGGCGGCGGTCCAGAGCCGTTGCGCGGATCCGCGCCGGCGTCGCCGGCCGGCGCACGCCGAGCGTGCGCCCCAGCCTGTCGAGCCAAGACATCGGCGGAGCGGGTCTCACCGCAGAAACCCGATCGCGATCGACTGCGGCTGGCGGGGCACTGTCGCGTCGGTCCCTACGGATCAGGCCGCGCGCACAAGGACGTAGGTTCCCGGAGCATCGGCCAGTGCGGGCAGCTTGCCTGTGCCCGGCGCGCGCGCCTCGACCTCGCCGCCCGCATGCTGTTTCACCCACTCGTTCCAGAACGTCCACCAGGAGCCGGGATGCTGCTCGGCGGACTGCAGCCATTCGTCGGCCGACTTCCCGAGCTTGCCGCCGGTCCAGTAGCAGTACTTGTTGGCCGACGGCGGATTGACCACGCCGGCGATGTGGCCCGAAGCGGCAAGGCAGAACGTCACCGGCCCCTTGTAGAGGCGCGTCGCGACGAAGGTGGAGCGCCACGGCGCGATGTGGTCCTCGCGCGTCGACAGGATGAAGATCGGGATGGCGATCTTCGTCAGGTCGATCTTGGTGCCGAGCAGCATGATCTCGCCGCGCGACAGCTTGTTCTCTTGGTACATCTGGCGCAGGTAAAAGCTGTGCATCGCGGCCGGCATCCGCGTCGAATCGGAATTCCAGTAGAGCAGGTCGAAGGGGAACGGGTCCTTGCCGAGCAGGTAGTTGTTGACGACGAACGACCAGATCAGGTCGTTGGCGCGCAACATGTTGAATGTCGTCGCCATCTCGCGGCCTTCGAGGAAGCCCCGCTCGTTCATCTTCTCCTCGAGCGAGGCCAACTGCTCCTCGTCGATGAAGACCGACAATTCGCCGGCCTCCTCGAAGTCGACCATCGTCGTGAAGAACGTCGTGCTCTTGATGCGGTCGTCGCCGATCGTCGCCATGTAGGCGAGCGCCGCGGCGAGAAGGGTCCCGCCGAGGCAATAGCCGATCGCGTTGACCTCGCGCTCCCCCGTCGCTTCCTCGACCGCGTCGAGCGCGTCGAAGATGCCTTCCTTCAGGTAGTCCTCGAAGCTCTTGTTGGTGAGCGATTCGTCGGGATTGACCCACGAGACCACGAACACCGTGTGGCCCTGCGCCACCGCCCAGCGGATGAAGGAGTTCTTCTCGCGCAAATCGAGAATGTAGAACTTGTTGATCCAGGGCGGGAAGATGATGAGCGGCCGGCGGTTCACGGTCGGCGTCGACGGCGTGTACTGCAGCAATTCGATCAGCGCATTGCGGTAGACCACCTTGCCGGGCGTCACCGCGATGTTCTGGCCGACCTTGAACGCCTCCATGTCGGTCATCTTGATCGCGAGCTGGCCCTTGCCGCGCTCGAGATCGTTGAGAAGGTTCGACAGGCCCTTGAGCAGGTTCTCGCCGCCGGATTCGAGCGTCGTGCGGATGACCTCGGGGTTGGTCACCGCGAAATTGCTCGGCGCCATCGCGTCGACGAACTGCCGCGTGTAGAAATCGACTTTCTTCGCGGTCTTGTCGTCGAGGCCCTCGACGTTCTTCACCGTGGACTGCATCCAGCGCGCGGTCAGCAGATAGGACTGCTTGATGAAGTCGAAGACGAAGCTCTCGTCCCACAGCGCGTCCTTGAAGCGGCGGTCCTCGTCGGTGGGGGTGATGACCGGCGTCGTCGGCTCGCCGAGCATCCGCTTGGCCGCGGACTGCCACAGGCCCATGTAGTCCTGCCACAGCGAGAACTGGGCCTGTACGAGCAGCGCCGGGTTGGCGACCATCCGCGCGGTCATGTCGAAGAAGGCTTGGCCGATGTTGAGCGGGTCGGCGAGGCCGAGCGAAGGGCTGCCGGCTTGACGCTTCAGGAATTCGCCGACGAGCCGCTGGCTCTGTTCGGCGAGCTTGGCCATCATCCGCGAGACTTCGATCGGATCGGGCAGCTTTACGTCGGGGCCGGGTTGATCGTTCATGGGGTGGAACCTATGCTGCGCTCCCGCGACCGCCACGGGCAATCATTGTTCGGGCGCGGCCTGCGGGTCTCAGGGACCGGGAGCGAGCGTTTGCCGCATCTTATACGATTGATCAATTTACACCACCAGATGTTGTGCGGCACTGCGGCAAAGCCGCGCCGCAGAGGCGCTTTCGTGCCGGCGCTCGCGATCCTCGCCAGTCTGGCACTGTCGGGTTGCGAAAGTTCCAACAACACCGAAGCCGCGACGAACTCTCTGCCGATCCGCGTCGAACGCAGCGTCACCGGCTGGTTCGGCGCGACGACGCCACCGCCGCCGGTGGTCGAGAATCCGCCGATCGCCGAAGGCCAAGCTTGGCCACGGCTCGGCAGCGTCCCGCCGGTGCCGCGGGTGGCGCCGGTCGCCGAGCGGCGCGCGGCGATCGCCGAACTCACCCGTGCGCGCGACGAGGCGCTGGCGGAGAATGCCCGTCTGGCCGCGGGGTCGCCATTCCTCGAAGGCAGCCAGGGGGCCGCAATCGGCGGCGGCACCGCGCCACCGGCTGCGGTCGCCGTGGCGCCCGCCCTCGCACCCGCGCCACTGCCGATCGCGGCCGGCCGCTCGGTGGGAACCGTGGTCTTCGATCCCAACTCGACCGCATTCGGGGAGCCGCAGCGCCAGGCGGTGCGGGCCGCCGCGGCACAGCTCGCTGGCGGGTCGGGCCGCGTGCGGGTCATCGGCTTTGCCGGCGCCGGGCTTGCGCCGGCCGACGGGGCCTCGATTGCCCGCGCACGTGCCCAGGCGGTCGCCGCCGAGTTGCAGGCAGCCGGTATCGCGGCGGCGCGCCTGGCAATCGAGGCGCCAGGGCAGGGCTCCGGCCGACAGGTTGAAATTGTTGTCGATCTTTGACTTCACGGCCTTTAGATATGTCGTCACCGCCAGGGACTTTCAGTCGCCGCCGCGCCGCAGCGCGGCCGGGCTTTCGCCCTGGTCCATGACTTGAGATGTGGTGCGATGAAGCCTGATTTCTACCGGATCCGCCGCCTGCCGCCCTACGTGTTCGCGGAAGTGAACACGATGAAGGCCCGCGCGCGCGCCGCCGGGCAGGACATCATCGACCTCGGCATGGGCAATCCGGACATGCCGACGCCGCCGCACATCGTCGAAAAGCTGGTCGAGACGGTGCGCGACCCGCGCACCCATCGCTACTCGGTATCACGCGGAATTCCCGGGCTGCGCAAGGCGCACGCCGCCTATTACCAGCGCCGCTTCGGCGTCGATCTCGATCCGGAGACGGAGACGATCGTCACGCTCGGTTCCAAGGAAGGCCTCGCCAATCTGGCACAGGCGATCACGACGCCCGGCGACATCATCCTGGTGCCGAACCCGAGCTATCCGATCCACCCCTACGGTTTCATCATGGCGGGCGCCTCGGTCCGCCACATCCCGGTCGGCGAAGGCCATGACTTTTTTGCGGCGCTGAAGCGCGCGGTGAAGCATTCGGTGCCGTCGCCGCTGGCGCTCGTGCTGTGCTTCCCGTCGAACCCGACGGCCCAGGTCGTCGGGCTCGACTTCTACCGCGAATGCGTCGAATTCTGCCGCCATCACGGAATCTGGATCCTGTCGGATCTCGCCTATGCGGAGATCTATTTCGACGACACGCCGCCGCCCTCGATCCTGCAGGTGCCAGGCGCCAGGGATATCGCCGTCGAGTTCACATCGATGAGCAAGACCTACTCGATGCCGGGCTGGCGCGTCGGCTTCGCCGCCGGAAACAAGCAGCTGATCGGCGCGCTCAGCCGGATCAAGTCGTATCTCGACTACGGCGCCTTCACGCCGATCCAGGTTGCGGCGACCGCCGCGCTCAACGGCGACCAGGCCTGCGTCGAGGAGCTGCGCCAGCTCTACAAGCAGCGGCGCGACGTGCTCATCACCGGCCTTGCGCAGGCGGGCTGGGCGGTGCCGAGCCCGCCTGCGTCGATGTTCGCCTGGGCGCCCATCCCCGAGAAGTTCGCCCATCTCGGCTCGCTCGAATTCTCGAAGCTGCTGCTGCAGCACGCCAATGTCGCGGTCTCGCCGGGCATCGGCTTCGGCGAGTACGGCGACGGCCACGTCCGCCTCGCGCTGGTCGAGAACGCCCAACGCATCCGCCAGGCCGTGCGCAGCATCAAGGCCTTCCTCAACGCGGGCGACCGGCTGCCGCATCCGCCGAGTCAGTTGCAGCCCGACCCTGGAAGCCGCGCGTTGGCCTCTTGAACCCGCCGCTCAAAGTCGCGATCGCCGGCCTGGGAACCGTCGGGGCCGGCGTCCTCAAGCTGCTCGCCAGGAACGGCGCGCTGGTGGCGCGGCGCTGCGGCCGGCCGATCGAGGTCGTGGCGGTCAGCGCACGCAGCCGCGGCAGGGATCGCGGCGTCGACCTCGCCGGATTCACCTGGTTCGACGATCCGGTCGCAATGGTGCGCGAGGCCGGCGCCGACGTGATCGTCGAGCTGATCGGCGGCGAGGTTCCGGCTCGCGCGGTGATCGAGACCGCCATCGGCCGGCGCCGCCATGTCGTCACCGCCAACAAGGCGCTGCTCGCAGTGCATGGCACGGCGCTCGCGCGCCAGGCTGAGGCGGCCGGCGTTGCACTCGCCTTCGAGGCCGCGGTCGCCGGCGGCATCCCGGTCATCAAGGCGCTGCGCGAAGGCCTCGCGGCCAACGAGATCAGCCGCGTCTACGGGATTCTGAACGGGACCTGCAACTACATCCTCACGGACATGCGGCGCAATGGCCGGGCCTTCGCCGATGCCCTCGCCGACGCCCAGCGCCTAGGCTACGCCGAAGCCGATCCGAGCTTCGACGTCGACGGCATCGACGCCGCGCACAAGCTGTCCCTGCTCGCGGCGCTCGCCTTCGGAACCGAGGTCGACTTCGCCGGCGTCCACGTCGAAGGCATCCGCCGGGTCGACGCGCTCGACATCACCTTCGCGCGCGAACTCGGCTTCCGCATCAAGCTGCTCGGCATCGCACGGATGACGACGCACGGGCTCGAGCAGCGGCTGCATCCCTGCATGGTGCCGGAGGACACGCCGATCGCGCATGTCGACGGCGTTTTCAACGCCGTGGTCGCCGAGGGCGACCATGTCGGGCGCACGGTCTTCGAGGGCCGCGGCGCGGGCGAGGGGCCGACCGCATCTGCCGTCGTCGCCGACCTGATGGACCTTGCGCGCGGTCGCAGCGGCGCCACCTTCGCGGTTCCGGCAGCCGAACTCGCCAAGCCGACCCGCGCGCCGATGGACCGCCACAGCGGCGCCTACTATATCCGCCTGATGGTCACCGACCGGCCGGGGGTGATCGCCGACGTTGCCGCGGCGCTGCGCGACGAGCGCGTGTCGCTCGAATCGATGCTCCAGCGCGGCCGCGAACCCGACGAGATGGTCCCGGTCGTGCTGACCACGCACGAGACGGAAGAGGCGGCGATGAACCGCGCGCTCGCGCGGATCGCCGCATTGCCGGCGATGCGCGAGCCGCCGCGCATGATCCGGATCGAGAAGCTTTAGCCAGGCGCGACGCTCGATCGCCCGGCCGCTCAAGGAGAGAAACGATGGCCGATCCCGGTATGGACCGCAATTTGGCATTGGAAGTCGTGCGCGTCACGGAGGCGGCGGCGCTCGCCGCCTCGCGGCTGATGGGCCGTGGCGACGAGAAGGCCGCCGACCAGGCGGCGGTCGACGCGATGCGGCGCGCGCTAGGCGCGCTGGCGATCGATGGCGAGGTCGTGATCGGGGAGGGCGAGCGTGACGAGGCGCCGATGCTCTACATCGGCGAAAAGGTCGGCAGCGGCGGCCCCCGCATCGACATCGCGCTCGATCCGCTCGAGGGTACGACGATCACCGCCAAGGGCGGGCCGAACGCGCTCGCCGTCATTGCGATGGCGGAGGCGGGCGGCTTCCTCAACGCGCCCGACGTCTACATGGAGAAAATCGCGGTGGGCAACGGCCTGCCGGACGGCGTCGTCCATCTCGAGGCGACGCCCAAGGAGAACCTCAGGAATCTCGCCAAGGCCAAGAAGACCGAGATTTCCGACCTCGTCGCCTGCATTCTCGATAGGCCGCGCCATGCCGAGCAGATCGCCAAGGTGCGCGAGGCAGGGGCGCGCATCATGCTGATCTCCGACGGCGACGTCAGCGGCGTGATCGCGACCTCGCGGCCGGACACCGGCGTCGACATCTATCTGGGGTCCGGCGGCGCGCCTGAAGGCGTGCTCGCCGCCGCCGCGCTCCGCTGCATCGGCGGCCAGATGCAGGGGAGGCTGATCTTCCGCAACGACGCGGAGAAGGAGCGTGCGGCCAAGCTCGGCGTCAAGGATCTCAGCCGCATCTACGGAATGAACGATCTCGCCAAGGGCGACGTCATGTTCGCAGCGACCGGCGTCACCGACGGATCGATGCTTCGCGGCGTGCGCCGCTTCCCGGGGGGCGCGCACACGCATTCGATCGTCATGCGCTCGAAGACCGGAACGGTGCGGACGATCGAGGCGACGCACAACTTCACGCGCAAGACCCTGGACCACGCCTGAGCCGCGATGGACGCGGCGCGCGTCCTCGTCGAGCGCTCGGTCACCGGCAAGACGTGGCGGCTGCGGCCGGCTGACCCTGCGGCGGTCGAGCGGCTGATTGCGGCCGGCGGCGTGCCGGACGTCGTTGCGCGGATGCTTTGCGCACGCGGCATCACACCGGCGGAGATCCGCCGCTTTCTCGATCCGAGGCTGTCGGAGCAGTTGCCCGACCCGTCTGACCTGCTCGACATGGATCGCGCGGCGGACCGCCTCGCCCGCGCAGTCGTAGCGGGCGAGGCGATCGCGGTCTTCGGCGACTACGACGTCGACGGCGCAACGTCGGCCGCGCTGCTGCAGCGGTTTCTGATATCGGTCGGGGGGCGGCCGCGAGTCTACGTCCCCAATCGCCTGACCGAGGGCTATGGCCCCAATGCGCCGGCGTTGCGCCAGCTCGCGGCGGAAGGCGCAAAGGTCGTCGTCACCGTCGATTGCGGCATCACGGCGCATGATGCGCTGGCGGCGGGTGCCGAGGCGGGGCTGGACGCCATCGTGGTCGATCATCACGCGGCGGCGGACACGCTGCCGCGCGCCGTTGCGGTCGTCAATCCGAACCGGCGCGACGAGTCCTCGCCTCTCAAGCACGTCGCCGCGGTCGGCATCGCCTTTCTGCTCGCGGTGGCGGCCAATCGGGCGCTGCGTGCCGCGGGCTGGTATGCGACGCGACGCGAGCCCGATCTGCTGAGTCTGCTCGATCTCGTTGCGCTCGGCACGGTGGCGGATGTCGTGCCGCTCACCGGCCTTAACCGGGTCTATGTCGCGCAGGGACTGAAGGTCGCCAATGAGGGCGGCAATGTCGGCCTCGCGGCGCTCGCCGGTGTGGCACGGCTGACCGGTCCGATCGGCGCCTACCACCTCGGCTATGTCCTCGGTCCGCGGGTCAACGCCGGCGGGCGGGTCGGCGCGCCGGACATGGGTGCGCGGTTGTTGGCCACCGACGATCCGGCGGAAGCCCGAACGCTCGCGGAGCGGCTCGACGCCCTCAACCGCGAGCGCCAATCCATCGAAGCCGATGTTCTCGCGGCGGCGGAGGCCCAGGTGATCGCGGCGGGCGAACGCCCCGTGGCGCTGGCGGCGGGGCAGGGCTGGCATCCCGGCGTGATCGGCATCGTCGCCAGCCGCCTCAAGGACAAGTTCGGCCGGCCGGCGCTCGTCGTCGCGCTCGACGGTGCTCAGGGCAAGGGGTCGGGCCGCGCCGACAACGGGTTCGACCTCGGCGCCGCGATCCTCGCCGCGCGCGCCGCAGGCCTGCTCGTCAACGGCGGCGGCCACCCGCGTGCCGCAGGCTTCACCGTCGCCACCGACATGCTCGGCGCATTCCGCGACTTCGTCGAGGCGCGTGCCGCGACGCGCGAGGCGGCAAGCCTCATCCACGACATCGACGGCATGCTGCCGCTCGTGGCCGCTACGCCCGAGCTGGTGGCGACGATCGAGCGCGCCGGGCCGTTCGGGACCGGCCATCGCGAGCCGCGCTTCGCCTTCGGCGGGGTGCGCATCGCTTTCGCCGACGTCGTCGGCAACGCCCATGTCCGCTGCGCGCTCGCCGACGAACACGGCACGCGGCTCTCGGCGATCGCGTTCCGCGCCGCCGCGACGCCGCTCGGTGCGGCGCTGCTCGACCGCGCCGGCGCGCCGCTCGACGTCTCCGGCGTGTTGCGCACGGACAACTGGCAGGGGCGCGTCCGGGTCCAGTGCCAGATCGACGATGCGGCGCGCGCGGCGCCCTGACCGTCACATGGCCGTCATCGATGCGTCCCTATAGTGCCCGCCCGCAATGGAGGGATGGGGGCGATCGATGGTCTGGTCTCGCGCTGCCGCTGTGGTCGTGTTTGCCGTCATGGCCGGATCGGCTGCGGCGGAAGGAATCGGGGTCCGCTACTACACGAGCGACGACACGCTCCTGAACATCGGCAGCTATGCCTTCGAAGGCGGACGCACGCTCGCGCTGACCGTGGGCATCGGCAGCGGCGCCTTCCGCCATCCGGGCGATCCCGCCAACGTCATGTGGACGATCGGCGACCGCGGGCCGAACATCGCCTGCGACGAGATGCGCAACGTGGCCGGCGTAGAGCTTGCGGCGTGCCGCGACGTGCGCAACGGGCGCGTCTATCCGACCCCATCCTATGCCCCGTCGATCTATCGCGTGATGCTGCAGGACGATGGAACGTTCCGCGTCACCGACGTGATCACGCTCAAGGACCGCGACGGGCGGCCGCTCACCGGGCTGCTCAACCCGCTGCGCACCGCGTCGACCGAGACGCCGCTCGACGGCCGCGGCAACCGCCTGGCGCAGGACGTCCACGGAATCGATGCCGAGGGCATTGTCCGGCTGTCGGACGGCACCTTCTGGATCGGCGACGAGAACGGACCGTCGATCGCGCATTTCGCGGCCGACGGCCGCATGATCGCGCGCCACGTGCCGCGCGGCACCGAGGGCGAGTATGCCGGCGCGCGCTACGACGTCGTCGGTTCGCTGCCGGCGATCCTCACGCGGCGCGCGACCAATCGCGGCATTGAGTCGATGGCCGTCTCGCCCGACGAGCGCTTCCTCTATTTCATCATGCAGAACCCGCTCGCCAATCCGGACGCAGCCGCGTACCGGCAGGCGCGCAATGCGCGTCTATTCAAGATCGAGCGCGCGACGATGCGGGTCGTCGGTGAATACGTCTACACGCTCGACGATCCGCGCAGCTTCCGCCGCGACCCGTCGGAACGCCAGAACGATCCGCGCATCAGTGAACTGATGGCGGTGGGAACCGACCGCCTGATCGTGCTCGAGCGCACCGAGCAGACGACGAAGCTCTACGAGATCGACCTTGCCGCGGCGACCAACATCGCAGGCACGCCATGGGACGATCCGGCGACCCGGCCGACGCTCGAGCAGAGCGACGTCCGCGCCGTGGCGATCGCAGCCGTGCCGAAGACGCTGCGCTTCGACACTGCCGAGTTTCCGCAGATCGCCGGCAAGACCGAAGGGATGGCGCTGCTCGGCGACGGCACGCTCGCGATCGTCAATGACGACGATTTCGGCATCGCCGGCGGGCGCACGCAGATCGTCGTGCTGCGCGGGACCGGCATCGTACGGCGCTGAGCGGCTGGCTCAGCCGCAGCGGCGGCAGCGGATCGAACCGAAGACCTCGTCCTCGTCGCCGTCGTACATCGCGTAGTCGAGCACGACGCGCAGCGCCTTGGCCGCGTCTACGAGGCCGTGTTCGCGCGCCATGTCCCTGAGCCAGTCGAGCTGATCGCTCTCGATCTCGAACGTCTCGATGACCTTGTTCTTGTTCATCGCAGATCCTCGTCGTTGCGCTTGGCCGCGCAAAAGCAGACGGCGGGCCGAGGGCCCGCCGTCGCCGGTCGTTCCGATGCCTGCACGCCTGTGATTCGCGCCGGCCCGGAGGGTATCAGGTCGTGATCAGCTGCTCGACGGTCGGGGTCGGCGGGGGCAGCGAGCCGGCGTCGATCACGACCTCGGGCGGTGCCGGCGGCGACACGCCGGCGCTGCCGAAGTCGAGCACCGAGGTCGACGAGTCGGTCGTGCCGTTGGTGTCGGTCGCCGTGAAATTCAGCGTGACGTCGACGTGGTCCGTCGGCGTCGACGCCGACACGGCGATTTGCAGCTTGGCGAGTTCCGCGACAAACGCCGCCGAACTTGCACTGCCGCCAGGCGGCAGCAGCGTGTAGGCGCCGTTGCCGTTGCCGTCGACGACCTGGTCGAGCGTCCAGCCCGCGGTGAGGGGCGAGGACAGCGACAGCGAGACGCCGTCGCCGAGGCCCGCGGCGGTGAACGCGACCTGCGCGATGTCGCCGAGGCCATTGTTGAGCGAGTTGTCGATCGCGGTCAGCGGCGACCACACGCCCGGTTCGATTTCGACCGGCTGGTAGCGCACGGAGACGCCGAGAATTGCGTCGTTGTAGTCGAAGTCCGGCGGGATCACGCCCTCCGGATAGCCGTCGCCCGGTTCGAAGCTGGTCGGTGCAGTGGGCGAGTTGGCGGTGCCGATGAACGGAAGATCCTCGAAGCCGACGATGACCGAACCGGCGTTCTGGCCTGACACCGTGTGCGATTCGGCATCGCCCACCAGATTCGACTGCCCGGCATCCGCGTTGAGGCTGGTGTCGTGCGAGTAGTAGTCGAAGCCGCTCAGGCTGGTCCAGCCGGTCTCGCCGTTCGATGCGTCGCCGTCGACGTCGACCTGGATCGACTTCGTCGCCGAGTCATAGCGCAGGTGTTCGTTGAGATAGGCGACGATCTCGTCGGACGATCCCAGTGAACTGGGATCGACGCCGAGCGCCGCGAAGAGCTGGTCGAAAAGCGCCTTGTTCTCGACGCCGAACGGCGTGTAGTCGCCGTTGCCGCCGCCGTCCGCGATCAGGAAGAAGCCGAGATTCGTGGCGCCGTCGACGACGAAGCTCTCCGTCAGGTCGCCGGTCTTGCCGTAGAGGTCGGCTTCGGTCGAGGCGCCGTCGGGGGCGCTGTTGAGCCAGAGAATCTTGACGCCGGTGATGTTGCCGCCGTCGTCAAACGTGTAATAGCCGGTGATGTTCTGGAAGCCGGCATTCTCGTTGAGCAGGGTGATCGTCACGTTCGCCTCGGCAGCCAGCGGAACGCTGGCGGTGTCGGGGGTGGCGACAAGGCTGCTGTAGACCGAAACGCCCTCATTCTCGTTGTTGAGATCGGCCGGGTCGAGTGGCGGGCCGAAGGGCTCCCAGGTCGGCGTTTCCGCAGTCGGGATGTCGGCGGTCGCATTGTTGGAGCGGAAGTCCAGCGAATCGAATCCGACCGCTGGCCCTTCGGGGATCGTGATCCCTGTACCCGGGCTCAACTCGGGCGGAGTGCGGTTGAAGGCCAGCGGATCGACGGGCCCGTAGTTCAGGCCATCGAACACGCTCGGCGCGAAGGTCGAGTTGAAATGGCCTCCCGAGACTTCGCCGCCGGCCGCGCCAGGTGCACCGGCAGGTCCGGCCGCCGGGGCGATCTGAGCCAGCGCCGCCGCGCCGCCGGCTGCGGGCGCGATGCCGGCGAGGGCGGCGGCCGCGCCGCCGGTCCCGCAGCCGGCACCCAGCGCCTCGGCCTGCGCGACCTGGCCCTGCGCATCCGCGACCTGCGGCGGCATCGGGTTCTCGGGCGGGGTGTTGGCGATGACGAGCTGACCGAAGCCACGCGCCGTGACGAACAGCGACGTGCCCTGGCGGAACACGCAGACCTGACCGAAATCGGTGCCCGGACTAAGCTGGACGAGCGCAGCGTCGCCAGCGGGCGCGGCGATGGTCTGACGCGTACCGGCCGGCGGCAGCGCCACGTTGAGGGCCGCAAGCTGCACCACGGTCGGATCAAACACCTGTTCCGCTCCGCCGGTTGAGGTGTCGATAGACGCTGTCATCGTCGTTTTGCTCCTTGGGAGCGGCACTCGTTCCCGAACCGGGCGCACCGCCTACCCTTTGTCGTTTAGGGGAGCGGTGCGCATTTGGGCAATAATTTAAGAAGATTTTACCGAAATTCATACAGCCCGGTGTGAGAGCGTCCCCTCGTTAACTATTAATCGTTATATTTCAGGGTGATAGGGCGCGCACGGCCCCCGCTCGAACGCGCCAATCAGGGCTGGCGGGCGTTCAGGCGCCGACGAAACGACCGAGCCGGACCGCGGTTTGCCCGGGTTTGAGCCGGCGGGTCGGCATGATCAGCACGCAGTCGTCGTATGGCGTGAGCAAGGGACGGTCGCCGTCGCGCCCGATCTCGGTCCCGCGTTTCGCGATGACTTCCAGCCCGACGAAATCGGAGTGGAAGCGGAACTGCTCGGTCCGGATCGTCACCGCCTCGGTGACCTCGATCACGCGCGGCTTGGGCGGTGGCGCAGGATCGAGGAACCTGTCGCGGTCCTTTGCCGCCAGGACCCCCACGGCATCGAGGAAGCGCAGCAGAGTTTCGCGGGCGACGTCGGCGCTGCGCGCCTCCCAGTGCTGGCCGCATTCGACGAGCAGCGCGTTCTGCGGCATCGCCGGATCGCCGAACGCGCCATAATCGCGCATGCGTTGGCCCGCCGCATGGCCGGCATCGGAGACGACATGCGCCGGAAAGCCGACCTCGAGCGCAAAGCGGCGGCCCTTCTCGTGCGGCCCGCACAGCATGAGCGGCGCCGAGATGTTCTGCATCGAGTGGATGTCGAGCAAGAAGTCTGCGGCCGCGACGATCGGCCGTATCTCGCGCGCGCGCACGGTCTCGACGGTGCGGCGCGCGCTGTCGAGCACGGCGTGCGACCAGACCCGGTTGAAATCCTCGTCGACGAAGCGCGAGGGGTAGGGGTTGCTGCGATCGAAGCTGAGATAGGCCGCGTAGTTGCACACGACAAGCGTCAGCGTGCCGCGCGTCGGCCTGATCGCTTCGCGGCGCAGAAAATCGAGTGCGATGACGCCGCACAATTCGTTGCCGTGCACCGCCGCGGTGACGACGACGTTGGGGCCGGGACTGAGGCTGTCGATGCGGGTCACGTAGTCGATGCCGGTGTTGCCGGCGCGCCAGCCCGAGATGTCCGGCGGCGTCAACTCGATCACGGGGCGCGGTTCGGCCATGGCGGTTCGCTTTCTCCGAATCCGGTCAGCCGCGCACGCAGGCGCTCTCGACGAGCCGCCGTACGAAGCGCTCGCACTGCGCGATCTGGTCGATCGCGACGAACTCATCGGGCTTGTGAGCCTGGTCGATATTGCCCGGCCCGCAAACGATCGTCGGAATCCCGGCGGCGCTGAACAGGCCGGCTTCGGTCCCGAAAGCGACCTTGCCGGTCGAATTGGCGCCCGACGCCGCCTTCGCGAGCGTCACCACCGAAGCCGCGTCGTCGGTCGCGAGGCCCGGGAAGCTCGACAGGTCCTGCCACGTGATCCCCGTGTCGGCATGCACCGCATGCATCTGCGGCACGAGCTCAGTCTCAGCGTAGCGCTGCAGCTCCGCCAGCAGCGGCTGCGGGTCGTGGTTCGGCAGATGGCGGAACTCGAAGTCGAACCAGCAATCGCGCGGCACGATGTTGAGCGCGGTGCCGCCGGCGATCACGCCAGCATGCGCGGTCGTGTAGGGAACGTCGAACTCGCGGTCGAACGGACCTTCCTGCGCGATCCGCGCGCCGATGGCGTTGAGCCTGACGATCAGCTTGGCGGCGTATTCGACCGCGTTGACGCCGCGCGGCGCCAGGGAGGAATGGCACTCGAAGCCGCGCACGCGCGCGCGCAGGCTGATCTTGCCCTTGTGCGCGCGGATGACCTTCATTTCCGTCGGCTCGCCGACGATGCAGGCGAAAGGGCGGATCCCTCGGTCCTGCAAGGTCGCAATCAACCGCCGTACGCCGATGCAGCCGACCTCCTCGTCGTAGGAGAACGCGAGATGCACCGGCGCCGCGAGCGGCATCGCCTTGATCTCCGGCACCATCGCGAGCACGACCGCGACGAAGCCCTTCATGTCGCAGGTGCCGCGGCCGAACAGTTTGCCGTCGCGGGGGGTCACGGCGAACGGGTCCGTCGTCCAGTCCTGGCCGTCGATCGGCACGACGTCGGTGTGGCCTGACAGGACCAAGCCGGGGCGGTCCGCCGGACCGATCGTCGCGAACAGGTTCGCCTTGCGCCTCTCGGCGTCGTAGACGTATTCGCTGGCGATGCCGTAGCCGGCCAGGTAGTCGCGCACGAACTCCATCAGGTCGAGGTTCGAATTGCGGCTGGTGGTGTCGAAGCCGACGAGGCGGGTCAGCATGCCGATGCTGTCGAACGAAGCGCTCATGAACCTCTGAGGGGCGGGCGTTGGCGAAGGCCCGCACCATATCCGATCGACCGCCGCCGGCAAACCCGCCTGCACCGGTGACACGCCAGTTTGATTGACGCGGTGTGGCTGGACGTTTAGAACCCCCCTGGCATACGCCGTGACAACCCACTCCCGGCGGAGGGGTGGCCGAGTGGCTGAAGGCGGCGGTTTGCTAAACCGTTGTAGGGCCCTAAAGCCCTACCGTGGGTTCGAATCCCATCCCCTCCGCCAGTTACCTACGAGAAGCCCGGCAATGCTGGGCTTTCTTCATTTCTGCGCGCAATGTACCGCTCTGGGACGCCGGTTGGCGAACGCGCCGGCGGGCTGGGCTGCGCGTGGCGGAACTGAAACTGGCAATCACATGGAGCGTGCGATGACCAAGGGCTACTGGGTGGCTTTCGCGGACGTCAACGACCCCGACGGCTACAAGGCCTACATTGCCGAGAACGCCAAGGCATTCCGCAAGTTTGGCGGGCGCTTCCTGGTGCGCGGCGGCCGTTCCGAAGCCCCCGAAGGCAAGCCGCGGTCGCGAACCGTCGTCATCGAGTTCCCGAGCTACGCCGCAGCGATCGAGTGCTACAGGTCGCCCGAGTATGCGAAGGCGATGTCGCTCCGGGCGGGCCGATCCATCATGGACCTGGCAATCGTCGAGGGCTACGAGGGCGCGCAGCCTTAGTCGGACCGCGAGCACGCAGCTCACGAACTCGGTGCCGATGCAGCGGGGGCGACGCCCGAGCGTGGCGGATGTCGCCGCGCTCGGGCGCCACGCCGCGGTGGTCAATCGAGGTCGAAGCGGTCGGCGTTCATCACCTTGTTCCAAGCCGCCACGAAGTCGTGCACGAACTTCCCGCCCGCGTCGTCCTGGGCGTAAACCTCGGCGAGCGCCCGGAGCTGGGAGTTCGAACCGAAGACGAGATCGACGCGGGTGGCGGTCCACTTCACCGCGCCGCTCGTGCGGTCGCGTCCTTCGAACACGTCCTTGGCTTCGGACACCGGTTTCCACTCCGTGCCCATGTCGACGACGTTCACGAAGAAGTCGTTGGTGAGCATTCCAGGCCGATCGGTGAAGACGCCGTGTTGCGACTGGCCGTGATTCGCGCCCAGCACGCGCAGGCCGCCGACGAGCGCGGTCATTTCCGGCGCCGTCAGGGTCAGCAATTGCGCCTTGTCGACCAGCATCTCCTCCGGTGAGACGCGGGCGTCGCGCTTCCGATAGTTCCGGAACCCGTCAGCCAGGGGCTCGAGCACGGCGAAGGATTGGACATCCGTCTGCTCCTGCGACGCGTCCGTGCGGCCCGGCGTGAAGGGGACCTCGACGGCATGTCCGGCCTTCTTCGCCGCCCATTCGACGGCGGCACATCCGCCGAGGACGATGAGGTCGGCGAGCGAGACCTTCTTGCCTCCGCTCTGCTCGGCGTTGAACGCGCTGCGGATGTCGGAGAGGGACGCGAGCACCTTGGCGAGCTGTGTCGGCTGGTTGACCTCCCAGTCCTTCTGCGGCGCGAGGCGGATGCGCGCACCGTTCGCGCCGCCGCGCTTGTCGGAGCCGCGGAACGTCGCCGCCGAGGCCCATGCGGTGGAGACGAGTTCGGCGATCGACAGACCCGAGGCGAGGATCCTGCCCTTGAGGTCCGCGATATCCTTCGCGTCGACCAGCTCGTGGTCGACCGCGGGGACCGGGTCCTGCCACAGGAGTTCCTCCGCCGGAACCTCCGCGCCGAGATAGCGCGCACGCGGGCCCATGTCGCGATGCGTCAGCTTGAACCAGGCGCGGGCGAAGGCGTCAGCGAATGCCTGCGGGTCCTTGTGGAAGCGGCGCGAGATCGGCTCGTAGATAGGGTCGAAGCGCAGCGACAGGTCCGCCGTCGTCATCATCGGGCGGTGCTTCTTCGACGGGTCATGAGCGTCCGGAATCATGTGCTCCGCCCTGACGTCCTTGGCGAGCCACTGCGAGGCGCCGGCGGGGCTCTTCACCAGTTCCCATTCGTAGCCGAACAGCATGTCGAAGTAGCCCGTGTCCCACTTGGTCGGGTTCGGCTTCCATGCCCCTTCGATACCGCTGGTGGTGGCGTGCACGCCCGTGCCGGTGCCAAACCGGTTCTTCCAGCCGAGGCCCATTTCCTCGAGCGGAGCGCCTTCCGGCTCGGGACCGACCAGCTTGGGGTCACCCGCGCCGTGCGCCTTGCCGAAGGTGTGCCCGCCGGCGACCAGCGCAACCGTCTCCTCGTCGTTCATCGCCATCCGCGCGAAGGTCTCGCGGACATCGCGGCCCGAGGCGACCGGGTCCGGATTGCCGTTTGGGCCCTCGGGGTTGACGTAGATCAGGCCCATCTGTACCGCAGCCAGCGGGTTCTCGAGCTGGCGTTCGCCGCTATAGCGCTTGTCGCCCAGCCACTCGCCCTCGGAGCCCCAGTAGATGTCCTGTTCGGGCTCCCAGATGTCTTCGCGTCCGCCGGCGAAGCCGAACGTCTTGAACCCCATCGATTCCAGCGCGCAGTTGCCGGCCAGAATCATCAGGTCGGCCCATGAGATCCGGTTGCCGTACTTCTTCTTGATCGGCCACAGCAGCCGGCGCGCCTTGTCGAGGTTGGCATTGTCGGGCCAGCTGTTGAGCGGCGCGAAACGTTGGCTCCCCGTGCCGGCACCGCCGCGCCCGTCGCTGACGCGATAGGTACCCGCGCTGTGCCACGCCATGCGGATGAACAGCCCGCCGTAGTGGCCCCAGTCGGCTGGCCACCAGGCCTGGGAATCCGTCATGAGCGCGTGGAGATCCCGCTTGAGGGCCTTGAGATCGAGCGTCTTGAACTCCTGGGCGTAGTTGAACGCGGCGCCCATGGGGTTTGACCGGGTCGAGTGCTGGTGAAGGATGCTGAGATTGAGCTGGTTCGGCCACCAATCGCGGTTCGACCGCCCGGCGAATGTCGCGTTCGAGCGGGCTGCATGCATCACCGGACACTTGCCGGTGGTTTCGGTAGCTTTCGGGTCCATTTCATCCTCCGATCGATCTGCGCGAAGCTTGTGATTAGAATTATTCTAATTTGATCCTGCCCGATTTTCAAGGGCGAAGTACCGCGAGATCGCGGTCGGCAGGCGAAGGCGCGGTTGAAGTTGAAGCGGCTCCGAGCGGGCCAGCGGCGCCGTCACCGGCGGTGGGGAGTGCCAATCGAATTCTTAACTCTGGCCGGATATCGTCGCGGCGGGGCATTGCCAGGGGAATCCAGATGCAGTCTGCTGACACACGACGCACGATCGCCGTTGGGGCGATCGGCAACCTGCTTGAATGGTACGACTTCGCGATCTACGGCTACTTCGCGGCGGCGATCGGTCGAGCGTTCTTCCCGCACGAGGATCCTGTCGCGCAGATGCTGGCGGCATTCGGGATCTTCGCCGTGGGCTTCCTGATGCGGCCGGTCGGCGGGGCGCTGATCGGCTACATCGGCGACCGCCTTGGACGCCGCGCCGCGCTGACGTTCTCGGTGGCAGCGATGGCGGTCCCGACCTTCCTGGTCGGCGCGCTTCCGAGCTACGAGGTCCTGGGCGCGGCGGCGCCGATCCTGCTCACGATCCTGCGCATGGTCCAGGGCCTTTCGGTCGGTGGCGAATACACGACATCGATCGTGTTCATGGTCGAGCGCGCGCCGCCGGGACGGCGCGGCGTCATCGGCGCACTGGCGTGTTGTGGTGCGGTAGCCGGGATCCTGGTCGGTTCGGCGACCGGTGCTGCGCTGGCATCCGTCCTGCCGCCTGAAACTCTCGAGGCATGGGGCTGGCGGATCCCCTTCCTGCTCGGCCTCGTGGTCGGACTCGCGGGCTTCATCATACGACGCCACATCCACGAAGAGCCGCGGGCCGGCACGGCTCCGCGCGCGCCCTTGCGCGAGGCGGTGCGCAACCACGGCCCGTTGCTGGCGCGACTCGCGGGGCTGTCGATGTTCAATTCCGTCGGCTTCTACGTGATGTTCGTTTATATCGTGAGCTGGCTGCAGCACGTCGACGGAGTGAGTCCGACGCGCGCGCTGGAGATCAACACGATCAGCATGGTCGTCATGGTGCCGCTCATGGTCTGCATGGGATGGCTGGGCGACCGCATCGGGCGCAAACCGGTCCTCTTCGGTGCTGCCGCCTTCGGCTTTGCCGGTGCGCTGCCGCTGTTCGGACTGATGCATCACGCCGATCCGACGCTGGCCTTGCTCGGCCAGCTCGGTTTCGTCGTGGCAGTCGGCGCCTTCCTGGGCACGCAGCCGGCGATGATGGTCGAGGCGGTGCCGAAGTCAGTGCGCTGCACGGCAATTGCCCTCGGCTACAACGTGACCCTCGGCGTGGTCGGCGGCCTCAGCCCGCTGGCGGCGACCTGGCTGGTCGAGCGAACGCACGACGACTTCAGTCCCGCCTACATGATCATGGCAGCCGCCGCGATTTCGTTCGTTGCCACTTCGCGCTTCAAGGAAACGCATGCCATCGCGCTCGATGGAGCTGCACCCGATGCGGCGATGGCGGCGGATTTGCCCGGCCGGGCCATGCGCAGCGTCTGATCGCCGGCGCGGCATCGATGGGCCGCGCCACGGCGCGGTTCAGCGATGTTCGTAGCCGAACGGATCGTCGACGCTATGGCAGGGTTGGGTGAACCAGCGCGCGCCGGCGGCGGTCATGTAGAAGTGGTCCTCGAGGCGCACGCCGAATTCGCCGTAGATGCAGATCATCGGCTCGTTCGAGAAGGTCATGCCCGGCGCCAGAACGGTCGTGTCGCCCTTGACCAGATAGGGCACTTCGTGGACCTCGAGCCCGATGCCGTGGCCGGTGCGATGCGGCAGGCCAGGCACGGCATAGCCCGGCCCGAATCCTGCGGCCTCGATGACGCGCCGCGCCGCCGCGTCGACATCCTCGCAGCGCGCGCCAATCTTCGCCGCGGCGAAGGCGGCGGCCTGTGCCTCCTTCTCGAGATTCCAGATCTGCCGCTGGCGCGCGCTGGGCGTGCCGAAGACGTAGGTCCGCGTGATGTCCGACAGATAGCCGTCGATCGGGGCACCGACGTCGATCAGCACCATGTCGCCGTCCTTCAGCGTCTGCGGATAGGGAACGCCATGCGGATAGGCGGTCGCCTCGCCGAACAGAACGATGTTGAAGGCTGGAGGGCCTTCGGCGCCGAGCCGCGAATGCGCCTGCGCGAGGAAGTCCTGCACCTCGGTGGTGGTGATGCCTTCGCGCATGATTCGCGCCGCGGCCTGGTGGGCGCGCAGCGTGATGTTCTTCGCCGTCTGCATCAGCGCGATCTCGGCGTCGGACTTGGTGGCCCTGCAGGCGCCGGTGATGCGGGCGCCGTTGACGTAGTCATAGGAATTGCCGGCGCGGCGCAGGCCGTCGAAGGCCGCGAACTGCGTCGCCTCGTCGAGCGCGATCGTGCCTCGGCCGATGCCGAGGGCGCGCAGCGTGTCCGTCACCAGGGCGGTCGGATCCTCGTGCTCGTCCCATACTGCGACCTTGTCGCCGAGCGTGATCATCGTGCGCA
>JAEUKZ010000267.1 GCA_016793045.1 Alphaproteobacteria bacterium
AATGCCCCCCGACGAAGGCCAGGGCGGCGGCCAGGAGCAGCGCCATCGGCTGGATGTCCATGGCCCGGATCATAGCGCGCGCGGGGCTGCGGCGCGATCTTGCCGCGTGATTTTCGCCCCCGGACCGGCTAAAAGCGCGCGGTCATGGCCGTTCTCGTCACCGGGGCCGCGGGTTTCATCGGCTACCATGTCGCCGAGGCGCTGATCGCGCGCGGCGAGCGCGTGGTCGGGTTCGATTCGGTCAACGCCTATTACGACCCGGCGCTCAAGGAGGCGCGGCTGGCGCGCCTCGCGCGCCACCACAACGCCTTCCGGCTGGTGCGCGCCAATCTGGCGACGCCGGGCGCCTTCGCCGACGCGCTGCGCAGCGAACAGGTCGACCGCGTCGTGCACCTCGCCGCGCAGGCCGGCGTGCGCCATTCGATCGACCATCCGCAGGATTACATCGACGCCAACCTGACCGGCCACTTCCAGGTGCTCGAAGGCGTGCGCCATCACGGCGGCATCCGCCACCTCGTCTATGCGTCGTCATCGTCGGTCTATGGCGGCAACACCAAGCTGCCCTTCGCGATCGAGGACAAGGTCGACCGGCCGGTCTCGCTCTACGCCGCCACCAAGGGCGCCAACGAGCTGATGACGCATGCCTATGCGCATCTCTATCGCGTCGCCGCGACGGGCCTGCGCTTCTTCACGGTCTACGGGCCGTGGGGCCGGCCGGACATGTCCGCCTACCTGTTCTGCCGCGCGATCTTCGACGGCAAGCCGATCCGCGTCTTCAATCACGGCGCGATGAAGCGCGACTTCACCTACATCGACGACATTGTCGCCGGCGTGCTGGCAGCACTCGACCATCCGCCGGCGGACGACGGCGCCGGCGGGACGGCGCCGCATCGCCGCTACAATCTCGGCAACCACCGCGCCGAGGAGCTGATGCGCTTCGTGGCGCTGATCGAGCAGGCGGCGGGCCGCAAGGCGGTGGTCGAATTCGCACCGATGCAGGCGGGCGACGTGCCGGAAACCTACGCCGACATCGCCGCCTCGACGCGCGATCTCGGCTTCGTCCCGCGCACCCCGATCGACGAGGGCGTTCCGCGCTTCGTCGCCTGGTTCCGCGACTATCACGGGGTGTGACGCGCTCATGAAGCTCTGCGTCTACGGCGCCGGCGGAGTCGGCGGCGGGCTCGCGGTTCCGCTGGCGCTGTCCGGCGTCGATGTCTCGCTCGTCGCGCGCGGCGCGCATGGCGAGGCGATCGCGCGCGACGGTCTGACCGTCGTGCAGGGAGAGAGCAGGCGGACCGCGCGGGTGAGGGTGAGCGCCGATCCGGCCGCGCTCGGCGTCCAGGACGTCGTCATCGTCACCGTCAAGGCGACCGACCCGGCCGGCCTCGCGGCAAGCCTGCCTCCGCTGCTCGGCCCCGATACCGCCGTGGTGTTCGCGCAGAACGGCATTCCCTGGTGGTACGCGCACGGCCTCGCGGACGCCGCGAATCTGCCCGACCTGGCACGCCTCGATCCCGGCGGGGCGCTGGCGCGGTCCGTCGGCGCGCGTCGCGCCATCGGCTGCGTCATCTATGCGCCGATGGAGGTCGTGTCGCCGGGCGTCGTGCGGATCAACGGCACGGCCCCCTTGCGCTTCGTGCTCGGCGAGCCCGACGGCAGCACGTCGGCGCGCGTCGCCGCGATCGCGCGCGCCTTCGAGGCGGCCGGCCATGGCGCCCCCGTCGTGGCGGACATCCGCCGCGAGATCTGGAAGAAGCTGCTGCTCAACGCCGCCCAGTCGCCGATCTGCTGCCTGATCGGCGCTTCGATCAACGCCATCGGCCCCAATGCCGCGCTGCGCGCGCTCGCCAATGCGCTGGTCGGGGAAGTGTCGGCGGTGGCTGCCGCCTACGGCGTGAAGGTCGCGCTCGACAAGGAACTGGAGATCGGCTCGCCCGGCCTGAATCTGGTTCACAAGCCGTCGATGCTGCAGGATCTCGAGAAGGGCCGGCCGCTCGAGATCGACGCGATGCTCGCGGCAGTGCAGGATTTCGCGCGTGCGCGCGCCGTGGCGACGCCCAATCTCGACGTGGTGACGGGCCTGCTGATCGGCCGCGCGACGGTGGCGGGGCTGTATCGCTGAACCGTCCGCGCGGCTCGATCCGCGTCGGGACCGGCCCCCACGAGGGATCGCGTCAGGCCGAAACGAACTCCCGCAGCACCCCGAACGCACGCTCGGGCGCGTCGCTCTGGACGCCGTGGCCGCATTCGGGGAAGCGCTCGAAGCGCACGAGATTCGCGGGCAGGGATGCGACGATCTCCTCGCTCAGCGAGATCGGCGTGATCGGGTCGCGCTCGCCCGCCATCACGAGCGTCGGGCAGCGCACGCGCGCGAGCGCGGGGCGGAAGTCCATCGTCTTGAAGTCGCCGCCGTCCCTGCTGAAATGGATGTTGACCGCGTTGTTGACGATGCGCCGCGCGTCGACGTCGCGCGTATCGGTCGGGTTGACGCGATAGAGCGGATGGCAGCGCTTGATGTAGATCTCGCGCTTCTCCGGTGTCGGCGCGCTCCAGTAGTCGCGGGCGATCGCCGCAAGCTCGGCGCCGCCGATGCGCTCGAACGCGGCGACGATCTGCGCGAGGTCCTGGCGTGCCGCGGTGCTGGCGAGGATGAGCTTGCCGGGATGGCCCGGGTGGCGGGTCGCATAGGCCTGGGCGACGAAGCCGCCGAAGGACAGTCCGTAGACGATCGGCTTTTCGATGCCGAGCGCGTCGCACAGGCCCTTCACGTCGTCGGCCCACTGCGCGAGCGTCCACGTGCTCGTGTCCGGATGGACCGAACGGCCGTTGCCGCGATGGTCGTAGTAGACGATCTGCGCCGCGTCGGCGAGCTGGCCGAACTCCGGCTTGAACATCGTGTGGTCGAAGCCTGGGCCGCCGTGGAGCAGCACCAGCGTCGGCTTCGCGCGCATGCGCGGGCCGTCGGGCACCAGCCCTGCGCCCTCGATGTCGACGAACAGCCGCGCGCCGTTGACGGTGACGTACATGAAGGCCCCCTCCGCGGAGCTACTTGTACAGCGCCTCGAGCGCCGGACCGTAGGCCTCGCGGACCTTGTGGCGGCGGACCTTGAGGGTGACGGTCATCAGTTCGTTGGCGACCGAGAACGGCTCGCGCGCGACGACGAACCGGCGGATGCGCTCCGGCGCCGGAAGGCGGGCGTTGATCCGCTCGACCGCGCGCTCGATCACGGCGCGGAACTCGGGCTCGTCGCAGATGTCGGCGAGCGTGCCGGTGACGAGGTTGCGCTTGCTGAGGAACGCTTCGATCGTCCCCTCGCGCGGCACCAGCAGCGCGACGAGATGCGGCTTGCGGTCGCCATAGACCATCGCCTGGCCGATCTCGGGCTCGAGCGTCAGCATGCCCTCGATCTTGGCCGGCGCGATCATGTCGCCGCCCGAGTTCTTGATGAAGTCCTTCTTGCGGTCGGTGATCTTCAGGTAGCCGTCGGCATCGAGCGTGCCGATGTCGCCGGTGCACAGCCAGCCGTCGCGGATGACCTGCGCCGTGCCCTCGGGATCGTTCCAGTAGCCCCGCATCACCAGCTCGCCGCGCACCAGGATCTCGCCGTCGGGCGCGATCTTGACCTCGACCCCGGCGAGCGGCGGTCCGACCGTGTCGAGCTTCACGCGGCCCGGCGGGTTGACCGAAACCGCGGGCGACGCCTCGGTCTGGCCGTAGCCCTGGAGGATGGGAACCCCGAGCGCGGTGAAGAACGTGGCGATGTCGGGATTGAGCGGCGCCGAGCCGGAGATCATCGCCTTGAGCCGCCCGCCGAAGCGCGCGGCGACCTTGCGGCGCACGAGTTTGTCGAGCGCCCGGTCGATCAGCCGCTCGACCAGCGACAGGCTGTTCGGGTCGGCATGGCGCTTGGCGCCGAGACGCACGGCCAGGTGGAACAGCTTTGCCTTGAGGCCGCCGTCGCGCGACAGCTGATGGGTGATGCGCTGGTGCAGCGCTTCGTAGAGCCGCGGCACCGCCGCCATCAGGGTCGGGCGGGTCTCGGTCATGTTGCGCGCGAGATGCTCGGCGCCGTCGCTCACGTAGATCTCGGCGCCGATCCCGAGCGCGAAGCCGCCGCACACCATGAACTCGTAGGAATGCGAGAGCGGCAGGAAGGACAGGTAGATCTCGTGCTCGAGCCCGAGCGGCCGCAGCAGCTCGTAGGCGCCCCAGCAATCCGCCAGGATGTTGCCGTGGGTCAGCGTGGCGCCGCGCGGCACGCCGCCGGTCCCCGAGGTGTGGATGATCGCGGCGACGTCGCCGCGGCCGAGCGCATCGACGGCAGTGCGCGCCTCTTCCTCGTGCCCCTCGCCGGCCGCGAAGGCGTCCGCCCAGCCGATCAGCCGGAGATCCGCTGGCGGCTCCTCCGGCGATTCGATGGCGATGATGGTCCGGCACGACGGGGTCTGGCGCGCCGCCTCGATGACCTTGTCGGCCAGCGCGCGGGTCGAGACGATCGCCGCGACCGCGCCCGAGTTTGCGAGAACGTGGCGGTGCTCGCCGACATTGTTGGTGGTATAGGCCGGAACGACGATCGCCCCGGCGGCCATGATCGCGAGGTCGGCGATCAGCCAGTCCGGCCGGTTCTCGGCGATCAGTCCCACCCGGTCGCCCTTGGCGATGCCGAGTGCCTTCAGGCCGGCGGCCAGGCGCAGGATGCGTGTGGCGACGTCGGCATAGCTGTGGCTGCCCCAGCCGCCCTGGCCGCGCCACCACAGGCACGGGCGGTCCGGCACCAGGGCGGCGCGGGCGAGGAACAGCTTGGGAATGCTGGGAATTGTCCGATAATCGATCATCGTCTTGCGGCGAATGGGCCGGGGGCGCGGCGCCGACTTATACACGATCTTGGCGCGCCGCGATGCGCCGCTTATATCCTTGTGGCGATGTTGTGAAGTGCGGGCGGCAACCGGAACGAGGGACACGCGGATGGATCGGGCATTCGACAAGGACGGCGCTTCGGGTGCGGACGGGCTGGGGGCGCTGCCGCGCTGGAACCTTGCCGATCTCTACGCAGGGCCGGAGGCGCCCGAGCTGGGCCGCGACCTCGACCAGGCCGAACGCGACGCCCGAGCCTTTCGCGAGCGCTTCCTGGGCAAGCTCGCCGACCTCGACGGGGCCTCGCTCGGCCGGGCGGTCGCCGAATACGAAGCGCTCGAGGAGCGGCTCGCCCGCGCCGGGTCCTTCGCCGAACTTACCTATGCCGGCGACCAGAGCGACCCGAAGGTCGCGCGCTTCTATCAGTCGGTCCAGGAGCGGGTGAATTCGATCTCGACCCATACCCTGTTCTTCACGCTCGAGCTCAACCGCCTCGACGACGACGACGTCGCGCGGAAGCTCGCGGCGCCGGAGCTGGCGCGCTATGCGCCGTGGCTGCGCGACCTGCGCGCCTTCCGGCCGCACCAGCTCGCCGACGACATGGAGCGGCTGCTGCACGAGAAGTTCGTTGCCGGCCGCGCGGCCTGGATGCGGCTGTTCGACGAGACGCTGGCGGGGCTGCGCTTCCCGATCGACGGCAGGTCGGTCACGAGCGCCGAGGCGCTTCATCTGCTGTCGGACCGCGACCCGGCGAGGCGCCGCGCCGCCGCGAAGTCGATCGGCGCGGTGCTCGCAGCCAATGTCCGGCTGTTCGCGCTGGTGACCAACACCCTCGCCAAGGACAAGGAGATCGACGACAAGTGGCGGCGCTATCCGCGGCCGATCTCCGCGCGCAACCTCTCGAACCGGGTCGAGGACGAGGTGGTGGACGCGCTGATCAAGTCGGTGCGCGACGCCTATCCCGACCTCTCGCACCGCTACTACGCGCTCAAGGCGCGCTGGATGGGGCAGGACAAGCTCGACCACTGGGACCGCAACGCGCCGCTGCCCGATGCCGACGACCGCACGATCGACTGGGCGTCGGCGCAGGATATCGTGCTGTCGGCCTACCGGCGCTTCTCGCCGGCGATCGGGGAGATCGGGGAGCGCTTCTTCGCCAATGCCTGGATCGACGCGGGCGTGCGCGCCGGCAAGGCGCCGGGCGCCTTCGCGCATCCGACCGTGCCGTCGGCGCATCCCTATCTGCTGCTCAACTACCAGGGCAAGACGCGCGACGTGATGACGCTCGCGCACGAGCTCGGCCATGGGGTGCACCAGGTGCTCGCCGGCGGGCAGGGCCATCTGCTCGCCGACACCCCGCTGACGCTGGCGGAAACCGCCTCGGTGTTCGGCGAGATGATGACCTTCCAGGCGCTGCTCGCGCGCGAGAGCGACCCGAAGCGGCGGCGGGCACTGCTCGCCGGCAAGGTCGAGGACATGCTCAACACCGTGGTGCGGCAGATCGCCTTCGCGACCTTCGAGACGCGGCTCCACGACGAGCGGCGCTCGGGCGAGCTGACGCCCGACCGCATCAACGAGATCTGGCTCGACGTCCAGCGCGAGAGCCTCGGCCCCGCCTTCCGCTTCGACGACGAATACAAGGTCTACTGGACCTACATCCCGCATTTCGTCCACTCGCCCTTCTACGTCTATGCCTACGCCTTCGGCGATTGCCTGGTGAACTCGCTCTATGCCGCCTATCGCGGCGCACCCGAGGGCTTCGCGGAGAAGTACGTCGAGCTGCTGCGCGCCGGCGGCAGCAAGCGCTACGACGAGCTGCTCCGGCCCTTCGGCCTCGACGCGCGCGACAAGCGGTTCTGGCAGGGCGGGCTCGCCCTGGTGCGCGAGTTCGTCGACGAGCTGGAGGCGCTCGGTTGACCCTGCGGCCTTCCCGATGAGCGCCGGCGGCGAGGAGAATTCGCTCGGCGGCCGGGTGATGCGCTATGCGCGGGTCGGCGCCGCGGTCGGCGGGCTCGCGGCCCGGCTCGGCGCCGAGCGCGTCTTCGGCATGGCGCTGGACCGCGACCGCCACGCGCGCGACCTGCGCACCGCGCTCGGCGGGCTCAAGGGGCCGCTGATGAAGGTCGCGCAGCTGTTGTCGACGATTCCCGACGCGCTGCCCAAGGAATACGTCGCCGAGCTGATCCAGCTGCAGTCCAACGCGCCGGCGATGGGCTGGCCGTTCGTCAGGCGGCGCATGGCGAGCGAGCTCGGCCCCGACTGGGAGAGCCGCTTTGCGAGCTTCGAGCACGTCGCCGCGGCGGCGGCCTCGCTCGGCCAGGTCCATCGCGCGACCCTGCCCGACGGCACCGCGGTCGCGTGCAAGCTGCAGTATCCGGACATGTCGTCGGCGGTCGAGGCCGATCTGCGCCAGCTCAAGCTGATCTTCTCCATCTACGAGCGCTACGACCGCGCGGTCCACACCGAGCAGATCCACGCCGAGATCTCCGCGCGCCTGCGCGAGGAGCTCGACTACGCGCGCGAGGCCCAGCACATGCGGCTCTACGGCCACATGCTGCGCAGCGAAGCCGACGTGCACGTGCCCTCGGTGATCGCGGACCGCTCGACGCGCCGGCTGCTGACCATGACCTGGCTCGACGGCGCCAAGCTGCTGACGGTGTGCGACGGGCCGGTCGAGCAGCGCAACCGCGTGGCGCATGCGATGTTCCGCGCCTGGTACGTGCCGTTCTACTACTACGGCGTGATCCACGGCGATCCGCATCTCGGCAACTACCAGGTCCGCGCCGACGACGGCATCAACCTGCTCGATTTCGGCTGCATCCGCGTGTTCCCGCCGCGCTTCGTCCAGGGCGTGATCGAGCTCTACCACGCCATCCGCAGCGGGGACCGCGACCGCGCGATCCACGCCTACGAGATCTGGGGATTCAAGAACCTGACGCCGGAGATCGTCGAGATCCTCAACCTGTGGGCGGGCTTCGTCTACGCGCCGCTGATGGAAGACCGCGCGCGGGCGATCCAGGAAACCAGTTCGGGAGTCTACGGCCGCGAGGTGGCCGAAAAGGTCCATGGCGAGCTGCGCCGTGTCGGCGGCGTCACGCCGCCGCGCGAGTTCGTGCTGATGGATCGCGCCGCCATCGGTCTCGGCTCGGTGTTCCTGCATCTCAAGGCGGAGGTCAACTGGTACCAGCTCTTCCACGAGCTGATCCGCGATTTCGACGTCGCCGCCCTCGCCGCGCGCCAGGCCGATGCGCTGGCGCTCGCGGGCGTGCCGCAGGCGGGGTGAGACGGCGTGTCGCCGCCGTCCTGGGGTGAGCGCCTCCGCGCGGCATGGCGCGGGCGACGCAACGCCGCCGCGCGCTTCACGCACGTCGTGCCGATCGGCGCGAATTGCCGCGTTTCGTACCAGCTGCGCCGCCATCTCGGGACCGACGCGGCCTGGCCGTTCGACTGGTGGATCGCGCCGATCCAGGGAACGACGCGCTATCTCGCCGAGCTCGACCCGGCGAGGCTATACGATCCCGATGCGCTCGAAGAGATGACCGTCGATGGCGCCTGCGTCGCGGTGCGCAGCCGCCGCTACGGCGTTCGTCTGCTGCACGAGTTTCCGCGGGTCGACGCGCAGGGCGCGCGGACCGTCGTCGCGCCGGGCTGGCACGCTCACATCGCCGCGGCGCGCGCCCGGCACGAACACCTGCTCGCGCGGCTGCGCGCGCTCGACGTGCCGGGAAAGCGCATCCTGTTCGTGCGCTACAAGCTCGGCATCGACGAAGGCGATCTCGACCCGCAGGCCTGCGTCGCCGCGCTGCGCGCGGCCCTGGCGCCG
>JAEUKZ010000031.1 GCA_016793045.1 Alphaproteobacteria bacterium
ATCACCTATCGCAACACGATCTTCCTGAACGGCCGGGAAGGGTTCGGCGTCTACGCCTATCGCGACCGGCTGATCACGCTCGGCGCCTCGATCTGGATGCGCGGCGGCCGCGACGAGGACGACAGCGACCGCCTGCGCGGCCTCGGCGACATCGACACCGCGGCGCAGGCGCGGGTCTTCGGCCGGCTCGCGATCGGGCGCGCGCGGGTCGGCGCCACGCTCGCGCGCGATCTCGGCGGCAGCGACGGCTTTACCATCGACCTCAACCTGTCGGCCGACTTCCGCCCCTTCGAACGGTTGACGGTCAGCCCCGGGGTCGGCACGACGATCGGCGACAACCGCTATGTGATGACGTGGTTCGGCGTGACGCCGTCACAGGCCGCGCGCTCGACGCTGCCTGCCTACGATGCCGGCGCGGGATTCGTCTCGCTCACCGGCTTCGTGCGCGCGAACTACGCGCTGACCGACCACTGGGGCATCGGCGCGGTGGTCGCGGTCCAGCGCCTGCTCGGCGACGCGGCGGACAGCCCGATCACCGAACGCCGCACCAGCCCGTCGGGAATCCTCAGCCTGTCCTACCGGTTCTGATGTCGCGCCCGCCTCAGGCGACGGGCCTGCAATAGGTCTCGCGCTGCGCCCATGCGGCGGCGATGCCGAGCGTGGTCGCCGCGAGCAGCACCGCGAACGCCCAGCGATAGCCGCCGCTTGCATACACGCGCGCGCCTTCGACCAGCGTGCCGTCCCAGCCGACATCGAGCAGCGCGCCGATCAGCGGCTGGAAGATCGCCCCGCTGCCGACGACCGCGGTGTTGGCGAACCCCATCGCCATCCCGGAGGCGGCGGGCCGGTTGTGCTCGCGCACCGACGCGAACAGCACGATCATCGCCGACGCAGCGATGCCGTGGACGAGCATCAGCCCGCCCAGCACGGTCATCGGCAGGTCGGGGATGTAGACGATCGCGGCAAGCGTCGCCGCCGCGCATGCAGCGCCCGCGATCATCGGCGGCCGGCGCAGCCCGATGCGGTCCGACAGCCAGCCCATGAACGGCGCACCGATGCCCCAGCCGATGAACAGCAGCGACGTCGCCGCCGCGGCCGCGGGCCGGTCGAGCCCATAGGCGCGGCCGAGAAACGGCACCGCCCAAAGTCCGCCGAAGGCGAGCATCGGACCCGTCATCGCGAGGCCGAAGGCGGCGGCGAGCCAGGTCTGCGGGTTGCGCGTCACGGCGGCGAGGTCGGCGCCGATCGAGTGGCGCCGCGCGGCGGCGGGCGGCCGGTCGCGCACCGCGATGAAGAGGCCGAGCGCGAGCGCCACCGCCGCGACCGCGATCGTCGCCAGCGTCGGGCGCCAGCCGAACTGGCGCACCGCTTCCGCCAGCGGCGCCTGGCCGAACACCGCGCCCGCCATGCCCATCATCTGCGCGAGCCCGCCGAACAGCGCGAAGCGCGCGGGCGGGAACCACTGCGCGGTGACCGTCAGCACGCCGACCCAGCTCGCAGCCGCGCCGACGCCGACGAGCATGCGGCCCAGATAGGCTTCCCACAAAGCGTCGGCGCCGGCGAAGAGCCAGCCACCCAGCGCGCAGACGAGCGCCGCCCCCGCCATCAGGCGGCGCGGCCCCAGCCGGTCGAACATCAGCCCGAGCGGAATCTGCAGCCCGGCATAGGCATACAGATAGAAGGCCGCCATGTGGCCGACGACGGCGCCGCCGACCGCGAAGTCGCGCATGAACTCGCTCACCATCACGCTGGGCGCGACGCGCTGCACGAAGGCATAGAAGAAGAAGAGCGCACCCAGCGCCCACGCGAACGACGCGCGCGCCGTCGCGCCGGCGACCGTCGCAGGCGAAGTGGACGGAGCGGACATCGCGGCGACTGTATGAATCGGCGCGACGGCCGGTCAATCGCGGCCAGGCCGACGCAGGGCAGCCCTGCGCCACGCTCGCGGCATCCGCTGCGCGGCGGCGTCGCGCGACGGCGCGCCGTTAACCCGGCACCTGCGACCGCTGCGGACCGCCGGCCGAAGGTTCGAAGTTTCACCTTGGTTAATTAAGGGCACGACGAGAATAGCGAAGATTGATGCGCGCCGCGGTTGCACAAATCCGCCACACTCTTAGAAAAAGCTTCCTACGTCTTTGCAAGACTCTAGATTTCGATCTTGAAAGTAAATATGAATTGGTAACGATGCGCGCCCTGGTCTGCCATCAATTCGGCGAGCCGTCGACACTTCGGGTCGAAGAGGCTCCGCGCCCAGCGATGCGCGACGGCTGCGTGCGAATTGCGGTCGAGGCCGCGGGCATCAACTTCGCAGACATGCTGATCGTACAGGGGCGCTACCAAGTCAAGCCGCCCTTCCCCTTCATTCCGGGTCTCGAAGTCGCCGGCACGGTAATCGAGGCCGCACCGGACGTGACCCGGTTCCGCCTCGGCGATCGCGTCATGGCAATTCCGGGACTCGGCGGGCTGGCCGAGGAAGTGGTCTGTCCGGCCGATGTCGCCTACGACATCGACGACCAGGTCGACTGGGCGCACGCCGCGTGCTTCCCCATCGTCTACGGCACCGCCTATGGCTCGCTGCTGTGGCGCGCCCGCCTGGCGCCCGACGAGACGGTCCTCATTCTCGGCGCCGCCGGCGGGCTCGGCTCGGCGGCGGTCCAGGTCGCGCGCGCCGCCGGCGCCAAGGTGATCGCCGCCGCCGCCGGCGCCGACAGGCTGCGCAAGGCGGAGAGCTACGGCGCCCACCACGCCATCGACTACGCGACCACCGATCTCAAGCAGGAAATCCGCCGCCTGACCAACGGCCGCGGCGTCGACGTCGTGGTCGACCCGGTCGGGGGGGACATGTTCGATCTCGCGCTGCGCGTGGTCGGGTGGGAGGGCCGGATCATCTCGGTCGGCTTCGCGAGCGGGCAGATCCCGCAGGCGCCGGTCAACCTGCTGCTGGTCAAGAACGTCACGGTGATCGGATTTTTCTGGGGCGAGTACCGGCAGCGCCAGCCCGATCGCGTACGCCAGGCCTATCGCGACATGATGTCGTGGTGGCGCGACGCCAAGGTACGCCCCGACGTCACGCGCGTCTTCGATCTCGCCCACGCGGCGACCGCGCTGTCGCTGCTCGGCGAACGGCGCGCGACCGGGAAATTCGCGGTCGTGACATGAGCGCGACTCACGTCGTCGACGCGCCCGCGCCGCGCATCTCGGACCGCGAGTTCGCGTCGATCCAGCGCTACGTCGATGCGATCATCGACGCGATCGCGGCGATGCACCTGTCGGTCGTCATCGAGACCGACTTCATGGCGCTCTACCGCTTCCTGCGCTCGCAGCCCGGCGCCTTCGTCTATCCGACCTTCAATCCGTTCGAGAGCGACCTCAGCCGCGACAGCTTCTGGCTGCGCGTCATCGACGGCGAGGGCACGACGGTCGCCTGCCATGCCCAGCGCGTGTTCGTGACCGAGGATTTTCGCGATCTCATCCGCACCGGCCGCCTGTGGTTCGGCGCCGGCGCGCCGCTCGATCCCGCGCGCACGTCGCTCATCGACCCGACCGCGCTGATCACCGGACGCGTCGCCCATGCCGGGAGCCTGTGGATCGACCCCGGCCAGCGCAAGCGCGGCCTTTCGGTCTGGCTGCCCTATCTGAGCCGCCTCGCCTGTCTGCGCAATTTCAGCCCCGATTTCTTCTCGGCACTGGTGTTCGAGCGCATGGCGGCCGCCGGCGTGCCGGCGCAGGCGTATGGCTACACCCATGTCGAGCCGATCCTGACCGGCCATTTCGCGCCGACCGATCGCGACGAAACCGTCTATGTCTGCTACATGTCCTGGCGCGATGCGGTCGACAAGATCCGCATGCTCGCCGACCACCCGAAATATCCGATCGACCCCGATCGCGAGCGGGCGCCCTGACGGGGCCGTTCAGTCCTGTGCCGCGTTGAGGCAGACCTGCAGCAGCGACACCCGCCGCCCGTCGGCCGCCAGCGGCAGGATCAGGCGGTGGAATCGGCGGCTCGCCGTGTCGGTCGCCACCTCGATTCGATGCAGCGCCGGCGAACCGAAGAACACCACGTTGGTGTAGTCCTCGATCAGGCCGCGGACCGACGAATCCGAGGTCGGGCAGTCGAGCGACAGATCCATGAAGCCGGAATACGGATCGTAGTGGCTCTGCTCGCCCAGCACGTCGATGACGCTCTGGAAGCGCCCGGCATGCGGGCGCGCTTCAACCGGCTCGACGACCTGCAGGCGGTCGACCGACGGCCGCAGATCCTCGAGATCGGCGCCCGACCAGCCCGGCAGCCCACCCGCCTTGCGGCGCTGGGTCCAGTCGGAATGGACGCGCGCGAGCCGCGGATCGATGGTCGCGATGTCTTGCAGGCTGAGGCGAACGCGCCGGACGCCGTAGGCGCCGACGGGAAGAACGGCGGCATCGCCGGACCGCGATAGAGCGAGATCGATCATGTGTTACCCCTCCGCATCCGACCCGCCGCCTTCAACCCCGGCGGTGGCCATAGTTGGCGCCGAAATGCTTAACAAGACGTAAAGCACCGCAGCGGGCGCGCTCAGCCGATCTGCAGATCCTTGAAGCTGCGCTTGACGATGCCGACGAGCAGCATGTCGACCTGCCGCCCGTCATCGGCGAGCGGCAGGATGAGCCGGCTGTAGCTGTATTTGATGAAGTCGAGCAGTGCGACGACGTGGTGGTAGCCGGGCGTGCCGGTGAAGGCGACCGCCCCGTAGTCCTCGATCAGGCCCTTGCGGTAGCACTCCGAGGGATAATCGCCGATCGCCGTGTTGGTGTAGTTGTAGCCCTGGTTCAGCCGGCTGCCGACCGAGCCGTAGACGCGGAAGACGAAGCGCGCCGGGTCGCGGGTGGTGGTATCGAGCAAGTGGATCTGGCCGACCATCGGCCGCAGGTCGAGGATGTCGATGTCGCGCCGCGCCGGCAGCAGGCCGTCGTGGCGGCGCGCCGTCCAGTACTCGAACATGAAGCGGAGCTTGTCGTCGCCGGGCGCGAATTCGCTCGTCGACATGCGACGGCGAATGACCTGATCGACACCGGCCTTGAGTTGCGCAACGGACGACATGTCGCTCTGCGGCTTAAGATGCGTTACGACGCCCACGGGACAAGCCTTGCCTACCTGTTCTGATCTCGCAGCCCCCGCCAACTGCCTACACTTTCCGGTGCCCGCGTAAAGAAAGTGTTAATTCGACGGTATTTCTTGCTGTGAAACCAAGGGGTTGAGGGCCCACCTCCCAGGGGTATCCAGATGCCCCGTCCGGGGCCACTGGTTGCAAGGCCTAGCGCCGCTGCGGCGAATGGCTACCACCGATCGCGGTCCAGCCCCGCCGGTGCTTCATTCGCCTACGAGCGATTCCGGCGCCGGCGCGACGCCATCGCCCACCGATTGACCTGTTACCAAATCGGACTTTTTTTTAGCCGTTCGCGCGTGAGGTTTCGGTGACATCGGCGTCGACGCTGGCGCGGGGACGGAATCCGTCCGCCAGGCGAAGCGCTGCAGCCCCGCGCGCCCCCTGTCGGTGAGCGCGTAGACGCCGTGCGCGACACGCTCGAACCAGCCATAGACGTCGTCCAGCAGGATTTTGCCGGCGTTGGGCACGTCGTCGGCTGCGCGCAGGGCCTTGGGCGTCATCGGCCCGCGCGCCGCGAGCAGTGCCGCGCAGCGCAACGCCTCCTGGCGATACGCGGTCATGATCGGCCGGCGCGTGACGCCGCCTTGCGTCGGGTCGCCGATGCGCCGCGCATGCTCGCCGAGCAGCCTGCCGACCCGCTTCGCGTTCTTGCGCGGGGCATAGGGCTGCGGATCAAGGACGATCTCCGCGCGCGCGACCGCGACGACGATGAGGCCGAGCCCGACCCGCCGGCACAGCTTGCGCACGTCGCGCAGCCGCTTCGGCCAGGCGCCGACGGCGAGATAGACGCGGTCGCTCAGGGCCAGGCGATCGACCCCCTGCAGCACGAGGCCGAGCCCGAACGCGCGCTTGAGCTCGACGATCACGGGCGGCTCGTCGCCGCGCACGCCGACGACGTCACAGCCGCGCACCTCGCCCTTGACGTCGTAGCCCTGGGCCGCGAGCAGCGCCTTCACCGGCGCATAGAGGTCGGCTTCGCGCGGCAGCGCGCCCGTCCGGGCCTTCTTCATCGCAGGCATCTCATGTCGACGGGGCGCTCCCGGGCGATGACGCGAATCGCGCAGTGATTCTATGCTCGGGCGGCGCCGGCGCAAACCGCTTCCGGCCGCGGGGAGGACCGCTCGATGCTGAAGCTCAAGCCCAACTGCGAATGCTGCGACCGCGACCTGCCGCCCGGCGCGGCCGAGGCGCGCATCTGCTCCTACGAGTGCACGTTCTGCACGGACTGCGTCGAGCGCGTGCTGTCCAATGTCTGCCCGAACTGCGGCGGCGGCTTCGTCCCCCGCCCGATCCGCCCCGCGCGCGCATGGCGCCCCGGTGTCTCACGCAGCCATCACAAACCCTCCTCCGAGCGTGCGAAGCTCAAGTGGACGCGCGCGGAGGTGGCAGCATTCGTCGATCAGGTGAAGGGCGTTCCGCCGGAGGAGCGCTGACCGCCGTGGGCGCCCCGCCGCTGGAGCGACCCGCTGCGGCTGCTAGGATGGTCTCGCGCGCGGACAAGGGAGGACCGGGGATGAGATTCGCCGTTATGGGCGCCGGCGCAGTCGGCTGCTACTTCGGCGGCCTGCTGGCCAGGGCAGGCCACGACGTCACGTTCATCGGCCGGCCGGATCACGTCGCGGCGATCGCCGCGCACGGCCTGCTGCTGGAGACAAAGGCGTTCAAGGCCTACGTCCCGGCGCGCGCGGCGAGCGACGTCGCCGCGATCGAGAACCCGGACGTCGTGCTCTTCTGCGTGAAGTCGGCCGATACAGAGGCCGCCGGCCGCGCGCTGGCGCCCCGGCTCGAGCCGCGGACGACCGTCCTCAGCCTCCAGAACGGCGTCGACAATGCGGAGCGGCTCGCCGCCGTCATCGACCGGGAGGTGATTGCCGCCGTCGTTTATGTCGGCACCGAGATGGCCGGCCCCGGCCACGTCCTGCATCACGGCCGCGGCGAGCTGGCGATCGGCGCGTCGGCGCACAGCGAGGCGCTGGCGCGCACGCTGAGCGCGGCCGCGATCCCGACGAGCGTCGCCCCGGACATCGCGGCGGTGCTGTGGAGCAAGCTCATCATCAACTGCGCCTACAACGCCATCTCGGCCGTCGCCAACCTGCCCTATGGCGAGATGGTCCGGGTCGACGGCGCCGCGGAGTTCATGACCGGCGTCGTGCGCGAATGCACCGAAGTCGCGAATGCCTGCGGGGTCGCGCTGCCAGGCGACGTCGTGGCGAAGACGCTGTCGGTCGCGGCGACCATGCCGGGCCAGTACTCGTCGACCGCCCAGGATCTCAAGCGCGGCAAACCGACCGAGATCGACTTCCTGAACGGCTACGTCGTGCGCAAGGGGGCGGAATTCGGCATCGCGACGCCGATGAACCGCGCCCTGCAGGTGATGGTGCGACTGGCGGAACGAAGCCGACAGATGGCGCGCGGCTGACCGCTGCGGCGCTCGCCGGACGGGCCGGACGGCACGGCTTGGCTGGTCTTCCTACATGCAGTTCGAACGGATCGACACAATTCGGTTCTCGCCCTGAGGGGCGTCTGGCCGAAAGCCGCTTGCGTTGCTTGAGCGCCATACGACAGGCCGAGCACTACTGGTCGCGATGTGGCTCATGCCAACCTTCAGTTGTCAGAATCGGTACGCCCAGTCGCGCAGACCGATGGACAGGATACGCCGAGACCGTGCGACGAGCTCGCTCCAGGTTTCGCAGCAGTGCTCGACAACTGCTCGGGGAATAGCGCCTCGTCGGGATTGTGCGGATATCCCTCGGCTTCCAGCATTGCCGATGGCTTCATCCGATGGCGGCAGTTCAACGCATCGCGCTCGGCAGCCTACGCCGTTGTATGTTGTCATTGGGAAGATTAACCTTATCGCCATTCGATTTACTTCAAGCGAGCAGCAAAACAAGCCGCAGAGGAGGTTGCC
>JAEUKZ010000278.1 GCA_016793045.1 Alphaproteobacteria bacterium
GAGTCCGCCCGGCCCGGAACGTCGCGCCGATCCGTCGCCGCGGCCGTCGCCGGGTCGTGCCGCCATGGCGTCGAGTGAGGGCGAGCCTGCCGTGCGGCGCGCCGATCACATCGAGGAAGTGATCGTCGAGCTGACGGCGCTGCGCGACCTGTTGCGTGCGCGTCGGCGTCGCTGAGGCGTTCCGGCTGCCGCAACCCCTCCGCGCGGAATCGTTGAACCCGGTATGTCGGCACGGCTATAGTGCCGGCCGTTTCCGCCCGGCTGACGCACCCGATCGGCCACACCGAAATGGCGGAACTCCAACGGAGCGTAGCGCAGCCCGGTAGCGCATCAGTCTGGGGGACTGGGGGTCGCGGGTTCAAATCCCGCCGCTCCGACCAATCGACTACGGTCAGTACGGAACCGCCGCGTGGAACCCGAGAGGGTTCCCGCGGCGGCTTTCATTGCAGCGTGGACGGCAGCGGACGTCATGTCCGCCCGATTGCCTCTTGTGCCGCGGCTGCCGCCCGATGCCCCGAGAGGGCAGCGCTGTCGACGGTTGCCGGGAACTCGGTGGCGGTCCAGTCGCCGGCAACGAAGAGGTTGGCCCAGCGGGTGCGGGTGCTCGGCCGGCGCGCAATCTCGGAAGGCGTATGCGCGTAGGTGCCATCGCGGAACTTCAATACCCGGTACGGCGGCAGCCGCTCCGCATCGCGTCCCAAGGCCGCCGCCGCCGCCGACCATAGGCGCTGCGCAAGCGACGCCGGCGCTTCGCCCAGCAGGTCGTCGGCGGCCCCGATCGTTGCCGTGGCCACGCGATCGCGCGTGAGCAGCCAGAACGACCGCCCTTCAATCACACAGGTGAGATCGGGCCCCGGTGGCGCCGGCGGATCCAGCGCAAAATGGACGGTGACAATCGCACTGCAGCGCCGGGGAACGCTGAGGTCGGGAACGATGCGTGCTGCGGCGGCCGGCGGCAGTGCCAGAACGACGGCATCGGACGATGCGAGCGCAATGCGTCGACCTCCGACATGCAGCCCGTCGACACGCCTGCCGGCAAACTCGAAGCGGTGTGCGCGTGTCCGGAAGTGTACCGTCCCGTGGCGCGCTTCGATCTTCGCGAGCGCCGGCGCGATGAACGATTCCGAGAGGCCGCCACGAGCGAAACGCTGATGGTAGAGCGCCGCGCCATGGCGGAAACCATCAAGGATGAATTGCCATAGAAGCTGCGCCGAGGCCTCGGCGGGGGGCGTGTTCAGGCACGCGACCGTGATCGGCTCCCAGAGCGAGCGATAGCTTGGGCCACTCGTTGGGATACAGGCGCTGACGGTCGACGCACGATCCGCCACCGCCAGCCTGGCAAGTCCGAGCAGGTCCCCGACACCCTTCCGGGGCGGCGAACGTCCCGGCACGACGAGCCACCAAGGGACCGGCCCGCTATTGGGGCGCAGCGTCCAGCTGCGGCCTTCGACCGCGTCGAAGAAGCGGCAATATGACACATCCGGCCCGACCAGTTGATCTGCCGCGTCAACATCAGCCAGAAAGGCCTGGAAGTGGCGGCTGCGCGCGAAGGTGAGATGGATGCCGGTGTCGAGTGGTCGTCCGAAACGCGCGTCGAAATATGACCTGCAGCGACCGCCGGCGGCCCGCGTCTGTTCATAGAGCGCCACCGTGACGCCGGCACGGGCGAGGCGGGCTGCGGCCGCGAGACCGGCAATTCCGGCCCCGATCACGTGCACCGTCATCCAGGCTGATTCCTGCTGAAGGTGGCCATCAGACGGACCGCTGACGTTCGCGCGCGGGGTCGTGCAGATCGGCCTGCGCGATGTAGCAGAAGCAGAGCACATGCGCCGGCGCTCCGACCAGAGCCCAGATGTACTCGCCGACTGGCAGGCCGAAAACCGGCGTCGCCCAGACCGCGCCCGACGGCCATTGACTCGACAGTTCGGGCAACAGCGCGAACAGGCCCCACAGCAGGAGGACGTAGGTGCCTGAAAAGAGCAAGGCGGTGGCGGCGGCGACTCCCCACAAGCGCGGCCGCCAGGCGAGCACGGCGCCCACGATGACCAGCGACAGGACAAACACAGCGGCGGGGCCGGACATGCCGGCTGCCCATAGGATGCTGAGGATCGCCGCGGATGCGATCGCGACGCCGAGCAAACGCCCGATCATCGCGCGCAAGGCGATAGTCACGACAAGGCTGCGCCTCACGACGAGGCTGCCCCAGAACCACGCGGACGCGCCCGCCTGGAAGCTGAACAGGAAGTCCTCGAGGCCAAGCGCCAATCCGCCAACACGCTGCGGCGACCAGTAATCGCCCATGACGATCGAAAGGGCGCCGAGCGGCGCGCAGAATGCGCCGCTCGCCACCATGGCGCGTCGCTGCGGTCCAGCCGCGAGCCACGCCAACGCAAGCATCGGCAATGCGATGAGATTGCCGACGAGGTAAGGCTGCTCACCGGGAAGCATGGCCGAGCGACTTCCGATCATGAGCCATCGATGGTGACCGATCCGAGGCAGCGTCCCTGACGCAGCAAGATCGTGAACGTTGATGCGAAATCGACCGACGCGCGCGGAACAGGCATTGCTGTCCCACCGCATCGCGCCATAACCGGGAACGGGGCGCAAGCGCAGTTTCGCATGTGCGCGAGCCTTGACGATATTTAGCAGAATAGCTAATTAATATCTTTGGAATCGGAGGGGGCATGGCCAAGGCGAAACCCGTCAGCAATCTCTGCATCTATCGCGTCAGGAAGGGGAAGGAGGCCGCTTTCGCGGCGATCCTCAAGAAGCATTGGCCGGCGCTACGCAAGGCCGGGCTCGCCTCCGCCGACAAGCCGGTTGCCTGGCGAGGTCACGGCAAGGACGGAAAGACGATGTTCATCGAGCTTTTCCAGTGGCGCGACGCCGAAGCGATCCAGGCGGCGCACGCGCTCCCCGAAGTGATGGCCGTGTGGGAGCCGATGGGCGCGCTATGCGACGACATGGAGTTCGTCGAGATCAGCCCGCAACGCCTCTGAAAAAGGCGGAGGTGGATGCGCGCTCGCGCCTTGCCGAGCTTGACGCAGTCTTTGCGGCGCTCGCGCACTGGTCGCGCCGCCAGATTCTGCTCACCGTGATTTTCCGCGGCGGTGAGATGACTGCCGGCGAGATCGCCGAGCGCTTCCATCATTCATGGCCGACCACGAGCCGGCATCTGTGCGTGCTCGAGGATGCGGGCCTGCTCGCCCACCGCCGGGAGGGGCGCGCGCGGATCTACCATGTCGACCGCCGGAAGCTCGCGCTGATCCGCGCGTTCCTGCGCTGGTTCGATGCGCCATCCAGCCGCGCGCCTAAGCAAAGGAGGTAGCGCCGTGCTGTCGCGCCGAGCGCAGGACGCGTTGCACCGCATCGCGAACAGTGCCGCTGGCGTTCGGCGCGATCGCTTGGATCCGACCATGGCCGCTCGTCAAGGACATGGATGCGAGAGCCGAATCCGGCCGCGCGCTCGGCCGAGCGACGAACGCGCTCGCTTGGAAGAAACCTTCAGGAGACGCCGTGACTTTCCAACCGTGCCGTGCGTCAGCCGGTTGGCGTCCGGGGGAGACCGAGCCCGGTACGCAGGCCAACTTTCATATCTGTTCAGGCCTGTTCAGTTCAAATTCACGGAGAGCGAACTCCGGTCGGGCGGCAGGGAGTTCGAGGACGATGGATGCATCCCGCGCAGCGGGCCATGGCGAGGGGATGGACGGCGCCGACCACGGCCCACCAAAGCACGTCGCCGGCAGGAACACCGAAGACGGTCCGGCTTGTTGCGATACCCGGCGTCCAGGCAAGCCGGTATTCCGGCCAGATTGAGAACCAGATCCGCAACTCGATCGCGGCGAGAAGCACGCTGCCCGCCGCGCCGCTCAAGGCGAGCGGCCAGTACTGCGGGTTGAGGCGGAGGAGGATCACCCCGAACGCGGCAGGAAGCACATACGAAGCCGACGTGAAGTCGAGCCCGAGGAGTCGGGATACGGCCAGGCTCGCGAAGGCCGCCGCGGTCATCGTCGCAGCCGCACGCAGGAATGTCGACGGCGCAGCCGTCGCCACCCATCGTCGCAGACCGGCCACGGTCGCGAAGAACCAGCAGCGCGCGCCCGCAATGAACAGAAACATCATGTCTTCGATGCCGACCGGCCCGCCGAAGGCGTGGATCGGCGACAGGGCGCCGATAGCGAGATGCGATGGTCGCCAGTACGAGCCGTCGCTGAACAGTCCCGCCAGCGGAAAGAACGGAACGAGGGCCGCGCCGGACAGAAGCATCAGGCGACGCTGCGGACCGGCGACGAGCCAGCACAGCGCGACGATCGCTAGTCCGAGCAGGTTGGAGATGAGATAGGGATGATCGCGCAGGAACGCGCCGTTCATTGCGGCAGATTCCTGGTTGCGGCCGCGATCCGGACCGCCCCGGCGCAATGCGCCATCACCAGCGGATGCACGGCACCGACAATCGTCCACCAGATCGCGTCGCCGAGCTTCACCCCGAGAATGTCGACACCGGTGAATACGCCTTGGGTCCAGGAGGACGGCCATTCGGGCCAGAGGGCAAAGTATATGCGCAGTTCGAGCATGGAGAGCAGGACGCTTCCGATTGCCCCGGCGAGCGCGAGCCGCCAGTGCCCGGGGACGCGAATCAGGGCCACGCCGCCGAGCCCCAAGGGGACGAGAAACGAGATCGGCAGATAGGCGACTTCAAACGCTCGCAGGGCGGCGCATGCGGCCAGCGCCGTCACGCTGATGATGGCGGCACGCCGCAGGAACTGCGCCGGCGTGGATGTCGTCATCCACTGTCGCTGGGCCGGAAGGGTCGCAAAGAACCAGGCGCGGGCGCCGGCGACAAAAAGGCAGAGCATGTCCTCAAGCCCGACCGGTCCTCCGAACGCGGTCATCGGCAGCAGGTAAGGTACTTCGAGATGCGTCGGCGTCCAGAGCGACCCATCGTTGTAGGTTCCGGCCAGCGGCAAGAACGGGATGCAGGCGGCGCCCGATACGAGGATCATCCGTCGTTGTGGCCGCGCGATGAAGCAGCACACGGCCACCGTCAGGAGGCCCCAAAGCGTGGTCACCAGATAGAGATGGTCGCGCAGGGGGCCCACGATCACGCCGCCTCCGCGGATCGGTCCGCAATGCAAAGAAGTTCGTTGGGGTCGCGACCCATCGCCCCTAGGAATGACGGAGCGCGGCCGCGGGATCCATGCGCGCCGCACGCAGTGCCGGATAGAGCGCCCCGATCATGCCGACCGCGATCGTCGCGGCGAAGCCGGTGGTCCCGAGCAGGAGGAGGTTGCGCAAATTCGGCCCGCCGCCGGGTACCATGATGAAGCTGAAGCCGCGCGCGCCGAAATAGCCGAGCGCGATCCCGGCCAAGCCTCCGAAGACCGAAAGAATGACGCCCTCACAGACGATCAGCCAGAGGATCCGCTGCCGGCTCCAGCCGATCGCGCCGAGGATGCCGATCTCGTGCGTACGCTCCTCGACCGCCATGGTGAGCGTGTTGAGGACGGATAGACACGCACTCGCCAGCGCGATGATCGACAGTGCG
>JAEUKZ010000175.1 GCA_016793045.1 Alphaproteobacteria bacterium
ACGCCATTCGTGCAGGTCGGAACTTACCCGACAAGGAATTTCGCTACCTTAGGACCGTTATAGTTACGGCCGCCGTTTACTGGGGCTTCGATTCAAGGCTTGCACCTCTCCTCTTAACCTTCCAGCACCGGGCAGGCGTCAACCCCTATACGTCTTCTTACGAATTCGCAGAGGTCTGTGTTTTTGGTAAACAGTCGCCACCCCCTGGTCTGTGCCACCCCAGCCTGCTTGCGCAATCTGGGGTCCCGCTTATCCCGAAGTTACGCGGGCAATTTGCCTAGTTCCTTCAACATCGTTCTCTCAAGCGCCTTGGTATGCTCTACCAGTCCACCTGTGTCGGTTTAGGGTACGGACTATACGCTGGGGCTATTTCCTGGAAGACTTCGGCCGCCCGCGGAATCCAGTAACCGCGAACGACTTTCCATCTCCGTCACCACCAGCAGGCCCAGGAATATTAACCTGGTTCCCATCGACTACGCCTTTCGGCCTCGCCTTAGGGGCCGGCTCACCCTGCGCGGATTAACCTTGCGCAGGAACCCTTGGACTTACGGCGACAGTGTTTCTCGCACTGTTTGTCGCTACTCGTGTCAGCATTCTCACTTCCGATACCTCCAGCAGCCCTTACGAGCCACCTTCACAGGCTTACGGAACGCTCCGCTACCGCTGGCAAGATCCGAAGATCCTACCAACCCGCAGCTTCGGTGCATGGCTTGAGCCCCGATACATTTTCGGCGCGAGATAGCTTGACCAGTGAGCTGTTACGCTTTCTTTAAAGGATGGCTGCTTCTAAGCCAACCTCCTGGTTGTCGATGCCGTCTCACATCCTTTCCCACTTAGCCATGACTTTGGGACCTTAGCTGGCGGTCTGGGCTCTTTCCCTCTCGCCCACGGACCTTAGCACCCATGGGCTGCCTGCCGTGCAATCGCTCGCCGGTATTCGGAGTTTGGTTAGGTTTGGTAAGGCTCGCGCCCCCCTAGCCCATCCAGTGCTCTACCCCCGGCGGCGTCAACACGACGCTCTACCTAAATAGATTTCGCGGAGAACCAGCTATTGCCGAGTTTGATTGGCCTTTCACCCCTAGCCACAGGTCATCCCCTGCTTTTGCAACAGAAGTGGGTTCGGCCCTCCAGTGCGTGTTACCGCACCTTCAGCCTGCCCATGGCTAGATCACTCGGCTTCGGGTCTCATCCCAGTAACTGAATCGCCCTATTCAGACTCGCTTTCGCTTCGCCTTCGCCTATCGGCTTAAGCTTGCTACTGAGACGAACTCGCTGACCCATTATACAAAAGGTACGCCGTCACGGACCCGCCTGGCCGAAACCAGACGTCCCGCTCCGACTGCTTGTAGGCATTCGGTTTCAGGTCTTTTTCACTCCCCTCATCGGGGTGCTTTTCACCTTTCCCTCACGGTACTAGTGCACTATCGGTCACCAAGGAGTACTTAGGCTTGGAGGGTGGTCCCCCCATGTTCAGACAGGATTACACGTGTCCCGCCTTACTCGAGGACACACGCGCTTTCTACCCGTACGGGGCTATCACCCGCTATGGCCGCCCTTTCCAGAGCGTTCCGGTTCTTACGCATGTGCCACTGGCCTGGTCCGCGTTCGCTCGCCACTACTAGCGGAGTCTCGGTTGATGTCCTTTCCTCCGGGTAATGAGATGTTTCAATTCCCCGGGTTTGCCTCGCCGACCTATGGATTCAGTCGGCGATCACCTTGCGGTGGGGTTGCCCCATTCGGAAATCCGCGGATCAACGATCGCTCGCATCTCCCCGCGGCTTATCGCAGCGTGCTACGTCCTTCATCGCCTCTTGGTGCCAAGGCATCCACCAAATGCCCTTTGACGCTTGATCTCTCGCATCGCGTTCGCTCCGGCTTGCGCCGTCGCGATCTTGTTGCGCGGCCCGCATGCTAGGCGCATGCGAACCTTGCTCGCGCGCAGAGCCAAAACCCGCCGACGTTGCCGCCGACGAGGGAACTGCTCTACGCGAATTCTCCATCAGACACGCCGACATTCGACCGGACGACCTTTGAGACCAGATCGATCTCAACAGGTCCGACCGATTGTCGGACATACCCTCTTTACCATTTCAAACAACTGCTGCTCCGAAGCGGCCCGCATCTGCGGGACCGATCGCAACAACCACCCGGATTGCTCCAGGAATTCTGTGCTTCGCCGATCCGCCGTCTTCCGTCACCCTGATCACCTGCCGCCGTCACCGTCACGCGGCTCTCGCCGGCGGACTGGTGGAGGCGACCGGGATTGAACCGGTGACCCCCTGCTTGCAAAGCAGGTGCTCTCCCGCTGAGCTACGCCCCCATTCCGTATCGGGCCGGGGGCCGTCTCTGGTGGGCCCGGGAAGACTTGAACTTCCGACCTCACGCTTATCAAGCGCGCGCTCTAACCAACTGAGCTACGAGCCCGCTCCAGAGGTCGGACCCTCGGGTATCGAAAAGACCGAGAGACCCTCAAGTATCAAGGTCTGTCGATCCTCGCGGATCGGGAAGGGATGCGCCGGCGGCGGCGTGTAGAGCCAACGACGACCGAACCGAAGTTCGCTCGCCGAGGCGATTTAAGGGTTCCGAAGAAGGCCTGACGTGAGTGTCAGGATTTCTTCAGATCCTTAGAAAGGAGGTGATCCAGCCGCAGGTTCCCCTACGGCTACCTTGTTACGACTTCACCCCAGTCGCTGACCCTACCGTGGGCGGCTGCCTCCCTTGCGGGTTAGCACACCGACTTAAGGTAGAACCAACTCCCATGGTGTGACGGGCGGTGTGTACAAGGCCCGGGAACGTATTCACCGCGGCATGCTGATCCGCGATTACTAGCGATTCCGCCTTCATGCACTCGAGTTGCAGAGTGCAATCTGAACTGAGATGGCTTTTTGAGATCGGCTCGGGCTCGCGCCTTTGCATCCCATTGTCACCACCATTGTAGCACGTGTGTAGCCCAGGCCGTAAGGGCCATGAGGACTTGACGTCATCCCCGCCTTCCTCCGGCTTGTCACCGGCAGTTCCTTCAGAGTGCCCGGCCGAACCGCTGGCAACTGAAGGTGAGGGTTGCGCTCGTTGCGGGACTTAACCCAACATCTCACGACACGAGCTGACGACAGCCATGCAGCACCTGTGTGGGGCCCAGCCGAACTGAAGGGTCAGATTTCTCCGACCCATAACCCCCATGTCAAGGCCTGGTAAGGTTCTTCGCGTTGCATCGAATTAAACCACATGCTCCACCGCTTGTGCGGGCCCCCGTCAATTCCTTTGAGTTTTAATCTTGCGACCGTACTCCCCAGGCGGCGTGCTTATCGCGTTAGCTACGACACCGACCAGCTAGGCTGGCCAACGTCCAGCACGCATAGTTTACAGCGTGGACTACCAGGGTATCTAATCCTGTTTGCTCCCCACGCTTTCGCGCCTCAGCGTCAGTAGTGGTCCAGATGGTCGCCTTCGCCACCGGTGTTCTTCCCAATATCTACGAATTTCACCTCTACACTGGGAATTCCACCATCCTCTCCCACACTCTAGCCTCACAGTATCAAGCGCAGTTCCTGGGTTGAGCCCAGGCCTTTCACGCCTGACTATCGAAGCCGCCTACGCGCCCTTTACGCCCAGTAATTCCGAACAACGCTAGCCCCCTTCGTATTACCGCGGCTGCTGGCACGAAGTTAGCCGGGGCTTATTCTGCGGGTACCGTCATCATCGTCCCCGCCAAAAGGGCTTTACAACCCGAAGGCCTTCATCACCCACGCGGCATTGCTGGATCAGGGTTTCCCCCATTGTCCAATATTCCCCACTGCTGCCTCCCGTAGGAGTCTGGACCGTGTCTCAGTTCCAGTGTGGCTGGTCATCCTCTCAGACCAGCTACCGATCGTCGCCTTGGTAGGCCGTTACCCCACCAACTAGCTAATCGGACGCGGGCCCCTCCAAAGGCGAATTGCTCCTTTAGGCCTCAGCCAACATTCGGTATTAGCTGCAGTTTCCCGCAGTTATTCCGAACCTCTGGGCAGGTTCCCACGCGTTACGCACCCGTCTGCCACTCCCGTATTGCTACGAGCGTTCGACTTGCATGTGTTAGGCATGCCGCCAGCGTTCGTTCTGAGCCAGGATCAAACTCTCAGGTTAACTCCCCGGATGCGGCCGTCACATCCTTGCGGATGCGACCGTTGCAGGGCCGGGAAATCAACAGGGCTTTGCCCGTCTCTCTCATTACGCGCTTGCGATGTACGAAACGGCGTAAACCGTTTCGAACATGTGCGAAGGATGCGTACGAGCGAGACAGACGAGCCACTGGCACGCCGCCGCCCGCGCATCCCTTCCTCACATATGAACTTTTCAAAGAGCGCCGCAGTCTCTCGCCCGGTTCGCCGCTTTCGCTGCGGCCGGGCGCCGTCGTGCGAGGGCCGGGTGTATACGCCCCACTCCCAAACGTGTCAACACTCGTTGTGACAGTTTTTTTCCACAGCCCCATTTTTTTCGGACGCTGTGGAAGCGACGGATATCCGGGCATTTCCCGTTGACAACGGATTGTGCCCTCGGGCTTGAATCGAACAATAGATGGGCCCGCGGCGCGTCCTGGACACCGCCCGGCCCCGCAATATCCGACCACGATCCGAAGAGAACCACGCCGCCATGCGCCTGGCTCCCGCCCGACCTGCCGCAGCCGCCCGTATCCGCCATGCGCTCTACGCGGCGGCGCTGATCTTCGCGGCCGATTCGACGCCCGCAAGGGCGCAGACGCCGGCGGCCCCGGCGGCGCCGGCCGCCGAATCGCCGCAAGCGGCACCGTCGACCGACCAGGCGCTGCCGACGCCCGCGCCATCGCTCGACCGCCAGGTGCTGCGCATGCAGCGCGGCGACACGCTGTCCGAGATGCTGCGCGCCGTCGGCATCGCGCCCGGCGAGGCCGCGACCTTCATCGCCGCGCTGCGCCATGTCCTCGACATGCGCGACCTGCGCGAGGGCCAGGAGATCGTCCTGATGCTGGCCGAATCGGCCGACGGCGAGTCCGAGCAGCTCATGGCGGCGCGAATCGCCACGGCGCCCGGCCGGCACATCAGCGTCGAGCGCGCTGCCGACGGGAGCTTTCGCGCCACGGTCCACGAGAATCCGCTGACCCGCGAGCATGTCCGTGCGGCCGGCGTCGTGCGTTCGAGCCTCTATGCCGCCGGCACCAATGCGGGCATGCCGGCCGGGGTGCTGGCCGAACTGATCCGCGCCTTCAGCTACGACGTCGATTTCCAGCGCGAGGTCCAGGTCGGCGACCGCTTCGAGGTCGCCTTCGAGCGCTTCACCGACGCAACGGGCAATTTCGCCCGCGACGGCGCGATCATATTCGCCGCGCTGACGCTGTCGGGTACGGTGCGGCGCGTCTATCGCCACCAGACCGGCGACGGCGCCTGGGACTACTACAACGAGCGTGGCGAGAGCGTGCGCAAGGCGCTGCTGCGCACGCCGATCGACGGCGCGCGCCTGACCTCGCGCTTCGGCAGCCGCCGTCACCCCATCCTCGGGTATACCGCGTTCCATCGCGGCGTCGACTTCGGCGCCGCGCCGGGGACGCCGATCCAGGCCGCCGGCGACGGGCGCATCGAGCAGCTCGGCTGGCACGGCGGCTACGGCAACTACATCCGCATCCGCCACACCGGCGAGTACGCCACCGCGTATGCCCACATGAGCCGGTTCGCGCGCGGGTTGCGTTCCGGCGCGCCGGTCCGCCAGGGCCAGGTCATCGGCTATGTCGGCTCGACCGGCCGCTCGACCGGGCCGCATCTCCACTACGAGATCATCCGCGGCGGACGCCAGGTCAACCCGATCGGCGTGCGCTTCGCGACCGGGCGCAAGCTCGGCGGCGCGGAGCTCGAGCGCTTCAATGCGACGCGCGGGCGGACCGATCTGCTCGTCGCCAGCCTGCCGGTGCGCACCCAGGAAATCGCGCAGCGCCAGGGCCCGGCGCAGGGTGCGGGGCAGGCCGGCAACGGCGCCGCGCCGGCGAACGGCACGCCAGCCGCGGCGACGCCGCGCGCGGCCCCGCCGGCCGCAGCCGCCGAGGAACCCGCAGCGCCGGCGCCGCCGGCCGCAGCAGCGCCGGCCGCGGACGGTGCGCCCGCCGCGGCGCCTGCGCCCGCGGCACCGGCGCGGTGAACCGGTGACCGTTTCGCCACGCCGGCGCGGCGCTTGGCTGCGATCCCCGGTCGCCGTTCTGCTCGCCGCAGTTGTTCTCCATGCGGGAGGCGCTGAGGCACAGTCGAACGCCGACCTGCCGGCGGCACTCGACGCATTCGAACGCCACGACCATGCCGTTGCGCGCCGTCTGCTCGAGCCGCTGGCCGCCGCCGGCAACCGCCGCGCGCAGGGCGCGCTCGGGCTGATCCTCATCGAGGGCACCACCGGTCCGCGCGACCCTGCGCGCGCGGCGGCGCTGTGCGAGCCGGCCGCCGCTTCGGGCGAGTCGCTGGCGCTGCGCTGCATGGCCAGGGTGCTGGTCCGGCGCGCCGAACCGGATCGCGCGGGCGCGCTGCGGCTGTTGCGGCAGGCCGCTTCGCGCGGCGACGCGGATGCCAAGGCCGATCTCGCCATCGCGCTGCTCGCCGGCAGCGACTCGGCCGGCCCCGGCGATGCGGAAGCCGTTGCGCTGCTGCAGGAGGCCGCCGCACAGGGCATCGACAGCGCGATGAATGCGCTCGGCGTCCTCACGCTCGTCGGACGCGGGGTGCGCCGCGACCCCGGCGAAGGCGCGCGGCTGATCCGCCGCGCCGCCGAGCGCGGCCAGCGCGACGGCCAGCGCAATCTCGGCATGCTGTACTTCCAGGGTCAGCTCGGCGCGCGCGATCCCGAGGAGGCGGCGCGCTGGTTCCGCCGCGCCGCCGAACAGGGCGACGCCCAGTCGCAGAACAACCTGGCGCTGATGCTGATCGATGGCGACGGCGTCGCGGCCGACGAGGCGGAAGCGGCGCAGTGGCTGCGCCGCGCCGCGGAACAGGGACTTGCCGGTTCGCAGGCGGTGCTCGGCACGCTGCTGCGCGACGGCCGCGGCGTGACGCGCGATCCCGCCGAAGCGGTGGCATGGCTGCGCCGCGCCGCCGAGCAGGGCCATGCCGAGGCGCAGGAGGCCTACGGCACGATGCTCGTCGAGGGCAACGGCGTGCCGCGCGACGAAGCGGCCGGCGCGCAATGGGTGCTGCGCGCGGCCGAGCGCGGCGTCGTCGACGCCGAGACCAATATCGGCATCGTCTATCGCCACGGCCGCGGCCTGCCGCAGGACTTCGCGACGGCGGCGATGTGGTTCCGCCGCGGCGCCGAGCACGGCCATCCGCTCGCCCAGCTCGAGCTCGCGCGGCTCTTGCGCGCGGGCCGCGGCGTGCCGCGCGACGATCGCGAGGCGCTGCGCTGGTTCCGCGAATCGGCCGACCGCGGCAGCGCCGCCGCGATGGCGGAACTCGGCGCGATGTATCGCGAGGGACTCGGCGTCGCCGCCGATGCCGACGAAGCCGCGCGCTGGTTCCGCCGCGCCGCCGAGGCGGGCAGCGCGATGGGCGCGGTCAATCTCGCGATGTCGTACATGACCGGATCGGGCGTGCCGCGCGACGAGCGCGAGGCGGCGCGCTGGACCGAGCGCGCGGCGACGCAGGGCGACGCGGTGGCGCAGGCGAATCTCGCCGGCCTCTACCTGTTCGGCCAGGGTGTCGCGCAGAGCGACGCCGACGCACGGCGCTGGAGCCGCGCCGCCGCCGCCCAGGGCGACCCGCAGGGGCAGTTCCTGCACGGCACCTTGCTGCTGCTCGGGCGCGGCGGCGGCGCCGACGAGGCGGAAGGCGCGCGCTGGCTGATCGCGGCCGCCGAGCGCGGCCTGCCGCAGGCGCAGGGTGCCGCCGGCATCGTGCTGTGGTGCGGGCGCGGCGTCGCGCGCGATGGCGCCGCAGCGCGCGCGCTGTTCGAGCGCGGGGCCGCGGCCGGCGACGGCGCCGCGCTGCGCGCGCTCGGCGCGCTCGCCGAAAGCGGCGCCGGCGCGGCGGCCGAGCGTGCAGCGCCGGACCGGGCAACGGCACAGCGCCTCTACCGCCTCGCGGGCGAGCGCGGCGACCGCCTCGGCGCGGCGGCGGCCGAACGCCTCGCGCGCGCCGGCGCCACGATGCTGCGCGACCCCGATGCGGTGATCTGCGTCTTCAACCCCTGAGGGCAGCCGGGGTCGCGGCGCGCCGCGGCCGGGACTGTGTTCGCCTGGCGAACAGATTATTCACGTGAATAGCGCCGGAATTGCTAAGAACGTCGCTGAATCAAGGTGTTGACGAAGTTCTATTCACTATTCACGCATTCGCGGCGGCCGGCATAATCGGTGCGCTGCACATCCAGATGGATGGATTCCGGCGTGATTTTTTATACCACGGCGACGACGCCGGTGCAACTCGATCGATCCAACGACGGAGACGATCCTGCTTTATACAACCTGTAGATGCAGCCCGGGGAGCGCCGGAGGCCGGCAACGGCGCGTCGACGATGTCGGCAAAGACGGGGTCCGGCAGCAGGCCGACATCTTCGACGACCATGCAGAAAGCGAGACGATTGCGGACGCGCGCAGCGGTCTGCGGTCGTGCGTGCGATCACGACGACGCGCGGCATCTGCGCGTTTTCCAGCGTCGGCGTCGGTCCTCAGCTTTGCCGCTGTCGGCGCTAAGGCAGGATTCTTTACATATTCGCTGCGGGGCCGATGAGGGACTCGCGTAAGCCGTTGGGATTGCGGCCTCGCTCCGCTTGGCACGGTGCGTGCTCATGGTTAAGGCGCATTCCCTCTCCAGATGAAAGACGAAGCCATGGCGAGCAGCCTACGAATGACCGCACTCGCGTGCGCTTTCGCTGTCGGGATCGGAACCGCCGGGGCGGCGCCCCTCACCTTCGAGACCACGCTGGCGCCCGAGGTATCGGGAGCGACCGGCTCAGGCAGCGCAACCCTCGTCATCGATACGGCCGCGAACTCGCTGGTCCTGGCGGTGGACTGGACCGGCCTGTCCGGCCTCACCACCGTCGCCCACATCCATTGCTGCGTCGCCGCTTCTGGGACGGTCGCCGTCGCGGTGACGCCCGGCACCCTGCCCGGCTTTCCCGCCGGCGTGCAGGCCGGCATCTACAACAACACCTTCGACACCGAGAATCCGTTGATCTACACGGGGGGATTCGTCACCAACTTCGGCGGCGGCACGATCGCCGGCGCCGAGGCGGCGCTGCTCGCGGGCCTGCTCAAAGGAACGGCGTATTTCAACATCCACTCGACCCTGTTCGGGGGCGGCGAAATCCGCGGCTTCTTCACTGCGGTTCCGGAGCCCGCGTCGCTCGCGCTGCTGGCGGCGGGGCTGCTCGGTTTGCTGGCCACCGCGCGCCGCCGCCGGGTCTGACCCGCCGCCACGTCCGGCGGGCGTGAGGGTGGGGCGATTCGGAACTCGTCTTTGCCATCTGCCCGGTGTTCCGCCCCGCCCGACTGCCGCCCCGCCCCGCGGCGCGGAGTCGCGTATCGTGTGCCCCGGAACTCAGGTAATGCGCCGCCGCGGAGAAATGCACTGATGCTGACGAAGCTTAAGGATATCCTCGATGCATTCAATGCTCACGATCTTGACCGGATCATGAGTTTCTTCGCCGAGGACTGCGTCCTCGAGATGCCGCGGGGGACCGAGTCGTGGGGGACGCGCTGCATCGGCAAGGCCGCCGTGCGCGAAGGACTTGCGACGCGCTTTGCCGGGCTGCCGGACGTGAGCTACAGCGAGGACAGCCACTTCGTCGCCGGCAACCGCGGCGTCTCGGAATGGACCTTGCGCGGCACCACGCGCCAGGGCGAACGGATCGAGGTGCGCGGCTGCGATCTCTGGACGTTCCGCGACGGCATGGTCGTGAAGAAGGACTCCTACTGGAAGATCAGAACGGCATCGTGATGTCGATGCGCGGGGGCTCGTGTCCTGGCGTTCGGGGCCGACCTAGAACCCGCTTCTGCGATCCGCCCGGTTGTGCGCGCCGCCCGCCGGGCGCCCCGCTCACCACGGCGCCGCCAGATCCGCGTCGAACGGCCACAGCGGCCGCGTCAGGTGGCGGAACGGCAGCTGCGTCAGGATGCCGTTCACTGGTCCCGGCGTGTCGAGTTCGAGGATGCGCGCGGCGATCGCGGTGTAGAAGCCGCGGAACTGGCCGGCGGACTTCACCAGCACGGCCTGGGCGCGGCGCGGGTCGAGGCCGGAGGATTCGTAAGGGCGCAGGTCGAGCGTCGCCATCTGGCGCTCGGCGATGACCATGCGGACGAAGCCGGCGATCTCGACCACGGCGCGCAGGCCCGGGTCGATCGTGCCGGGCGGCAGCTGCGATTCGTAGGGCGCGCGGATGAGGTCGCGCACCGTCGCCTCGACGTCGACGGGCTTGAAGAAGGCCGGCTGGAAGGCGCCGCCGAAGCGCAGGCGCAAGGTCGCCCCGATCCCGGCGGCTTCGCAGGCGCGCGCCGCCGCGGGGTCGGTCATCGTCATCAGGAAGGGCCCGCGCATCCGCGGACGCGCCAGCAGGGCTTCGAGCACCACCGCCGAATCGCCGTAGCTGCCGGCCGAGGGCGCATCGGCCGCGTCGGTCATCACCACGGGCTTCGCGCCTTCGGGATTGGCGGCGGCGATGTCGAGCGCCTCGGCGAGGGGCGTGCGCCGGACGAGGAAGCGCTCGCGCATGTCCCAGCACAGGCGCGCGATGCGGTCGGCCTCCCGCCGGCCAAGTTCGACATTGGCGTCGCCGTCGACGACGACCAGGATCGACCAGCCGGTTTCCGGCACGTCCATCCAGGGCTGCGGCGCGATGACGGTCGCGGCGACGATGCCCGGCCGCGTCTCGAGATCACGGAGCTGCGCGATCACGTCGCGCATCGGCCCGGTGTTCGTGTCGTGGCCCTCCGCGGGCGTCATCATCCGCAGCTTGCGATGGACGAGGCGCGGCCGGATCGTGCCGGCGAGCGTGTCGGCGAGGATCTCCAGCGAACGCATGCCGGTCTCGACATAGTCGACATGCGGGCAGGTCTTGAAGCCGAGCGCGGCATCGAGCCCGCGCTCCATGCCAGCCGTAAAGTTGCAGTGCATGTCGAACGAGGCGGCGATCGGCAGATCAGGGCCGACGATGGCGCGGATGCGGGTGATGAGATCGCCCTCCGTGTCGGGCTCGCTCACCGTCGCCATCGCGCCGTGCAGCGGCAGGTAGATCGCGTCGATCGCGCCGCGATGCGCGCGCACGCCGGCCAGGATGCGGTCGCGGAAATGGTCGTAGACGCCGTCTTCCAGCACCGGGCCGGCGCCGCCGAAGGCGAGAAAGACCGGCACCAGCTCGACGCCGCGCGTCCGCGCGACGCGCAGCGCGCCGTCGACCTCCTCGCCCTTGGCGACCGCGAACACCGCGTCGCCCTCCGCCATGCGGAACTGGCGGAAGCGCTCGAGCCCGGCGGTGCCGGCGACGAAGCTGTTGAGCTCGTACTGCATGCCGGCGACGAGCACGCGCGGGCGGCGACGGTCGGCCAAGTTGCTTCCCCCTTTTGACGGCTGCGGACCAGCGTCGGCGTTTCGGCGCGCCGACGCAAGCGACGGCGCGCCGGCTTTCGCCGGGCGGAATTGCAGGCGGGGCGCGGCGACGCGATACTCCCCGGGATGCGGCGCGGCGCAAGGCCCCCGCGCCAGCGAAGGGACGCAAGGATGACCGAGGCGCCGTTCGCCATCGAGGCGGGACGCTGGTGGGGCTGGCAGGAGGTGCCGGCGCCGCATCGCGGCTGGGGCGCGAGCCCGATCTTCGTCACCGCGGTCACGCCGCTCAAGACCGGCAAGGGCTTCCTGCGCCTCGCCTTCGTCCACGCGCTGCGGCCGGTGGCGGCGGCGGCGCGCAGCGTCGACCTCAAGCTCGTCCATCGCGGGCCGGGCCACGTCGCCGGAACCTTCAAGGCCGAAGACGGCACGATCCGCCTCGCCATCGTCGCCGCCGCGGATTTCGACTGGCTGCGCAGCTTCTGCACCCTGCTGTGGCAGCGCCGGCCGCCGCAGATGCCGACCATGCTGATCGACGGCAAGCCCCTGCCCGGTCCGACCGCCGCGCAGTATCTCGCGGCGACGCTCGGCCGCGACGCCGCGGCGGCCGCCAGCGGCGCCACCCCGGCGAGCTTCGCCTGCGCGCGCCCGCCGATGCCCGCGCGGACCGCGCGCTTCGTCCTCGACGTCACGCTCGACCCGTTCGATTCGTGGCTCGCCGCACGCGGCGTCGTGCCGGCCGAGATGGAGGACAAGTGGTTCGTCACATACGAGGCGGGCCGCCTGCTCTTCCGCCGCAGCTGGACGGGCAACCTGATCTGGGACGTCGCGACCGACTGGCGGGGGGATTCGCTCCATCTCGGCGAAGCGGTCGCCAACCGCGACCCCGGCCAGTACGGCGAGACCGACGACGGCCACGACCGCCGGATGCTGCTCTACGTCATCGGCGCGGTACTGCTGAACGTGCCGGCCGCATTCCCCGCCAAGGGCGACGCGGCGCCGGGCGAGAACGCGATCAAGGCCTGGTCGGTCGCCGGCAAGGCCTCGCTCTGAGCAGCGCAGTCATGCGCCGGCGGCGGCCGGGAACGGCTGCGGGACAAGCGGCGATGGAATACTGTGCCGGCGCGGCGGCGCGCCGCGCCCGAGAAAGTGCACCATGTCCACCACCGTCCGGCCGTCGCACCGCAAATACGTCGTCGCCGCGATCATGCTCGCAACCTTCATGGTCGCGATCGAGGCGACGATCGTCGCCACCGCGATGCCGCACATCGTCGGCGAGGTCGGCGGCTTCGCGTACTACGCGTGGGTGTTCTCGGCCTTCCTGCTGGCGCAGTCCACCACGACCGTGATCTACGGCAAGCTTGCCGACGTGTTCGGGCGCAAGCCGGTGCTGCTCTTCGGCGCGGCGCTGTTCCTGGTCGGCTCGCTGCTCTGCGGCCTCGCCTGGTCGATGATGTCGCTGGTCGCCTTCCGCCTCGTCCAGGGGCTCGGCGCCGGCGCCATCCAGCCGGTGACGATCACGGTGATCGGCGACCTCTACAGCTTCGAGGAACGCGGCCGCGCCCAGGGGCTGAACGCCAGCGTGTGGGCGACCTCGGCGGTGACCGGGCCGCTCGCCGGCGCGATCATCGTCGAGCACGTGTCGTGGTCGTGGATCTTCTGGATCAACCTGCCCTTCGGCGTGCTCGCCATGGCGGGCTTCGCGCTGTTCCTCGAGGAGACGATCGCGCCGCGCCGCGTGCGCATCGACTATGCCGGCGCGGCGCTGTTCACCGTCGCGATCGCGGCGCTGCTGGCGGCGCTCACCGAGACCGCCGCGCCGCCGGCGACGCTAGCACTGCTCGGCGCCGTCTTCGTCGCCAGCGGAGCGGCGTTCCTGGTCTGGGAACGGCGCGCGAGCGAGCCGATCATCTCGATCGCGCTGTGGAGCCGCCGGCTGATCGCGACCGTCAACGGCGCCACGCTGCTCGCCGGCATGGCGCCGATCGGGCTCACGACCGTGCTGCCGATCTACGTGCAGAGCGTGATGGGCCGCTCGGCGATGGCGGCCGGCTTCGCGCTGACCATGCTCATCTTCGGCTGGCCGCTCGCCGTCATGCTCTCGGGACGGTTCTTCCGCGCCTTCGGCCTGCGCCGCACGCTCAGGACCGGCGGGCTGTTCGTGCCGCTCGGCGCGGCCCTGCTGCTGCTGCTGGCGCCCGACTCGCACCCGGCGGTCGCCGGCGCCGCCTCGTTCCTGATGGGCTTCGGCATGGGGCTGATCAGCCTCACCTGCTTCGTGCTGGTGCAGGACAGCGTCGAATGGTCGATGCGCGGCAGCGCCACCGCCTCCGTGCTCTTCGCGCGCGGGCTCGGCAACACGCTGGGCGCGACGGTGCTCGCCGCCGTGCTCAATCTCGGCCTCGCGCATCACGGCGGCGCCACGCTCGCGGCCGAGGTGCACGCGCTGCTCGACCGGCCGGACGGGCTCGCGCGCCTCGCCGCCGATCCGGCCGTGCGCCCGCTGTTCGACCAGGCGCTGCACTGGACCTTCCGGGCGATCGTCGCGATGGCGCTGCTCACCTGCGTGCTGATCTGGATGGTGCCGGCCGGCGCGCGCCACGCCGCGGCGCCGGCGCGCGCGCCCACGCCGGCGGACTGACGCCGGTCAGCGCGCGCGCGCCGGCACGGCGAAGCCGGGATACGCGCGCGCGACCGCGAAGATCGCGATCGCCGCGGCGAGCCCGACCGCGTCGCTGATCGACTCCGGCACGATCAGGCACAGCGCCGCGGCGCCGAGCGGCAGGCGCAGCGCCCAGCCGATCGGCCGGCCGAACCAGCCCTCGGTCGCGCAGGCGAGCAGCACGACGCCGATCGACGCGGTGGCGAGCACCGGCGCGATCTGCCACACCGTGCCCTGGCCGAGCAGCAGCGTCGAATAGAAGAACATGAACGGCACGATGAAGACCGCGAGGCCCATCTTCATCGACACGAAGGTCGTCTTCCACGGATCGGCGCGCGCGATCGCCGCCGCCGCGAACGAGGCCAGCGCCACCGGCGGCGTGATCGACGAGACCACCGCGTAGTAGAAGATGAACATGTGCGCGACCAGCGGCGCCACGCCGAGGCGCTGCAGCCCGGGCGCCAGAACCGCGGCGCCGATCGCGTAGGCCGCCGTCGTCGGCATCCCCATGCCGAGGATCAGCGCCACCACCATGGTGAAGATCATCGCGAACAGCACGTTCGAGCCGGCGAGCTGCAGCAGCAGCTGGGCGAAGCGCCCGCCGATGCCGGTGAGCGCGATGATGCCGACGATGATTCCCGCCGCGGCGCAGACCGCGACGAGCTGCAGCGAATCGCGCGCCGCCATGTTGAGCGCCTCGAGCGTCCGCTGCGGGCCGACCGCGTTCTGGCGGTCGAGCCAGCTCACGACGATGGCGGACAGGATCGCGAGCGTGCCGGCGCGGAACGCCGAATAGCCCGACACCAGCAGCCAGACCATGACGATCAGCGGCGCGAACAGATAGGCCTTGCGCAGCAGCCCGGCGAGGGCCGGCAGCTCGCTGCGCGGCAGGCCGCTGAGGCCGTGCAGCCGCGCGTGCAGCTCCACGTGCGCGTAGCACGCGATGTAGAACAGCACGCAGGGGATGATCGCGGCATAGGCGATCTCGGCATAGGGAATGCCGGTGATCTCCGCCATCAGGAAGGCGCCGGCGCCGAGCACCGGCGGCGTGATCTGGCCGCCGGTCGACGACGTCGCCTCGACCGCGCCGGCGGTCGCGCGGTCGTAGCCGACGCGGCGCATCATCGGGATGGTGATCGCCCCCGAGGCGACGACGTTGGCGACCGACGAGCCCGAGATCGCGCCGAACAGCACGCCCGAGGCGACCGTGGCCTTGGCCGGCCCGCCGCGCAGATGGCCGAACGCCGACAGCGACAGGTCGTTGAAGTAGTCGCCGACCTTCGAGACCTGCAGGAACGCCCCGAAGGCGACGAACAGCACGATGAAGTTCGACGACGCCTCGGTCGTCGTGCCGAAGATGCCGAGGTCGGAATAGAGATAGGCGAAGACGCGCGGCCAGTCGAAGCCGCGGTGATAGAGCACGCCCGGCATCCACGGGCCCACGAAGGCATAGAGGATGAACACGCCGACGATGATCGGCAGCGCGAGGCCGGCGGTGCGCCGCGCGAACTCGACCACCACGATCGTGCCGATGACGCCGGCCCAGACGTCGAGCGGATCGGGGAAGGCGCCGGCGCGGAACTGCAGGCCCTCGACCTCCCAGTACATGTAGGCGCAGCACAGGACCGCGAGCGCGATCAGCACCCAGTCGTACCAGGGCACGCGACCGGCCTGCGAGCGCGCGAACGGCCGGTAGAAGGCGAAGCCGAGCACCGCGCCCCACGCGACGTGGGTGGCGCGGAACAGCAGCGCCTCCTGCGGGAACAGGTTGAGGACGATCAGATGATAGAGCGTGAAGCCGCCCGCGAGCGCCACGAAGGCGTATTTCTCCAGCCCGCCCAGCGTGCGCCGCAGGCCGGCGAACTCCTCATCCGGCAGCGCGACGGGCGCATCGGGTCCCGCTGCCGCGTCGCGGGTCGGAGCCGTCATCGGCGCCCCGGGATCATGAAGACGGCGGCCCGGCGCGGCAGCAGGCCGGCCGGGCCGCGCTTCGCAGGCAATGCGGCGTGGCGCAACTCAGCCCACCAGATTGGCCGGAATCGCGATTCCCTTTTCGCGGTAGTAGCGCGCGGCGCCGGGATGGAACGGCAGGAAGGTGTTCTTCGTCACGTTCTCGGGGATCGTCTCGACCGCCGCGGCATGGCCGCGCCGCATCGCCTCGTGGTTCTCGTGCACCGCGCGCACGATCGCATAGGCGAGCGTCTCCGGCACCGTGCGATGCGCGATCGCGAAGTTGAACACGCCAACCGTCTTGTGGTCGGTGGTCATCTGGCGATAGGTGCCGGCCGGGATCGTCGCCGGCGACAGCTCCGGCATCGCGCGCTGCATGGTCGCGATCTCGGCATCGGTGAAGCCGAAGAACACCGCGTCCTGGCTCGTCGCCAGCTCGGTATAGCCGGGGATCGGCAGGCCGGCCGCGAAGGCGAAGCAGTCGATCAGCCCGTCGGAGAGCTGCGAGACCATGTCGGAGGCCTGGCCGTTGCGGATGGTGACGTTCTGCACGCCGAGCGCCTGGAACATCAGCGGGAAATACGTTCCCGGCGTGCCCGCGCGCGGACCGACGCCGACGCGCTTGCCGGCGAGCTGGGCGACGCTGGTGATGCCCGAGCGGCGCAGCACCGCGAAGTGGAACGGCGTGTCGTACATCGGGAACAGCGCGCGCACGTCGCGCATCTGCTGGCCGCGGGTCCAGTCGCCCTGGCCGTTCCAGGCCTGCAGCGCCACGCCCATCGTCGTCATGCCGAGCTCGATCTGCCGGCCCTGGACGAGCAGCAGGTTCTGGTTCGGCCCTTGCGTCTGCTGGGTGTTGATCTGGATGCCGATCTTCTCGCCGACCAGCGAGGCCCAGGCCTGGCCGTAAACGAAATAGGTGCCGCCGACCGACGCGGTGCCGAGCGTCACGTTGGCCGGCCAGCTCGGGTCGCGCGTCTGCGCGCCGGCGAGCGTGGGGGCGAGCGCGATCCCGGCGGCGCCGGCGAGCAGATGGCGGCGGGTGATGGACGTCGTGGACATGTGCGAACGATCCTCCCTTGTGCAAGCGGTTGGCCGGCTTTGGCTGGAGACGGTATCGCCAGGGCTCCCAAGCGATCCCCGCCGACACCGCCGAAGCGGGCCGATATCCGCAGGTTGTTGCCACAAAGGTAGCGGCACTGCGGGCCGCCGAAAAGCGTCAAGATGATGCAGGGCGCGTGGAACTCGCTGTGCCGCAGGAATGGGCAGCGCGGTGGCGCGCTTGACGGCACGGGAAGCAGGCCCGACAGTGACGGTTCCGGGCGCCATGGCAGGGCGGGACGATGCGGCGTGAGCGCATGGTCGACATCACAATCGCGTTGGCGATCTGGCTGGCGGCATTGCATCCCGCCGTCGCGGCCGCGCAGCCGAACGACCGGGCGGATGTCGTCCTTCACCAAATTACCGTGACCCCGGCGGCGCCGCGGCAAGGCCAGGCCGCGACGGTGGCGACGTCGCTGGCGCGCCGCGACGCCGGGCGCCGGCCGGTCGAGTACATCGTCCGCTTCCGGGTCGAGGGAACCCTGCGGCCCTTCGCCGAACGGCGGGTGACGCTGGCGCCGGGGCAGACGCAGCGCGTCGCCGTGCCCTGGCGCGCCGGCGCCGGCCGCCAGACGGTGGAAGCCACCGCCCTCGCCGCGCGCAGCCGCGCGGCGGTCGCGCACGCCGAGCGCCTGGTGGTGGTCGCCCCGGCCGCCGAAGCCCCGCCGGCGCCGGCGGCGCAGGCCGACGCCCCGCGCCGCGAGCCGCCGCCCGCCTTGCGCGTCGCCGCCACCGCGCCGCTCGTCGTGAGGTCCGCCAGCCCGCGCGTCGTGGCCACGGCGCCCCTGCGCGTGCACACCCAGGCGCCCCACACCGCCACCACCGAACCGCTGCGCGTCCACAGCACGGTCGACCACGCCGCGACGACCGCGCCGCTCACCGTGCGGGCGGGGCCATGACCAATCCCGAAGGAGTCCTGCGATGACGACGTGCCGCCGCGCCGCCTGGGGAGCCGCCATTGCCGCCGCGGCGCTGTCGATGCCGGCGGCCGCGGACAACATCCTGCTCAACGTGCCGGTCGACGTCCGCGTGCTCAATCCGCGTGCGCAGCGCATCTATCTCGCGTGCCAGGCCGCCTCGCAGCCCTTCGCCGCGCCCGTCCACAACGATTCGAACGATTCCTACGACCTGCCGGCGGTGCCCTATGTCGTGCGCCCGCTCAACGCCGGGCGCTTCGAAGGCACCGTCCAATACGCGGTGACCACGCAGGTCAACTACGAGTCCGACATCTACTATCGCTGCTGGATCTATGTCGGGCTCGACGAGGGCGAAGGCCACATGCCGTGGACGCGCTATCAGAGCCAGACGCGCGAGACCCTCAACACCGTCCACTGGTGGACCACCGGCCGGGTGCCGCGCGGCGGCGCGCCGGGCGCTCTCACCGGCGGCCCGCCGCCGCGCCCCGGGGTGACGCAGCCCACGGTGACGCGCGTGACGCCGCGCGCGCGCCCGAACTGAGAGCCCCAAAAGAAAACGGGGCCGGGCGAGCCCGGCCCCGCTGAAGCGCCGCGCGCGGACTACGCCCGCTTGCGCTTGGGCTTCTCGGCTTCGTCGGCGACGCCGAGCGACAGGCCGGCGGCCTCGACGCCGACGCGCACGGTCTGGCCGTCCGCGACCTTGCCTTCGAGGATCATCGAGGCGAGCGGGTTCTGCAGCTCGCGCTGGATCACCCGCTTCAGGGGCCGCGCGCCGTAGACCGGATCGTAGCCGCGCTCGGCGAGCCAGGCGCGCGCCGCAGGGTCGAGGTCGATCGCAATCTTGCGGTCGGCCAGCAGCTTCTGCAGCCGCACGAGCTGGATGTCGACGATGCCCGCCATGTCGCCGCGGCCGAGCCGGTGGAACAGCAGGATCTCGTCGAGGCGGTTGAGGAACTCCGGCCGGAACGAGGCGCGCACCACCTCCATCACGCCGTCGCGGATCTGGCCGGTGAGCGGCCCCTCGGGCGCATTGGCGATGATGTCGCTGCCCAGGTTCGAGGTCAGCACGATCAGCGTGTTCTTGAAATCGACCGTGCGGCCCTGGCCGTCGGTCAGGCGCCCGTCGTCGAGCACCTGGAGGAGGACGTTGAAGACGTCGGGATGCGCCTTCTCGATCTCGTCGAACAGGATCACCTGGTAGGGCCGGCGGCGCACCGCCTCGGTGAGGCTGCCGCCTTCCTCGTAGCCGACATAGCCGGGAGGGGCGCCGATCAGCCGCGCGACCGAATGCTTCTCCATGTACTCCGACATGTCCATGCGGATCAGCGCCTGGTCGTCGTCGAACAGGAAGGCCGCGAGCGCCTTGGCGAGTTCGGTCTTGCCCACACCGGTCGGCCCGAGGAACAGGAACGAGCCGATCGGCCGGTTGGGGTCCTGGAGCCCGGCGCGCGCGCGGCGCACCGCCTCGGACACCGCCGAGACCGCCTCGTTCTGGCCGACGACGCGCGCCTTGATCGCGTCCTCCATG
>JAEUKZ010000282.1 GCA_016793045.1 Alphaproteobacteria bacterium
CCAGCGGCACCAGCCGCGCCTGCAGCGCCGGCGCGCCCGGCGAACTGAACGGTCCCACACGCGAGAGGAGGGCCGGCCCATGCCCGGACCCCGCATCGCCACGACGCAGCGCGACGGCCTTCGCCCGCTCGGCATTCATGGCCAGCCGGTGGTCGAATCGCATGCCCAGATCGTGCGCTATCTGCGCGAGGCGCTGTCGCCGGCGCATGCCGACCTGTTCGCCGAACCGAACCCCGAGGTGCGGCCCGGCGAGATCGAGTGGTATGCCACGCCCGAAGGCGAGGCGATCCGGCGCGAGGCGCTGGCGCCGGAGGCCCGCGAGGCCCTCGATGCCGAGCTGAAGCGCCTGGTCGACGAGATCGCCGCCCGCGCCGATCTGCTGCGGCAGTCGAAGGAAGGCGGTGAGCAGCTGCTCGGCGAACTGCTGGCGCTCGCGCTGCGCATTCCCGGCGACTCCTACATCTATGCGATCGGCCGCCAGCCCGTGCTCGCCGGCTGGGGCCATGTCGTCGACGACCCGGCGGCGGATCACACGGTGTTGCAGAAACTCGTCACGGCGCCGCCGCGGCCGCCGGTGCCGCCCGCCGCCGTCGTGGCGCCACGGCCGACGATGTGGCCGTGGTGGCTCGCGCTGCTGCTGCTGCTGATCGGCGCCGGCTTCCTGCTGCCGTTCCTGGCGGCGCCGCTGCTCGCGCAGCTCGCGCGGCCCGACAGCGGCTTCTGCGCCATCCCGCCGGAGCAGCGGCTGATGATCGCGACGATCGACAGCGAGCAGAGCGAGGAAGCGTCGCTACGCCGCGAACTCGTTTTCGTCGAAGCGCAGATCGCCGAGAAAGCCGCGCTCTGCCGCGCACCGGCGCAGAGCGCGCGCCGCACGCCCGACCCGGCGCCCTTCCCGCGCCTCGCCGAACCGCCACGCAGCGGCCTGCCGCCAGCCGGTCCGGGCACCGGCCCCGGCATCGGGTCCGACGACCGTGGCGGCAGCGACCGCCGCGATCCCGACGCGCCCGGCGCCGACGTGCCGCGCGCGGACGCGCCGCCCGATCGGCCCGAACAGCGCGGCGATCGGCCCGATACGCCGCGCCCCGATGCCGCGCCCGAACAGCGCGCCGACCGGCCCGACGCGCGCACCGATCCGCCGGTGCCCGAGCGGCGCGCCACCGATCGCGGCCAGACCAGTCCGCCCCAGACCAACCCGCCGCGCCCCGAGGACATGCGCCCGCGCCTCGACCGCGAGCACGCGCAGCAGGGCGAGGCGAGCGTGTCGCTGGCCTGGAACACGCAGGACGATCTCGACGTCGTCGTCGTCTGCCCGGGCAATGCGGAGGTCGGCTACCGCCAGCCGCAGGGATGCGGCGGGCAGCTCGACGTCGACATGAACCGCGGCGACCCGCGCTCCGACACGCCGGTCGAGAACATCACCTGGCCGAGCGTCGACGCAGCGCCGCGCGGGCGCTATCGCGTCCAGATCGACAACCAGTCGAACCAGTCCGTCCCCTACCGCGTGCGCGTGACCGTGCGCGGCGAAAGCCGCGAATACACCGGCACGGCGCCGCCGCACGCGCGCGGCCATCGCGTCGGCGAATTCGACCTGCCGGGTCAGGCGCCGGCCGCCCCCGCGCGCGGCGCAACGCCGGGCGCGGCCGCGCCAGGCGGATCGGGTCAAGGCGGGACGCCGGCGCGATGAACGCGACCGGCCGCAATCGCTGGCGCTGGCCGCTGTGGCTTTTCGCCTCGGCCCTGCTGCTCGGCGTGCCGGCGCTGATCTGGACGACCCGGCTGTGGTGGCCGGGCTGGACCGCGATTCTCGGCCGCATCGATCCGGCGCTGTGCGACCTGCCGCCCGATCTGGCGCGCGCCGAGGGCGAAGCCGATGCCGCGCACAGGGATGAAGCCGAACTGCGCCGCGAGCTGGCCGCCATCCAGGAACAGGTGCTCGCCCGCCGCGCCGCATGCCGCCAGCCGCCGCTTGTGGCCCAGGCCCCGCCGCCGCCGCCGCCGCCGCCGCCTCCCCCTCCTCCTCCGCCTCCGCCACCTCCGCCGCCACCCCCGCCTCCGCCTCCGCCTCCGCCGCCGCCGCCGCCGCGTCCCCCGCCGGCTCCACCGCCGCCGCCTCCACCGCCGCCGCCGCCTCCGGCCCCGCCGCCGCGCGACGAGATGCAGAACCGGCTCGACCGCGAACGCGCCCAGCGCGGCGACGTGACCGTGTCACTGGCGTGGGACACGCGCGACGACCTCGACCTCAAGGTCGAGTGCCCGAACGGCCGCGTCATCAGCTTCCGCTCGACGCGCGACTGCGCCGGCAATCTCGACGTCGACATGAACTACGGCGGGCGCTTCTCGGACACGCCGGTCGAGAACATCTATTTCGCGCGCGCCGAAGACGGCCCGCCCGGCCGCTATCGCGTGACGATCGAGAACCAGTCGAACAAGCCGATCCCCTATCGCGTGCGCGTGACCATCCGCGGCCAGACCCGCGACTTCACCGGCGTCGTCCCTGGCCGCGCGCGCAACCACCTGGTGACGGAATTCGATCTGCCGTAGAGCCGTCCGTGAACCTCATCCCGCCGAGGCTGCGCGCTCCAGTGCCTCGCGCACGGTATCCGGCGTGATCTCCGTCAGGCAGCGCAGGTGCCCGAGCGGACACGCCCGCGCGAAGCACGGCGAGCATTCGATGCGGCGGTTGACGATCGCAAGGCCGGCGCCGATCTGGCCGGAATGGGCGTCGCTGGTCGAGCCGTAGATCACCGCGCCCGCAATGCCGAGCGCGCCGGCGAGATGCGCGGCCCCCGAATCGTTGCCGACGAACCCGCGCGCGCGCGCGAGCACGCCGATCAGGCCGGCAAGGTCGGTTGCGCCGGCAAGGTCGACACCGCCGCAGGCGGCCGCGATCGCGGCCGCGATGGCGCGCTCGTCCGGCGTGCCGACGACGACGATCGCGTGGTCGCGTGCGAGGTCGCGCGCCAGCGCCTGGTAGTGCGCCACGGGCCATTGCTTCGCCGGCCCGTAGGCGGCGCCGGGCGCGAGCACGACGAAGCCGCGGCCGGCGAGGCCGTGGCGCGCCAGCAGCGAGGCACCCTTGGCATGTGCGTCGGCGCTCGGCGTGAGCGCCGGGCGCGTGCGCGCGTCGGCGGCGAAGACCGCTGGCGCCGAAGTCGGCGCCGCCGCAACGCGTGCGCCCCCGGGCAGCGCGCCGCAGCCGAGCGCTTCGGCGAGCCGCCAGTAGTAGGCGAGCATGTGCTCGCCGCGTGGATTGGCCGGCGGCGCGATCGGGTCGCTCAGCAGCAGCCGGCGCGCGTCGCGGGCGTAGCCGACGATGCGCCCGATGCCGGCGGCACGCGCGGCGAACGCGCTGTCGAGCGAATTGGGCAGCAGCACCGCGAGGTCGTAGCGTCCGGCGCGCAGCGCGCGCGCGGCCGCCAGCGCGGCACCGAGCTTCGCCGCGCCCCTGGCGCGCGGCAGTGCGATCACCCCGGCCGCAAAGCCCCAGCACGCGGCGAGCGGTGCCAGCGCGGCCGGCACGGCGACGTCGACCCGCGCGTGCGGGAAATGCGCGGCTATGGCGCGCAGCGCCGGCTCCGCCATCACGGCATCGCCGAGCGGATTGGGCGTGCGCAGGACGATGCGTCGGGGCGCGAAACCCGGGTCGGTCAGCGCGCGCCGGGCCAAGGGCGGGCCTAGTTCGCGCAGTCGAGCGCGCGGCGCAGCAGGCGGCAGCGGCCGAGCGGTGCGCCGTCGACGCCGAGGAAGGTCAGGCGCCACCCCTCACCGTCGCGCTCGACCAGCGCGAAGCCGTGGCGGCGCTCGACGGTCATGGCGACGCGCACCGGCAGGCCGTCGATGACGTCGCCGACGCCGAGCGTGCGCGCCGGCCGGTCGAAGAGCGTGCCGCCATTGCCGACGATCACCGTCGCCGGCCGGCGGTCGCCGAAGCCCAGCGCCTGCACGACGTGGTAGCGGCCGGAGAAAATGGCGCCGATCCCGTCCGGCAGATTGCGCGCGGAGGCCTGCAATGTCGCGCTGGCCGCGCGCAGCGACGCGGCTCCGTCGACGTCGTCGCTTGCCGCCGCCCAGATCGGCCGGTGCGAGACCATCCACGCCGACACGAAGTTCGCCGCCACCAGCCCGTCGATCTGGCGCGTGTACTCCTCGACCAGAGCCGGCGGCGCCGCGCGCTCGTCGGCCTCCGCCGAATCGATCGCGGCGATCTGCCAGGGCCCGAAGCTCGCGATGTAGGGCTCGGTGAAGCGCAGGCAGCCGCGCGAGCGCGGGTGCGGATCGAGCAGGCGGAACCACCCCTCGCTCGCCCGCCCGCACGCCTCGGTGGTGCCGCGCACGACCAGCCACGGCGCGGCCGCGAGCAGCGGGGCCGCCGGCGCGAAGACATCCTCGGTCCAGCTCGCCCAGTTGTCGCCCGACGGGCTGCCGGCGCAACGCTCGACCCCGGGCGGGCACGGCGTTTCGCGGGCGAAGAAGTCGCCGGTGTGGATCACCAGGTCGGGGCGAAGCGCCGCCGCGCGCGCCGCGATGCGCGCGAACGGCCATTCGTCGGGGTCGTTGCAGGCCTGCAGCGACGTGCCGCGCAGGCGGCAGCCGGTATCGCCGAGGACGACGATTCGCTCCGGGAAGCGCCGCATCGTCGGCAGGGCCACGTCGTCGACCGTCACCGCACTGGTCGAGCGCGCGATCGACGCCTCGCACACCGTGACCGGGAAATCGGGGTTCGGCCGCGCCCGCGGGCCCATCGCCAGGGCGACGCCGTCGACCGACAGGCGCGGGCATTCGGTTGCCGTGGTGACGGCGCGCACGAGCAGCGAGTCGGCGGTGCCGATCTGCGACCATGCCGCGACGACGCCGGGCGCCGGTGCCGCCGGCTGCGCGGCGGCGGCCGCCGGAACGAGCCACGCGAGCAGAGTTACGAGCGCACGCGCGGCCTGCACCCGGGCGCTCACGGCCGGATCTGCCCCGCGCCGCGCACGACGTACTTGTAGGTGGTGAGCTGCTCCGCCCCGACCGGCCCGCGCGGCGGCAGGCGCTGGGTCGAAATGCCGATCTCCGCGCCGAAGCCGAACTCGGCGCCGTCGGCGAACTGGGTCGACGCGTTGTGCAGCACGATCGCGCTGTCGACGCGCGCCAGGAAGGCCTCGGCGGCGTGCGCGTCGGAGGTGACGATCGCGTCGGTATGATGCGAACCGTGGCGGTTGATGTGAGCGATGGCCTGGTCGAGGCCGTCGACGAGCTTGACCGCGATGATCGCGTCGAGGAACTCGGTCGACCAGTCCTGCTCGCTCGCCGGCTTCGCCCTGGGCCACAGGGCGACGACGAAGCTGTCGCCGCGCACCTCGCAGCCCGAGGCCGCGAGGTCGTCGAGGATCGCCGGCAGCAGCCGCGCCGCCGCCGCGCGGTCGATCAGCAGCGTCTCGGTGGCGCCGCACACGCTGACGCGGCGCATCTTCGCGTTGTGGACGATCGCGCGCGCCATCGCCGGGTCGGCCGCCTCGTGGACATAGGTCGTGCACAGACCTTCGAGATGCGCGATCACCGGCACGCGCGCCTCGCGCATCACGCGCTCGATCAGCGACTTGCCACCGCGCGGCACGACGACGTCGCACAGGCCGGGCGTCGACAGAAGGATGCCGACCGCCTCGCGGTCGCGCGTCGGCACGCGCTGCACGGCATCGGCAGGCAGGCCGGCCTCGGCAACCGCGTCGCGCAGGGCCTCGACCAGTACGGCCGAAGACTCGAAGCTCTCCGAACCGCCGCGCAGGATCGCCGCGTTGCCGGCCTTGATGCTGAGGCCGCCGGCATCGGCGGTCACGTTGGGACGCGCCTCGTAGACGATGCCGATGACGCCGAAGGGCACCGCCACGCGCGCGATGTCGAGCCCGTTGGGGCGCGGCCAGCGCGCCAGCTCGCGCCCCACGGGGTCGGGCAGCGCCGCGACGTCGTCGAGGCCGGCGGCGATCGCCTCGATGCGCTTGGGGTCGAGCCGCACGCGGTCGACGAAGGCCCCCGTGCCCGCCGCCTCGGCCGCGGCGACGTCCTTCGCATTCGCCGCCAGCAGGGCCGCGATCCGCTCACGGATCTTGCGGGCGGCACCGTGCAGCGCCGCGGCCTTTGCCGACGCCGGCGCCTCGGCGAGCAGTGCGGCGGCACGCCGGGCGCGCACGCCGATGTCGCGCATCGTCGCGGCGAGGTCCCCCTCACGTGCTTGGTCGGGCACGTTCAGCCTCCGGCGATTCCGGGGCCGGCCGCGCCCGGGCCGCTGAGCACGAGGTCGTCGCGATGGATCGCCTCGTCGCGGCCGCGAAAGCCGAGCAGCGCTTCGATCTCGGCGCTCCTGTGGCCCTTGATTCGATCCATGTCGGCGGCGGAATAGGCCGACAGGCCGCGCGCGAGCTCCGCGCCGGCCGCATCGCGCACGATCACCGGGTCGCCGCGCTCGAAGCTGCCGTCGACCGCGCGCACGCCGGCGGGCAGCAGGCTCTTGCCCGCGCGCAGCGCGGCGGCGGCGCCGCCGTCGACGGTGAGCGTGCCGAGCGGCGCGAGCGCGCCGGCGATCCAGCGCTTGCGCGCGGTCTTGGGGCCGGCATGCGGCACGAACCACGTGCACGGCGCGCCGGCCGCGAGCGCCGCGAGCGGATGCGCTTCCTTGCCGCGCGCGATCGCCATGCGGCAGCCCGCGGCGAGCGCGATCTTGCCGGCGACGAGCTTGGTCACCATGCCGCCCGAGCTGTAGCCCGGCGGCGCCTCGCCGCCCATCGCCTCGACCTCGGCGGTGATCTCGTGCACCTCGCCCAGATGGCGCGCGTTGGGGTCGCGGCGCGGGTCGGCGGTATAGAGCCCGTCGATGTCGGAGAGCAGCACGAGCGTGTCGGCGGAAATCATCTGCGCCACGCGCGCGGCCAGCCGGTCGTTGTCGCCGAAGCGGATTTCGTCGGTGGCAACGGTGTCGTTCTCGTTGATCACCGGCACCGCGCCGAGCTTGAGCAGCGCGTCGATCGTCGCGCGCGCGTTGAGGTGCCGGCGGCGCTCCTCGGTGTCGTCGGGCGTCAGCAGGATCTGCGCGACCGTGATGCCGTGGCGCGCCAGCGCCTCCTGGTAGGCGTGCGCGAGGCGGATCTGCCCGGTCGCCGCCGCGGCCTGCTTTTCCTCGAGGCGCAGCGCGCGGCCGGTGAGGCCGAGATGGCGGCGTCCGACCGCGATCGCCCCGGACGACACGACGAGCACCTCGACGCCGCGCGCGCGCAGGGCGGCGATGTCGTCGGCGAGCGCGTCGAGCCAGGCGCGGCGCACGTCGCCGCTGGCGTCGTCGACGAGCAGCGCCGAGCCGATCTTGACGACGAGCCGGCGCGCGCTGTCGAGATGGCGCGCAGGCACGGCCGTCGTGGCGCGCGCCGTGCTCATGCGGCCGCTCCCGCCGCCTCGTCCTCGCTCGCATCCGCCTTTGCCGGCGCGCTCGCCGCGCGATGCGCGCGCACGTGTTCGGCAAGCGCGCGCAGCACGTCCTGCACGCCGTGGCCTGAGACGCCCGACAGCGCCATCACCTTGGCGCCCGGCGAGCGCCGGCGCGCCGCGCGCTGCAGCGAAGCGCGCTTCTTCTTGATCGCGTCGGCATCGAGCGCATCGCATTTGTTGAGGCCGACAATCTCCGGCTTCTCGGCGATGCCGTGGCCGTAGCTCTCGAGCTCGCTGCGGATCGTCTTGTAGGCGCCGACGACGTCGTCCTGCGTGCCGTCGATCAGGTGCAGGACGACCCCGCAGCGCTCGAGATGGCCGAGGAAGCGGTGGCCGAGGCCGCGCCCTTCGGCGGCGCCCTCGATCAGGCCCGGCAGGTCGGCGACGACGAACTCCTGCTCGTCGACGCGCACGACGCCGAGCTGCGGCTTCAAGGTGGTGAACGGATAGTCGGCGATCTTGGGGCGCGCGCTCGACGTCGCGGCGAGGAAGGTCGACTTGCCGGCATTGGGCAGCCCGACCAGCCCGATATCGGCGATCAGCTTGAGCCGCAGCCAGATCCAGCGCTCCTCGCCCGGCCAGCCGGGATCGGCGCGGCGCGGCGCCTGGTTGGTCGAGGACTTGTAATGCGTGTTGCCGAAGCCGCCGTCGCCGCCGCGGCACAGCACGAAGGTCTCGCCCGGCTTGGTCAGGTCGGCGATCAGCGTCTCGTTGTCCTCGGCCATGATCTGGGTGCCGACGGGCACGACCATGACCGCGTCCTTGCCCTTGGCGCCGGTGCGGTTCTGGCCCGAGCCGTGGCCGCCGGTCTGCGCCTTGAAGTGCTGCTGGTAGCGATAGTCGATCAGCGTGTTGAGATTCTGCCTGGCGACGACGATGACATCGCCGCCGCGCCCGCCGTCGCCGCCGTCCGGCCCGCCGTACTCGATGTACTTCTCGCGCCGGAAGCCGACGCAGCCGGCGCCGCCGTCGCCGGACTTCACGAAGATCTTGGCCTGGTCGAGGAATTTCATGGCCGGCTTTCTGGCTTCAGCGGCGGCGGGCGAAGGAGGCGGGCAAACGAAAAGGGGGAACGGTTGCCCGTTCCCCCTCGATGCGTTCGAACCGTCTGGCGGGAACGGGTCAGTCGGCGGCCTCGGCCGGCGCCGGGGTCGGCTCGATCGACACGGACGTCTTGCCGGCGCGGCCGATGCCGAACTTCACCTTGCCGTCGGCGAGCGCGAACAGCGTGTGGTCGCGGCCCATGCCGACATTGCGGCCGGCGTGATAGACGGTGCCGCGCTGGCGGACCAGGATGTTGCCCGCGAGCACGAGCTGCCCGCCCGAGCGCTTGACGCCGAGGCGCCGACCGGCGGAATCGCGGCCGTTGCGCGACGAGCCGCCTGCTTTCTTGTGTGCCATCTCTCGTGTCTCCTCGGGGCCGGTCAGCCGGCGACGATGTCGGCGATGCGGACCACCGTCTCGAACTGACGATGGCCGTTCTTGCGCCGCGAATTCTTGCGGCGGCGCTTCTTGAAGATGATGACCTTGTCGCCCTTGCCCTGGTCGAGCACGGTGCCGGTGACCTTGGCGCCGGCGACGAGCGGGGCGCCGATCGTGGCGGCGCCGTCGCCGCCGACCATCAGCACCTCGTCGAAGGACACGGTGTCACCCTTCTCGCCGGCCAGCTTCTCGATGGTGATGACGTCGTTCTTGGCGACCTTGTACTGCTTGCCGCCGGTGCGAATGACTGCGTACATGACTCTGTTCCTGACTCGCGGCGGGACAGGGCGCCCCGTGGCCGCAAAAATACGCGTGCCGCGGAATGGCCCCCGCGGCAAGAGGCGGGGACTATAGCCAAAAAGCC
>JAEUKZ010000240.1 GCA_016793045.1 Alphaproteobacteria bacterium
GCCGTCGCGCTTGTACGCGTCGACCTGCTGCTGGGTCAGGACCTTTGGCATAACCCTTACTCCCTCTTTCAATGCCCGTGCGGCTTCATCCGAACGCCCAGTTCGGCAGGAACAGCACGAGCCACGGCACGTAGGTGATCAGGAACAGAACCGCGAACATCGCGGCCATGAACGGCAAGGCCTCGATCGTAAACTTGTCGAGCGGGACCTTCATGATCGCGGCCGTCGTGTACATCAGCGTGCCGACCGGCGGCGTCACCCCGCCGATCGTCAGGTTGACCACGATGACCAGTCCGAAATGCACCGGGTCGATGCCGACGCTGGTGATAACGGGCACGAAGATCGGCGTGAGCAGGATCAGCGCCGCGGTGCCTTCGATCAGCATGCCGACGATGATCAGCCCGACATTGATGATCAGCAGCAGCAGCCAGGGCTCGCGGGTGACCGTGACGAGCCAGCCCGCGATCGTGCGCGGGATGCGCTCCCACGTCATGTAGTAGGCGAAGGCCGAGGCGCAGCAGATGATGATCATGATGACGGCGGTCGACAGCGCGGCCTCCAGCATGATCTCGGGCAGCTTGCCGACCGTCAGCTCGCGATGCCAGAAGAACCCGATCGCCAGCGCGTAGAGCACGGCCATCGCGCCGGCCTCGGTGGGCGTGAAGATCCCGTAGCGCAGGCCGATCAGGATGAACGCCGCGATCGACAGGGCGCCGAGCGCTTCGACGAACGTTCTGCCGACTTCCGCCAGCGGCGCGCGATGGGGCCGTTCGGGCTTGTAGCCGCGCTTGCGCGCGACCAGGTTGACCGCGAGCATCAGGCTGGCGCAGAGCAGAATGCCGGGCACGATCCCGCCGACGAAGAGCCGACCCACCGACACGTCGGCGAGGAAGCCGTAGACGATGAGGCCGATTCCGGGCGGGATGATCGGCGTGATGACGGAAGCGCTCGCGGTGATCGCCGCCGCGAAGGCCGGCGTGTAACCGCGCCGGACCATCTCCGGCCCGAGCATCTTGGCCTGCATCGCGGCGTCGGCATTGGCCGAAGCGGACATCCCACCCATCAGCGTGGCGAGCACGACGTTGACCTGGCCGAGCGCGCCCATCCAGTGGCCGACCAGCGCGTCGGCAAATGCCATCAGCCGGCGCGTGATGCCGGCGTGGTTCATGATCACGCCGGCAAGGATGAAGAACGGCACCGCGAGCAGCGGGAACGAATCGGTCGGCGCGATCAGGCGCTGCACGAAAATGTCGGTCGGCAGGCCGTCGGCGAAGACCATGAAGTAGACCAGCGCCGAGATCCCCATCGCGAAGCCGACGGGAACGCGGATCGCGAAGAACACGAACATCAGCAGGAGCGGAATGAACGCCATGGCTCAATCCCTTCCGGGACCGACCCAGCGCGGGGCGGCGGCCTGGGCGTAGCGGATGGTCATCAGAACGAAGCCGACCGTCGCGCTCATGTAGTGGATCGCGTAGGGCATGTGGAGCGACGGCGTCGGATTGTCCCAGTTGTCCATGGTGAAGCCCCAGGACACCCAGGAAATGTAGAGACAGAACGCAAACATCATCGCGTCGACGGCCATCAGGATCAGCCGCTTTCCTGTCGGCGGCAGCGAATCCACCAGCATGTCGATCGCCACGTGCAGGCCGCGTTTGAAGCCGGCGGCCGAGCCGATGAAGATCAGCCAGGCGAAGGCCGCGGCGCTGATCTCTCCCGCCCAGGTCGCCGGCGTCGCCGTGATGTATCGGGTGATGACGGCCCAGCAGACCGACAGCACGATGAATGCGAGTGCGAGGCAGGCAAGCGCCTCCTCCGCGTTCGCGGCAATGCCGCCGGCAAAGGTCTGACCTTCGCCGGCGGTCTCCGCCGACCCCAAAGCCCCATCGTTCATGTACGTACGCTTCTGTCAGGCGGCGGCGAGAATCGCGCGCACACGGTCGTAGAGTCCGGGCGACCAGCCCGGGATCGCCGAGTAGACGCTCGCCGTCGCCCGCGTCATCGCCGGAATGTCGATGTCGCGCACCACTTGAATGTTCGCAGCCTCGAAGCGCCGGATCAGGTCGTCATTGGCGGCCATCGTGAGTTGGGTGAGATGGTCGCCCATCTTGGCGCCCTCCTCGACCAGCATCGTCTGCACGTCCTGCGGGAAACGGCGATAGACCTGCTCGTTCATCACCAGCCCGATCCAGGCGTTGAAGTGGTTGGTGAGCGAGATCACGCGGCGCGTCTCATGCAGGCGCGAGCCCCACAGCGAGGCGAGCGGCGCCTCGACCGCCTCGACGACGTTCTGCGACAGCGCGTTGTAGACTTCCGGCCAGGGCACCGTCACCGGGCGGGTGCCGAGCGCCCGGAAGGTCTCGAGCCACATCTGCGTCGGCGGCACGCGGAAGGCGACGCCGCGCATGTCGTCCGGATTGCGCAGCGGCTTGGTTCCGAGCGAATGGCGCGGACCGAAGAAGCCGTTCATGGTGACGATGCGCATGCGCTGCTGCGCCGAGCGCTCGATCAGCTCGCGATACCAGTCCGAGCGCAGGATCTTGCGATAGTCCAACGGGTTCGTGAGCAGATAGGGCCCGTTGAGCACGCCCCAGTCGGGAATGAAGTCGCTGACGCCCGACGGGTCGACGAGCGACATCACGTTGGCGCCCTGGCGCACGAGCTCGAAGATTTCGCGGTTGCCGCCGAGCTGGCCGGCGCCGAAGACCTGGATCTGCACGCGATTGTTGGTGCGCTGCGCGACATTGCGCGCCATCCATTCGCACGCGTCGTGCGCCGGCTCGGCCTGCGACAGCACGTGGGCGATGCGCAGCGTGATCGTCTGCTGCGCTGCAGCAGGGCGAATGAAGGGCGCTGCGAGCGAAGCAAGCGCGGTCGTGGCCACGAGGCGTCGGCGTGAGATCATGTTCCCTCCCGAGGGATTTGGGTTCGATCCGGTCGATCGGCCGCGCAAACCGGGCAGTCCGGACCGATGTGTCGTAACCGACAGGTCGGAGCCGCGCCGCGCATCTGCGACGAACGGTCGCAATTTTCATGGACAGTAGTCAGTTTCACTCTTGAAAGCAACGTCCGATGACAAATCTTCTCGCGGAGGGCGGCGCGACCTAAGATGTAACGATGGCAAAGAATCACAACAAGCCGGCAGCTGCAGGGGAACGCGCCAAGCGCGACGAGCAGGCGCGCTATTCGGCGCCGGCGCTCGACAAGGGACTCGACATCCTCGAACTGCTCGCCGATGAGCCCGAAGGAGCGACGCAGAGCGAGATCGCGCGGCGGCTCGACCGCTCGATCAGCGAGATCTTCCGCATGCTGATGACGCTCGAACGGCGCGGCTATGTCGTGCAGCTGCAGCCGGGCCAGCGCTACTCGCTCTCGCTCAAGCTGTTCGAGATCAGTCACCGCCATCCGCCGATGCGCCGGCTGCTGACCAAGGCGCTGCCGCTGATGGGGTCGGTCGCCGCCGAAACACATCAATCCTGCCATCTCGCGATCATCCGCGAGGGCCGCCTGATGGTCGTCGCGCATGTCGACAGCCCGCATCGGTTCGGCGGGTTCGCCGTGCGCGAAGGCGCGATCGAGGATCTGTTCCTCGCGTCGTCGGGCTTCGTCATCCTCGCGCATCAGACGCCCGAGCGGCAGCGCCAGATCGTCGATTCGTGGCGCTCGCTCAATCGCGGCAAGCAGCCGCCGCGCAGCCTTGCGGCCCATCTCAGGCGCATCCGCAGGCTCGGCTACGAGGAGACGGTGAGCTATCGCGTGCGCGGCATCATCAACATGAGTTTTCCGATCATCGATGCGTCGGGCGGCGCGGTGGCCGCCATCACCGTGCCGTACCTCCAGGAGATCGGGTCGCACATCACCGATGCGCATGTCCGCACGGCGCTCGGCAAGGCTGCGGCGCGGCTGTCGCGCGAACTCGGCAGCCTCGGCACGCGCGCCTGACGGGGTCAATCCGGCTCGAGGCCGCCCGATGCGGCGAGCCGGCAGAGATGATGGTCGGCGTCGCCGAACAGCGTGTCGATCGTCGTCAGCCGCTTGAAGGCGTGCCCGGCCTTGCATTCCGCCGTCATGCCGATGCCGCCATGAAGCTGGATGGCCTGCTGGCCGACGAAGCGGCCCGATCGCCCGATCTGGATCTTCGCCGCGGCGATGTGGCGGTGACGCAAGAGATGATCGGATTCGGCAACCATCATCGTCGCCAGCATCGCCATGCTGCGCGCCTGTTCGACCGCGACATACATGTCTGCGGCGCGGTGCTGCAGCGCCTGGAACGAGCCGATCGCGGCGCCGAACTGGCGGCGCGTCCTGAGATGGTCCACCGTCTGCGCGTGCAGGGCGAGCATCACGCCGACGGCCTCGGCCGCGAGTGCGGCCATCGCCTCGTCGACGACGCGTTCGACGACGGGCAGCGCGCCCTCCGGATCGCCGAGCGCGGCGACCGCATCGACGCGGACATTCGCGAGCGCGACGTGCGCGGCGCGCCGTCCGTCCTGCGTCGCATAGCCGCGTCGCGTCACCCCGTCGGCCCCTGCATCGACGGCGAATAGGCCGATGCCGCCGCGGTCGCGCCGGCCGCCGGCGGTCCGCGCCGTGACCAGAAGAACATCCGCGCTGTCGCCATGCAGAACGACCATCTTCTCGCCGTCGAGGATCCACGCGCCGCCGTCGCGCCGAGCGCGGCAGGCGACGTCGTGGAGATCGTAGCGCGACTGCCGTTCGGTATGCGCGAAGGCGAGGATGAGACCGCCGGACGCGACACGCGGCAGCAGCGACGACTTCTGCTCCGCGCTTGCGCAATGGCGCAACAGTCCGGCGCCGAGGACGACCGTCGCCAGATACGGCTCGAGCGCCAGCGCGCGGCCGAATTCCTCCATCGCGATCATCGTTTCGACCGGTCCGCCGCCGCTGCCGCCATGCGCCGCGTCGAACGAAAGGGCAAGCAGTCCCATTTCGGCGAGCCGCGACCAGACTTCGCGGCTCCATCCGGTCTCCGACCTGGCATAGGTGTCGCGCTGCGCGAAGGCATAGTGACCGGCCAGAAGGCGGCCGATGACGTCCTTGAACAGCGACTGCTCTTCGCTCAGGTCGAAATCCATGTCACAGCCCCAGGATCGCCTTGGCGATGATGTTCCTCTGGATCTCGTTCGAGCCGCCGTAGATCGAGACCTTGCGATGGTTGAAGTAGGACGGTGCGACGGTTGCGGCCCAGTCGGGGCCGATCGGCGGTTCGTTCCAACCGTCCTCCTGCTGGGGCTGCCAGGGCAGCGCATGGGGTCCGGCGACCTCCAGCAGCAGCTCGGTCGTCGCCTGCTGCAACTCCGAACCCTTGAGCTTGAGGATCGATGAGACGGGGTCGGGTTTGCCGCGTTCGCTCTTCCGCTCGCCGGCGACGACACGCAGCAGGGTCATCTCAAGCGCCTTGAGCTCGACTTCGATCGCGGTCAGCCTTTCGCGGAAGCGGCGGTTGTCGAGCATCGTGCCTTCGCCGTCGCGCTCCTGCGCCGCGATGCGGCGGATGCGGCGCAGCCATTCCTTGGTCTGGCCGACCCGGGCGATGCCGGTACGCTCGTTGCCGAGCAGGAACTTGGCATAGTCCCAGCCCTCGTTCTCGGCACCGACGAGGTTCTCCACCGGCACGCGCACGTCGTCGAGGAACACCTCGTTGATTTCGAATCCGCCGTCGATGGTCTGAATCGGGCGCACGGTGATGCCGGGCGTGCGCATGTCGACGAGCAGGAACGAGATGCCCTTCTGCTTCTTCGCCGCCGGATCGGTGCGCACCAGGCAGAACATCCAGTCCGCGTGCTGCGCGAAGGTCGTCCAGGTCTTCTGGCCGTTGACCACGTAGTGGCCGCCATCGCGCCGCGCGGCGGTGCGCAGCGATGCGAGGTCCGAGCCCGCGCCCGGCTCCGAGAAACCCTGGCACCACCAGTCGTCGAGATTGGCGATGCGCGGCAGGAATCGCCGCTTCTGCGCCTCGTTGCCGAAGGCGATGATGACCGGACCGACCATGTTGACGCCGAACGACAGCATCTGCGGCGCGCCCGACTGCTGCAGCGCGTCCAGAAAGATGTACTGGCGGACCGGGTCCCAGCCGGTGCCGCCCCGTTCGACCGGCCAGTGCGGCACCGCCCAGCCCTTCGCGTTGAGGATGCGCGTCCACGCGACGACGTCGTCCTTGGAGAAAGGGCGGCCGAGCGCCGCCTTCGTCCTGAGCGGCTCGGGCAAGGCGGCGGCGATGAAGCCCCGCACCTCGGCCCGGAAGGCCAGTTCGTCGCTGGTGAAGCGGAGGTCCATCGTCGGGTCTCCTGGACTAGACGGCCGGCTGCCGGCGCCGCTCCTCCTCGCGCAGGGCAAGGCGCGACAGCTTGCCGACGGCGGTCCGCGGCAGAGCCTCGCGGATCTCGAGCGCCGCCGGCAGCTCGTGGCGGCCGAGCTTGTCCCGCAGGAACTGCCGCAGCGCGTCGAGCGTGAGCGGCGGCGCGCCCACGCGCAGCGTGACGAAAGCCTTGGCCGCCTCGCCGCGATACGGATCGGCGACGCCGACCACCAGGGCCTCCGTGACGTCAGGGTGCTCGTAAATCGCCTGTTCGATCATCTGCGGATAGACGTTGAAGCCGCCTGAGATGATCATGTCCTTCTTGCGGTCGACCAGGAAGACGTATCCGTCCGCATCCATCCGCCCGACATCACCGGTGAGGAAGTAGACGCCGGCGAACGCGGCCGCACTCTCTTCCGGGCGGTTCCAGTAGCCTGCGGTCACGTTGCGCCCCTTGATCGCGATCTCGCCGACGGTGTCCGGCGGCAGGATGCGCCGTGGATCGTCGAGCGCCACGATGGCGATCTCGATTCCCGGCAGCGGCAGGCCGATCGACCCCGGCTTCGCCGGGCCCGCGACCGGACGATGGGTGCCGGCGGGCGACGTCTCGGTCATTCCCCAGCCGCCGCCGAGCCGCCGTCCCGTCAGCCGCTCGAAGCGCTGCGCCACTTCGAGCGGCAGCGGCGCGCCGCCGGAACTGCAGTAGCGCAGCGACGACAGGTCGCGCCGCTCGATGCCGGGATGATTGGCGAGCGCGATCCACATCGTCGGCACGCCCTGGAAGCACGTCGCGCGCCCGACCTCGATGTCATGAAGGGTCCGTTCGACATCGAAGCGCGTGCGCAGCAGGATGACATTGCCGTTGTCGAGGTGCCGCAGCAGGATCGTCGTCAGCCCGTAGATGTGGAACAGCGGCAGGACGCACAGCACGCGCTCTTTCCCGGGATGCGTAGCGCCCTGCCCGTTCAGCCATTCGTTGTACATGCCGACCGCGACGGTCAGGTTGGCGTGGGTCAGCATCGCGCCCTTGGGCAGGCCGGTCGTGCCGCCGGTGTACTGCAGCAGCGCGAGATCGGAGGGGACGACCGCCGGCCATGCGGCGGGCGGGACAGTGCCTTCGGTGAAGTCGGCGAGCCGTTGGAGCCGTGTGTCGAAGTCGATCTCCGCGCCCGGCTCCGCCGCGTCGCCCCACGCGGCCTCTTCGGCGACGATGACGCGATCGAGATGCCCGGCGTCGAGCAGGCGCAGCGCGGCCGGCAGCAGCTCGGCGCGGTCGCTGGCGATCATCATGCGCGCGCCGCTGTCGCGCAGCTTGTGGGCGAGCACGCGCTCGCCGTCGAGCGGGCTCAACATGACGACGCGCGCGCCGGTCCTCGCACCAGCGAAGAACGCGATCGGCAGGTCGGGCGTGTTGGGCAGGTGGATCGCCAGCGCGCCGCCGGGACCGATACCCGCGCGCAGCAACGCGGCGGCAAGACGGTCCACCGCGCGGCCGAGTTCCGCATAGAGGATCGCGCGACCGCGGAAGTCGATGGCGGTGCGCGGACCGTAGGCGCGGACGGCGGCGTCGAACAGCGCCGGAACGGTCGAAGCGGCGATCGGCGCGTCCCAGCGAACGCCGGCGGGGTAGGAACGCTCCCAGCTGAACGGCCGCTCGATCATGGTCGTGCGGGAGGCATCGGGGCCGATTCAGGCCGATCCGTAGAGGCGGCGAAGCTCGCTCTTCAGCAATTTGCCGGTTGCGGTGTGCGGCAGGTCGTCGACGACGACGACATCGTCCGGTACGCACCAGGACGCGACCTTGCCCTGGTAGAAGGCGCGCAGATCGGCCGCCGTGACCGCCTCGCCCTTTTCGAGCGCCACGATCAGCCGCGGCCGTTCGCCCCATTTGGCGTCAGGCCGTGCGATCACCGCCGCCTCGCGGACCGCCGGATGCGCGATGGCGATGTTCTCGAGCTCGATCGAGCTGATCCATTCGCCGCCGGACTTGATGACGTCTTTCACCCGGTCGACGATCTGGATGTTGCCGTCGGCATCGATCGTCGCGACGTCCCCGGTCTCGAACCAGCCCGCCTCCTGGTGCGACGGCACGACGTCCGAGTTGAAATAGCGGCCGCAGACCCACGGCCCGCGCACCTTGAGCGCGCCGAAGGCGGTGCCGTCCCACGGCAGTTCGTTGCCGGCGCCGTCGACGATCTTCATGTCGACGCCGAAGACCGGCCGGCCCTGCCTGGCGGCGAGCGCGTCGCGTTCCGCCGGGGGCAGATCGACCTGCTTGCGCTTCGGGTGGTTGGCGGTGCCGAGCGGGCTGATCTCGGTCATGCCCCAGGCGTGGACGACCTTGACCCCGTAGCGGTCGCGCAAGGTCTCGATCATCGACGGCGGGCAGGCCGAGCCGCCGATCACCACGCGCTCGAGCCTGCCCAGGCTCTTGCCGGACTGCGCGAGGTGATTGAGCACGCCCATCCACACCGTCGGCACGCCGGCGCTGAACGTGACGCCTTCGTCGTAGATCAGGGCCTGCAGGCTCGCCCCGTCGAGATTGGGGCCGGGCATCACCAGCTTGGCGCCGGTCAGCGGCGCCGCATAGGGCAGGCCCCAGGCGTTGACGTGGAACATCGGCACGACCGGCAGCACCGCCTCGCGCGCCGACAGGCCGAACACGTCGATCAGGCTGACCGCGTAGGAATGCAGCACGGTCGAACGGTGGCTGTAGAGCACCCCGCGCGGGTTGCCCGTCGTGCCCGACGAATAGCAGAGCGACGACGCGGTGTTCTCGTCGAGCACCGGCCAGACGAACGCGTCGCGCTCCGCCTCGACCAGCGTCTCGTAGCACAGCGCGTTCGGCAGCGTGGTCCGCGGCATGTGCGCCGCGTCGGTCATCACCACGAAGCCCTTCACGCCGGGCAGCTTGTCGGCGAGCGTTTCCAGCAGCGGCACGAAGGTGAGGTCGACGAAAAGCCAACGGTCCTGCGCGTGGTTGATGATGTAGACGATCTGCTCCGCGAACAGCCGGGGGTTGATCGTGTGGCAGATCATGCCGGAGCCGGAGATCGCGTAGTAGAGTTCGACATGGCGGTAGCCGTTCCAGGCGACGGTGCCGACGACGTCGCCCGGCGCGAGGCCGAGCCGCACGAGCGCGTTGGCGAGCCGGCGCGCGCGCGCCGCCGCGTCGGCATAGCCGTAGCGGTGCAGAGGGCCTTCGACGGTCTTCGAGACGATCTCCGTGTCGGCGTGATACTTCGCCGCGAAGTCGAGCAGCGCCGACACGTTCAACGGCACGTCCATCATCAAGCCGCGCATGGATCCTCCCTCGGGTGCTCGCGCCGCAGCGCTCTTGAGGGCCGATATCGCCGGCCCTGGCCCGAAGGATACGCCAGTCCGCTCCGGTCGGATTTCAGTTTTTGCGCGGCGCCGCGAAGCCGGGCAGGTCGGGCGGCGGATAATAGGGCTTGTCGCCGAGCGCCTGGACGCGCGCCCAGAATTCGGGACCGCCCGCCTTGCCGACCGCCTCGAGATCGGCAGCCTGCCGCCACATCGACCACGAGTCGGGGTGAAGCCGGCTCGCCGCCGCGAAATGCGCCGCCGCCTCCGCGGCGCGGCCGTTGCGCTGCAGCCAGACGGCGAGGCGGAACCGCGCATGCGCTTCGGCGATCTCCGGCGTCAGCTTCGGCAGCGCGCGCTTCACCGCGTCGGGCGGCAGAGCGTGCCTGCCCGTCGTCACCCAGTCCTTCACCGCCGCGAGATAGTCGGTGCGCGCCTGCTGGCGCGCCTGCGCGAGTTCCGGCGCGAGCGTGCGCGTCGTCATGTCCATGCGCCGGAAATGGTCGGTCGAGCCCGCGGTCTCGGGCGGGCGGACGATGCGGCCGGCCTCGTCGATCCACACCGCCTGCGGCACGTTGACCATGCCGTAGAGATCGGCGACGCGATGCTCGGTGTCGACCAGGCACCAATAGCTCGCCTTGGCCTGTTCGACCCAGGTCCGCGCGTGGTCGGCGCCGCGGCTTTCCTCCGCCACGGCGACCACCATGAAGTTCCGGTCTGCGAGGTCTGCGAAGAGTTGCTGCCACACGGGCAAGTCAAATCGGCAGCCTCACCACGAGGCCCAGGTGGAGAGAAAGACCTTTCTCCCGCGCAGTTCCGAAAGCCGGCGCGTCACCCCGGCGAAATCGGGCAATGCGAAGTCCGGCGCGGCGTCGCCGGCCAGCGCGTCGCGGCGGGCTGCCGCACCGGCGCCGAGCGCCCAAACCTGCCGGGCTTCGTCGTGGACGACCGGATTGCCGAGGCGGCGCCAGAAGCCGGCGACATCGACACGCCCGGCCGCGACCATCGCTGCCGGCAGAGGGACGCAGAGGTCGTCGCAGCACATGCCTTCGGGCTTGAGCACCCAGCCGGTCGCGCGTTCGGCATCGGCGGCGTCGAGCCACAGTCCGTCGTCGGTCGCGGCGGTCAGCTCGCCGCGGTCCGTGAGTATGGTCGCCATGCGTCATGCCCCATTGCGTGGTTGTTGCACCAGCCTAGGAGAATTTACGCGCGGCGCACGGTCACGGTTTCGTGCCCGCAAAACAAAGAAGGGTCGCCCGAGGGGCGACCCTTCCCATGTCGAACCGCGCGGTCAACGTGACCGCCTGCACCCCTCGTTCAAGCGGTGCGGATCGCGCTCGAGGCGATAATCCAGGTCACGACGGCCGACGATTCTCGATGATTAGACACTGGATCACCTCCTTTCGTTGTGGACGGGACACCGCAACTATGCAGCCCGGCGCCGCGACATACAAGGGGCTGGGCCAAGCCGTTCGGTATTCGAACGCATTATGCATCCGCATAACGCCAGAATCGATGAAAATTCAATCGAATCAATCAGATACGGCGGCCCTATGCAGTATTCACCCGCTCGCCAATGGCCGGGGCAATCGCGCCCGGCGCGTGCGGCGGGCACGCCGATCCGCCGGTATATATAAGTGTCGCCGCGAAGCCTTCAAGCTCACGGGCCGAGCAGGCGCGGCAGGGTCATCGCGATCGCCGGGAAGGCGGTGATCAGCGCGAGCAGGATCAGGTCGGCGGCGATGAACGGTGCCACCCCGCGATAGATCGTCTTCATCGCGATCTGCGGCGCGAGGCCGTGGATCAGGAAGACGATGATCCCGATCGGCGGAATGATCATGCCGAGCTCGATGACGATGACGTTGATCACCCCCCACCAGATCTGCTCGTAGCCGAGCCGCTCGATGATCGGCAGCACCAGCGGCAGGGTGATCAGCATCGCCGCGATCTCGTCGAACACCGCGCCGAGGATCAGGTAGGCGACGAGCAGCGCCGCGATGATGACCAGCGGCGGCAGCTGCAGCGCGCCGACCGCCTCGATCAGCGCATCGGGCACCCGCGCGACGGTGAGGAAATAGGTGAACACCGAGGCGCCGATGATGATGATGTAGATCATCGCCGTCGCCGCCGCGGTCTCGCGCAGGCCCCGCCACGCGCCCGCCCAGTTGAGCCGCCCCATGGCGAGCGCGAACGCGAAGGACAGCACCGCGGCGACCGACGCGGCCTCGCTGACCGTGAACACGCCGCTGTAGAGCCCGGCGAACACCGCCGCCATCAGCACCAGGACCGGTCCGGCGCGGCGCAGCGCCGCCAGCCGTTCGGGCCAGCCGACCGGCTCGCTCACCGGCGCGGCCGCGGGATTGCGCCACACCACCAGCTTGACCGCGAGCACGTTGAGCGCGATCGCCAGCAGCGCCGGCACGATCGCGGCGACGAACAGGTCGAGGATGAAGGTGCGCGAGACGATGCAGTAGAGCACCATCACGATCGAGGGCGGGATCAGCGCCTTGAGCGTGCCGCCGGCGGCGATCGTGCCGGCCGAGAACGCCGGCGCGTAGCCGCGCCGCAGCATCTCCGGCAGCGCCGCCTTGGCGAAGGTCGCCGCGGTCGCAGTCGACGAGCCGCACACCGCGCCGAACACCGCCGAGCCGCCGATCGTCGCGTAGGCGAGCCCGCCCCGGCGGTGGCCGAGAAAGGCGGCGGCGGCGGCGTAGATGTCGGCCGAGAAGCCCGCCGCGGTCGCGAAGGTTCCCATCATCAGGAACAGCGGCACGCTGGCGAGGTCGACGCTCGACAGGATGCCCGACGGCTCCCCCGCCAGGATCGACAGCGCCGGCCCCCAGCCCGATTGCAGCGCGAAGCCGACGACGCCGACGACGATCATCGCGATGCCGATCGGCACCTGGATCAGGATCAGCGCGAACATCGCGGCCATGCCGAGCGCGCCGATGACGAGCGGGTCGCTCATCGTTCAGGCCCGCTCGTCGCCGCGGTCGGCGCCGGTGAGCCGGGCGATGTCGCGCAGCACCACCACCGCCTGCACCGGCACGCAGAGCGCGATCAGCACCGTCGTCGCCTGCCAGAACGGCGCCACCTTCCACTGCAGCACCCAGGTCGTCTGGCCGGCGCGCGCCAGGCCGTTGGTGAAGAGCTGGAACTGCCACGCCATCGCCGCCATGACGACGAGCACGACGATGCCGGCGACGACGTTGCACAGGCGCGCGCCGAAGCGGCCGAACAGCGCTTGGGCGAATTCGACCGTGATGTTGGCGCGCTCCGCCAGCACCACGGGCAGCGACGCCGCCACCGCGTTGGCGATGATGAGCGCGCCGACGTCGCGCACGCCGTCGATCGGCTGGTTGGCGAGCCAGCGCATCATCCCGTCGACGACGGTCATGCCCGCGAGCACCAGCAGCAGCACGAGGCCGAGAACGGCGGTCGCCCGCGTGAGGCGGACGACCAGCCGTTCCAGCGTCAGGACAAGGTCCATCCGCCGCCTAGCTGCGGGTGGCGGCGCGCACGCGGGCGAGCTCGGCGTCGAGTTCGGCCTTCAGCTCGCGGTTGCGCGGGGTGCGCGCAACCCACTCGTCGCGCACCGCGGCGAGCGCCTGCTGCGCCGCCGCCTGCTCGGCGTCCGACGGCATGACGACGCGGTGGCGCGGGTTGTCGCGCAGCCGCTGCAGCAGCTCGTCGTTGTAGCGGCCGATCGAATCCGAGAAGACATTGCCGAGCCCCTCGCCCGCATGCTGGCGCAGGGCCGCCTGCGAGGCCGCCGGCAGCGCGTCGAAACGCCGCTTGCTCATCAGGATCGCCAGCGGCACGACGCCGAGGCGGATGAAGAAGTGGTTGTTGGTGACGCGCTCCAGCCCGAAATCGAACAGCGGCGACATGTGCGAGGTGGCGCCGTCGATCGCGCGGCGCGTCATCGCCTCGGGGATCTCGGTCACCGGCATGCCGACCGGCACCGCGCCGAGCGCCCTGATGCCGGCGCTTTCGATCGCGCTCGAGGCGCGGATCTTCTTGCCGCGCAGGTCGGCGATCGAATTGACCGGGAAGTTGGTGTGGATCGAATAGGGTGCCGTGCAGAACAGGCCGATGACGAAGAAATCGTCGTAGCCGCGCAGCACGTTGCGCTGGATCAGCCGCGAGGAGACCGTCGTCGCCTCGCGCAGGTTGTTGAAGACGCCCGGCAGCTCGAGCACCTCGTTCTCGGCGAAGCGCCCCGGCGTGTAGGACGGGATCACCCAGGCGATGTCGGCGACGCCGTCGAGCACCAGCTGCGGCTGCTGTGCCGGATTGCGGCCGAGCCCGCCATTGGGGAAGAACTCGACGGTCAGCGCATTGTTGGTCTGGCGCTGCACCGCCTCGGCATAGGGGCGCATGACGGTGAGGTAGGTGACCTCGCGGTCGGGCGTGAACACCGCCCACTTCACCTTGTCCTCGGCGCGCGCCGCACGCGTCCCGGCAAGCGTTGCGAGCGAAGCGGCCGTGGCGGTCGACAGGAAATCGCGTCTCTTCATCGGTTCCTCCCTGGTTGTCGTTCGATCGGTCATTGCGGCCGCTGGTCGAGACTATACTCGACCACCGCGCCGTAGCGGGCCTTGGCTTCGCGCCGCAGCACCTTGCCGACGGGGCTTTTCGGCAGATCGCGGGCGAAATGGATCGTCTTGGGCGCCTTGACCGGCCCCAGCGCCTCGCGCGCGAAGGCGATCAACGCCTCCGGCGTCGTCGCGGCGCCGTCGCGCAACTGCACCGCCGCCTCGACCCGCTCGCCCCATTTCGCATCGGGCACGCCGAAGACGATGCATTCGTGGACCGCGGGATGCTGGGCGAGCCGCGCCTCGACGTCGCTCGGGTAGACGTTGAAGCCGCCGGAGATCACGACGTCGCGCAGCCGGTCCTTGATGAAGAGGAAGCCGCGCTCGTCGAGCGCGCCGACATCGCCGGTGTGCAGCCAGCCGTCGACCAGCGTCGCCGCGGTGACATCGGGCATGTCGAGATAGCCCGACATCAGCAGGTCGCCGCGCGCGACGATTTCGCCGGTCTCGCCCGGCGGCAGCAGGCGGCCGTCGCCGTCCATGATGCCGATTTCGGTGAGCGCGGTGGCGCGGCCGCACGAGGCGAGGTTGGCATCGTCCATGAAGTCGCCGGCGCGCATCGCCGCGAGCAGCATCGGCGCCTCGGTCTGGCCGTAGCAGGCCTCGAAGCCGCCGCGGAAGACGCGCCGCGCCTCGCGGATGCGCTCCGCCGGCATCGGCGCCGCACCCCAGATGAGATGACGCAGTTCGGGGAAGCGCATGGTCTCGACCCCGGGATGGCCGAGCATGGCGTAGATCACCGTCGGCGGCAGGAACACGGTCGAGACGCCGCGTTCGACGAAGGCTTCGAGGATCTCCGGCGGCTTGATGCGCTCGCGCAGGATGTGCCGGCCGCCCACCGCGAGGATCGGCAGCACCATGCAAGAGGTGCCGTGGGTGAGCGGTGCCGCGCAGAGATTGCAGTCGTCGCGGGTGAAGCCGTAGGTGAGCAGGAACGAGGCGACCAGCGTGTTGATGCAGCGATAGGACTGCAGCACGCCCTTGGGCCGGCCGCTCGACCCGCCGGTGAACTTGACGCCCTGGATGTCGGCGAGCGTGCGCTGCGGCCAGGCCGGGCGCTTGCCGCGGTGGCGCGCGATGGCGCCCGCCAGCGTGTCGGCCGCGTCGCTCGCGGCCGCGGTGCGCGCGAGCAGACGCGGCGTGCCGGCGAGGTCGATGCGCTCGAGGCAGGCTTCGTCGACGATCACCATCGATGGGCGCGTCAGCGCCACGATCGCGTCGAGCTCCGCCTTGGCGTTGCGCGGGTTGAGCGGCACCCAGGTTGCCCCGGCGGCGTAGACCGCGAGCATCGCGACCATGTGCTGGAGGTTGTTCTCGGCGCAGATGCCGACACGGTCGCCGGCGCCGACGCCGCGATCCTGCAGCGCCGACGCCGCCGCCTCGACCTCCGCCACCAGCGCGCGATAGGTCAGCGCACGCGCATCGTCCTCGGCGGCGATGCCGCCGGGATTGAGCGCGAGGCCGCGGTAGAGAAAGCCGATCGGGAACATCAGGCGAGCATCCCGCGCAGGGTTCGTGCGGCCGCCATCGCGCCGTCCGCCTCCGCCGCCGCGGCGACGTAGCGGTCCGGCCGCACGAAGGCGATCGCGGCTCGGTTGGCGGCGAACCAGGCGCCCAGCCGCCCGGTGACGTCGCCGACCGCCAGCGTGTCGGTGTTGAGGCGCAGTTCGCCGCCGCCGCGCACCGCGACGAAGCGCGCGCCGGCGGCGCGCCAGGGTTCCGCCTCCGCGCCGAGCATCGAGGCGGGATCGAGTTCGTTGCCGGCGATGACGAAGCCGGAGCCCACGGCGTCGTCCCACAGCCGCTCCGCGCCGCCGGCAGCGACGCGCGGCTGGATGAACATGCGGCCGACCGCCTGGTCCTCGGTGCCGCGGCCCGCGAAGAAGCCGGCACCGTAGCGCGGCGGCGGCTTGAAGCGCATGTTGAAGACGTAGTCGCGCGCGCGCTTGTGGCCGGCGACGCCGTGCAGGAGGCGGTCGCGCGCCCAGGCGCCCACCCGGCTCGTCGTCATGATGATGCGGCCGATGCGGCGCGACAGGTCGATCATCCGGCGCACATGGTCGCGCCGTTCGGCCTCGTAGCTGTCGAGCAGCGTGTCGCCGGCGCGCCCGGTTGCCGCAAGGGCGAGCTTCCAGGCGAGGTTCTGCGCATCGCGGATGCCGCTGTTGAGGCCCTGGCCGGCGAAGGGCGGCATCAGATGCGCGGCATCGCCGGCGAGGAAGGCGCGGCCGACGCGGAAGCGCTCGGCGAGCCGCGCGTGGAAGGTATAGACGCGCTTGCGCACGATGCTGATCTTCGCCGGATCGGGAACGAAGCGGCCGAGCAGCCGCACGATCATCGCCGGGTCCAGCAGTTCGGCCTCCGTCTCGCCGGGCAGCAGCATGAACTCCCAGCGGCGGAAGCCGCCGGGCAGGTGGACGCAGACGGTCGGCCGGCGCGGGTCGCAGTACATGCCGGTGAAGGGGTGGTCGAGCGGATCGTCGGCGATGTCGATGACCAGCCATTGCTGCGCGAAGGTGTCGCCGTCGAGCGCCACGCCGAGCTGCGCGCGCAACGACGAGCGCCCGCCGTCGCAGCCGACGACGTAGTCGGCCGCGAGCGTCGTCAGCGTGCCGGACGGGTCGCGCAGGACGAGGCGCGCGTGCCCGCCGCTGTCCTCCAGCGCCTCGAACTGCCAGCCGAGCCGGACGTCGACATGCGCGAAGCGTCCGGCCCCGGCGCGCAGCACCGCTTCGAGCTCGGGCTGAAGAAACGTGTTGCGTCGGCGCCAGCCGAACTCGGTCGTCGGCGGATCGATCTCGGCGATCGGCCGCCAGCGCGAATCGAAGAAGCGCATCGGCGGGCCTTCGACGAGCCTGGGCCGTATCGCCTCGGCGAGGCCGATCGCCTGCAGCGAGCGCAGCGCCTCGTCGTCGATGCCGACCGCGCGCGGATAGTCGACGATCGCGCTCTCGCGCTCGATCAGGCAGGTGCGAATGCCGGCCTGGCCGAGGAAATTGGCGAGCGTGAACCCGACCGGGCCGCCGCCGACGATCGCGACCGCCGCGTCCGCGCTCATGGCGCCTCGGTCCCGAACTGCCGCTCGACCGCGGTCCAGACGTCGCCGGCGATCGGGCTGGCGCGTTCCTCCGCGACGTGGGCGAGCAGGCCGGCCGCGCGCGCGACCACGGCGACGCCGCGCATGATCTCCGCTTCCAGCCCGATGCCGCGCAGCAGGGCGGCGCTGGCCCCGGTCGCGTTGATGGTGACGTGGCGGCCGGCCGCCGCATCGACCGCGCGGCCGAGCAGGCGCAGCGCCGCGACATGCGCGCGCCCCACCCCGGCCTTGCCGGCGAGCGCGAGCAGGCGGGGCGTGCGCGGATCGTCGGGCTTGTGGAGGTTGTGGCCGAAACCCGGGACCGGCCGGCGCGCCCGGCGATGCTCGGCGGCGATCGCGCGGGCCAGCGCCGCGCGCTGCTTCGCCGGTGCCGCGACGATGCGGTCGAGCAGCCGCGCGCAACCCTCCATCGTGCCGACGAAGCGGTCGCCGATGCCGAGCAGCCCGGCGGCGATGGCGCCCTGCACCGAATCGGGCGCGCCGTGCAGCGTCATGCGTGCGGCGATCGCGCTCGGCGTCAGGCCGTGCTCCATCAGCGTCACCAGCACGGCATCGAGCACCGCCACCGTCGCCGCCGAGGCCCTGCGGCCGGTGACGTGGTGATAGAGCAGCGCGGTGAAGCCGACCTTGCCGATGAGTTCGCCGACGAGGTCGCGCCCGCGCAGCGCGATGGCATCCGGCCCGTAGTGGCAGAGGCGCGAGCGCGCGGCGTTCATCGGGCGGCGCGCGCCGCCTTGCGCTTCGGCTTGGCCGCGGCCGCGCCGGCAAGCCGGCGCTTGAAGTCGCGCCGCCACGCGGCGGCCGGCTGCAGCGAGCGGTCGCCCGCGTGGCGCTTGCGCGTGCGCGCGCGGATGGCGCGGTCGCTGAGCGCGAAGTCGAGCGGCTCGGCGAGCGGCTGCGAGACGTACCACGGCGCATCGACGAACATCTCGATGCGGTTGCCCTCGGGATCGCGGAAATAGACCGCCCAGGCGTTGCCGTGGTCGATCGGGGTGATGTCGCGCACGCCCGCCGTGGCGGCGATGCGGCGGTGCATGCGGCGCAGATCGGCGAGGCTCGGCAGGCGGAACGAGATCTGGTTGAGCGAGGTCTCCGCGGGATTGCCGGTGCGCCCGGCGACCAGCACCACCTCGTGGTGTTCGCGCGGATTGCGCGACAGGAAGACGAGATCGCGGCCGCGCAGCACGCCGCGGTCGGTCACCGCGAAGCCGAAGACCTTGCGGTAGAAGCGCTCCATCGTCCGGATGTCGAAGACGTTGAGGCCGGCATGGCTGAAGGCGAAGCGCGGGATGGTCATGGGTCCCCTCATGCCGCCGGGCGGACCAGCGACGGGTTGTTCGCGGGCGGGAAGCCGAAGGCCGAGCCGGTCCAGCTCGGCCGCGCGCGCACGCGGTCGAGGAAGGCGCCGATGCGCGGAAAGCGCTGCGGCAGATCCTCGACGCCGATGCGCGGGAACATGTCGAGCCGCGGCGCGAGCGCGATGTCGGCGAGGCCGAAGCGGCCGCCGACCAGCCAGGTGCGGCCGTCGGCGAGCCGCGCCTCCATCAGCGCCAGGCGGTCGAACAGGATCGCGCGGCGTTCGGCGATCAGCGCCTCGTCGGGCGGCTCCATCAGCACCTTGAGCGCGTGGCGCAGGTGGTATTCGGCGCGGGTGTTGCGGCCGATCCGCTCCGCCAGCGCATCCGGCGTCATGCCGCTCGCCTGGGCGCGCTTCTTCATGTGGGTTTCGTAGATCGCGTCGCGGAACGGCTTTGCCCAGTCGAGCTCGTAGGCCATCCACATCCGCGCCTGCGCCTGCTCGTGCGCGTCGGCCGGCATCAGCCGCGGCGCCGGGAACACCGCGTCGAGATACTCGTTGATGACGTTCGATTCGTGGATCGCGCGGCCCTCGTGCACCAGCGTCGGCACGATGCCGCTCGGGTTGAGGCGCAGATACCAGTCCTGCTTCTGCTCCATCGCGCCGAGGTCGAGCCAGCGGATCTCGAACGGCACGCCCTTTTCCAGCAGGCACATGCGCACGCGCCGGCCGCACGGGCTGGTCGGCGAGTCGTAGAGGATGACGCCCCTGCCGCTGCCGAGCGGCGCGGCGGCGAAATCCGGCCGGCTGGGAAACTCAGGCATGCGCGCGCGCGCGCTCCCACGCGATCGGGAACACGCCGTCGAGCACCAGCGGATCGCCGGCCTTGAGCGTCGCCTCCGGCGCGCCCTCGACGCGCATCACCGCGGGGCGCGGGTCCCAGCGCGCGTCCTTGCCCGCGTAGCGCACCGAGATCGCCGCGCGCCGCCGGCCGAGCGGATTGCCGCCGGCGCCGTGGACCGTGAGCGGATGGTGGCAGATGACGTCGCCGGGCTCGCAGCTCCACGACAGGAAGCGGTAGCGCGGGTCGCCCTTCATCGTGGAGAAGTCCGGGCAGGGCTCGAGCTTCGAATCGCTGAAGCGCGGGTCCTCGTCGGGCGTCGCGGCGCGATAGAACTTGTTCCACTTGTGCGAACCGGCGATGTACTCGAGGCCGCTGCCCTCGACCGAAACCGGCGTCAGCGCCACCCACAGCGAGACGATGTCGCCGCCGAGCGCCGGCCAGAACGGCAGGTCGTGGTGCCACTGCGTCACCTCCCTCGTGCCCGGCTCCTTGACGAAGGCCTGGTCGTAGAACAGCGACACGCGGTCCGCCCCCATCAGCGCCGCGGCGACCTCGGGCAGCGGCGATTCGAGCGCGAAGGCGCGGAAATCCGGGTCCCAGCGCCACATGAACACGTTCATGTGGAAGCGGCCGGGACTGCCGGCCTTGGTCGCCTCGCGCGCGCGGTTGCCGGGATTGGCGAGCAGGCGGTCGACCGCGGCGTTCATGCGCGCGACCCATTCGGCATCGAAGACGCGGCGCAGGCAGATCGCGCCGTCTTCCTGGAAGCGCGCGATGTCCTCGCGGCCGACCGGATTCAGGGGATGTCGGTTCACGTGCGTTCTCCCTCCATCGCGGACTTCGGCGTCCGTCGTCGCCGCGACTTTGCGCCGCAGCGCTTTTCAAGCGCAACACTCTCGGCCAGAATGTCCACGCTGTGGACATCGGGTCGCGGCTTTTGGACAGGATGGCGGATCGATGGCAGGACCGGTCAGGGCCTTCGCGCGCGGCCTCAACGTGCTGGCGGCGCTCAACAAGCTCGGCGCGGCGAGCTCGGCGGCGGTCGCCGCGGCGGCGGGGCTGCCGCGCCCGACCGTGCACCGCCTGCTCGAAACCCTGCAGGCCGAAGGCTACGTGGCGCGCGGCGCGGCGCGCGACCAGTTCCGCCTGACGCTCGCGGTGCGCCGGCTCTCCGAAGGCTTCGACGACGACGCCTGGATCACCGAGATCGCGCAGCCGGTGCTGGCCGATCTCGTCCATGTCGTCGTGTGGCCGACCGACATCGCAACCTTCGAGCGCAATGCGATGGTGATCCGCGCCTCGACCCACCGGCAGAGCCCGCTGTCGATCGACCGTGCGATGCTCGGCACGCGGCTGCCGATCCTGCGCACCGCGACGGGGCGCGCCTACCTCGCCTTCTGCCCGCCGCGCGAGCGCGAGACGATCCTGGCGGCGCTGGCGCGCGGCGACGACGAGGATGCCGCGATCGCGCGCAAGACCCGCGCGGTGCAGCAGACGCTCGCCGAGATCCGCCGGCGCGGCTACGCGACGCGGCGTCGCGAATACGTGCGCGAGACCTCGAGCATCGCGCTGCCGATCCGCCACCGCAACGCCGTGCTCGGCTGCCTCAACATCATCTGGATCGACGCCGCGATCGTTTTCCAGGACGCGGTGAAGCGCTATCTGCCGGCGTTGCGCAACGCCGTCGCGCGCGTCGAGGCGGAGCTTCAGCGCACCGCCGCGCAGTCCGGCGTCGTCGGCGACTGACTCAGGGCCCGTCGAGCCGTCGGCGCAGGCCCATGTCGCGGGCATGCGCGCGCCGATACATCTCGCGGTAATGGACCTCGAGGCGGCGCGCCGCCGCGTCGAAGCCGCGCATGTCCTGGCGGTACTGCGCCATCAGTTCGCGCGCCTCGCGCTTCAGCGCGGCCTCGTCGACCATCGTGAGCCTGCCGTTCTCGCAGACGACGCGGCCGGCGACGATGGTCATGCGCACCGACGACCCGTTCTCGCAGTAGACGAGCTGCCGGCGCAGGTCGTTGAGCGGCGTGAAGGCGAGCGTGTCGAGATCGACCAGGATGATGTCGGCCTCGCGCCCGGCCGCGAGCGCGCCGATGCGGTCGGGCCAGCGCAGCGCGCGCGCCCCGCCGGCCGCCATCGTGCGCAGGATCTCCGGCGCCGCCGGCCAGGTGCGGTAATCCACGTCGGCGAGCGTATGGACGAGGCCCGCCGTCTTCATCACCGCCCACAGATTGACGCTGTCGTCGACCGTCGCCTCGTCGGTGCCGAGGCAGATCGGCACGCCGGCGTCGCGGAGCGCGCGGAACGGCATGATGCCGCTGCCGAGCCTGAGGTTGCAGATCGGGTTGTGCGCGACCGTGGCGCCGGAGCGCGCCAGCAGCGCGATGTCCTCGCCGTCGATCCAGATCGCGTGGATGACGACCATGCGCTCGTCGAGCAGGCCGAGGTCGTGCACGTAGCGCACCAGCGACTTGCCGAATTTTTCGGCACCGAGCACGCGCTGGAGCTTGGTCTCGAGGATATGGACGTTGAACGGCAGGTCGCGGCGCGCGCTCAGCGCCGACAAGGCCTCGATGTAGGGCACCGTGACGCGCTGCGCCGCCGAGCACGACAGCGCCGCGCCGAGGCGCCCATCGGCCGCGCCGTCCCAGCGCGCGATCAGGTGGTCGTAGAGCGCCAGCAGCTCCGCATCGGACTGCAGCGGCGCCGCTTCCATGTCGCGGCGCAGATCCTCCGGCAGGATCTCCTTCAGGAACGGGTACTTCTCGTACTCGACGATGTTCGGCTGGTCGATGGCGAGGCGCGCGCGGATGCCGCAGTCGCGATAGGCCTCGGCAATGCCGTCGACGCCTTCGGCCGACGCGACGGGGATGTGGAAGGCGTCGTCCATCACCGTGGTGATGCCGAGCTTCAGCATCTCCATCGCGCCGATCATCGTGCGCACGTAGTTGAGCCGCTTCACCGGCGCGCCGCGCGTGAGCGGCGGCACCTCGTAGAGCATGAAGATCTCGAGCGGCAGGCCGTCGAGCATGCCGCGCATGAAATTGCCGGGCGAATGGAAATGCGCGTTGACGAGGCCCGGCATGGCGAGCTGGCCCGCCGCATCGATCACCCGCAGATCCTCGCCCGAGGGCGGCGCGAGATCGGGGCCGATCGCCGCGATCGTCCGTCCGCGCACGAGGATGTCGGCGCGCGCATGCTCGCGGTCCGCCGCGTCGAGAGTCAGGACATGCGCGTTCTTGATGAGGAGAGCCATTCGATCCACCTGCGGCCTGGGCGCGAAGAGTAGTACGAGCCGCCGCCGCAAGGGGAGTCGGTTCGGCCGGGCCGCCCGACGAAACCCTGCGACAAGCGGAACGCGGTTTGCTAGCAACGGGGCGAACGAAGGGATGACACGATGACGACGACTGTTCTCGCCGGGCGAAACGCGCTGGTGACCGGGGCCGGCACCGGGATCGGCCGCGCGATCGCGCGCGCGCTGGCCGGGGCCGGGGCGCGTGTGTTCGTGACCGACATCGATGCCCTGGCTGCCGAGCGCGCGGCGGCGGAGATCGGCCCCGCGGCGGGCGCCGCGCGGCTCGACGTCACCAGCGCCGCCGAGACCGACGCGGTGTTCGCCGCCGCGATCGACGCGTTCGGGCGGCTCGACATCGTCTGCGCCAATGCCGGCATCTCGACCATGCAGCGCGTCGTCGACCTGACCGAGGCCGAATGGGACGCCAACATGGCGGTGAACGCCAAGGGCGTGTTCCTGACCGACCGCGCGGCGGTGCGCCACTTCCTCGCCCGCGGCGGCGGCGGCGCCATCGTCAACACCGCCTCGCTCGCCGGCAAGGTCGGCGCGGCGCTGCTCGCCCACTATTCGGCGAGCAAGTTCGCGGTGGTCGGGTTCACCCAGGCGCTGGCGCGCGAGGTCGCGCGCGATGCGATCCGCGTCAACTGCGTGTGCCCCGGCTTCGTGCGCACCTCGATGCAGGCGCGCGAGCTCGAGTGGGAGGCGAAGCTGCGCGGCATGACGCCGGACGCGGTGCGCGCCGAATATGTTTCACTGACGCCGCTCGGCCGGCTCGAGGAGCCGGAAGACGTCGCCGATGCGGTCGTGTTCCTCGCCAGCGACGCGGCGCGGTTCATGACCGGGCAGGCGGTGCTCGTCGACGGCGGGATCTACATGGGATGACCAGCACATGACGACCTTCACGCCTTCCCCGCCGCTCGTCTTCGAGGGCGGCGCCAAGCCGATCATCGCGATGGCGCATCTCGGGCCCCTGCCCGGCGCGCCCGGCTTCGACCGCGCCGGCGGCATGGCGAAGCTGATCGACGGCGTGGCGCGCGACGTCGAGGCGCTGCAGGCCGGCGGCGTCGACGCGATCATGTTCGGCAACGAAGGCGACCGGCCCTATGTGCTGAAGGCGGCGCCCGAGGGCCTTGCCGCGATGGCGTCGATCGTCGCGGCGCTGCGCCCGGCGCTGCGCGTGCCCTTCGGCGTCAACTATCTGTGGGACCCCGTGGCGACCGTCGCCCTCGCGGTCGCATCGGGCGCCGCCTTCGCGCGCGAGGTCTTCACCGGCGTCTATGCCAGCGACATGGGGCTGTGGCAGCCCGACTGCGCCGGCGCGCTGCGCCTGCGGGCCGATCTCGGCCGGCCCGACCTCAAGCTGCTGTTCAACGTCAACGCGGAGTTCGCCGCCCCGCTCGACACGCGGCCGACCGAGAAGCGCGCCGAGAGCGTGGTGTTTTCCTCGCTCGCCGACGCGATCTGCGTTTCCGGCGCGATCACCGGCCAGGCGGTCGACCAGTCCGAGCTCGCGCGGGTGAAGAGGGCGATCGGCGCGGTGCCGGTGCTCGCCAACACCGGCGTGCGCATCGACAACGTCGAGACCATCCTCGCCACCGCCGACGGCTGCGTGATCGGCACGCACTTCAAGGTCGACGGCAACACCTGGAACGCGGTCGACCGCGCGCGCGTGGCGCGCTTCATGGACAAGGTGCGGCACTTGCGCGGGCGCTGAGCATGGCGCCGACGACCGCGGCACCGCCGACCGGGGCACCGCCGACCGGGGCGCTGACGATCGGGATCGACATCGGCACCACCTCGACGATCGGCATCGCCATCGATACGGCCGGGCGGGTGCTGGCGCTGGCATCGCGCCCGGTCGATCTCGCCTCGCCGCATCCGGGCTGGGCGGAGGAGGACCCGCGGCAGTGGTGGGCGAATGTCCGCGCGATCGTTCCCGAGCTGCTGCGCGACGCCGCAATCCGCAGCGAACAGGTGGCGGCCGTGGGCGTGACCGGCATGCTGCCGGCGGCGGTCCTGCTCGACGATGCGGGCGCGCTGCTGCGGCCGAGCATCCAGCAGAGCGACGGCCGCACCGGGGCCGAGGTCGACGCGCTGGCGCGCCAGATCGACGCCGCTCCGTTCCTCGCACGCACCGGCCAGGGCATCACCCAGCAGCTCGTCGCACCCAAGCTGCGCTGGCTCGCCCGCCACGAGCCCGCCGTGTTCGCGCGGATCGCGACCGTGTTCGGGTCCTACGACTTCATCAACTGGAAGCTCACCGGCCATCGCGGCACCGAGCGCAACTGGGCGCTCGAGGCGGGTTTCCTCGACCTCGCGACGGACGACCTGGCGCCCGACCTGGTCGCGCTCGGCGGCGTGCCCGCGTCGGCCGTGCCGCGCGCGCGCGCGGCGCAGGACGTGATCGGCACGGTCAGCGAGAGCGCGGCGCGCGAAACCGGGCTCGCCGCCGGCACGAAGGTGATCGCCGGCTGCGCCGACCATGTCGCCTCCGCCTTCGTCGCCGGCATCGTCGATCCCGGCGACCTGCTGATCAAGTTCGGCGGGGCCGGCGACATCCTGCTGTCGGTCGCGCAGGCCATGCCCGACCGCCGGCTGTTCCTCGACTATCACCTGATCCCCGGCCGCTTCATGCCGAACGGCTGCATGGCGGCCTCGGGCGCGGTGCTCAACTGGATCCGCCGCGAATTCGCGCCGCACGAAACCCATCGCAGCCTCGACGCGCGCGCGGCCGCCCTGCCGCCCGGCGCCGACGGGCTGGTCATGCTGCCCTATTTCCTCGGCGAAAAGACGCCGATCCACGACCCGGCGGCGCGCGGCACGCTGGTCGGGCTCGGCCTCCACCACACGATCGGCCATGTCTGGCGCGCGGCCCTGGAAGCGGTGTGCTTCGGGTTCCGCCATCACGTCGAGGTCATGCGCGCGCTCGGCTACGACGTGTCGCGCGTCGTCGCCTCTGATGGCGGCGCCGCCAGCCCGGTGTGGATGCAGATCGCGGCCGACGTGCTCGGGCAGCCCGTGCAGCTGCTCGCCGGTCATCCCGGGTCGTGCCTGGGCGCCGCCTATGCCGCGGGCGTCGGCGTCGGCGCGATCGCGGACTGGGGCGCCATCGACCGCTTCGTCGCGCGCGCATCGGTGGTCGCACCCGATGCGGGCCGGCACGCCGCGTATACGCGCATCTATGCCGCGTACCGCGAAGTCTACGACCGTTTGCACACTTTATATCCGCGACTGACGTGATTCATGGCACGACGCTTGCTTGCCAAGCGGGCGGCAATGTGGCCGAATTCCAGGGCGCCGGGACTTTTGCGGCGCTGCGTTCCGTCCGGGGGATCAACATGAAAAGCACGAAGTTCATCGCCCGCCTCGCCATGGCGGCCTTCTTCGGCGTCGCGGCCGGCACGGCGGCCGACGCGCAGACCGCGCTGCGCCTGCTCAGCCAGTCGCAGACCAACTCGACGCAGTTTCCGATCGAAAATGCGGCGGTCGAGCGCATCAACGGCACCGCCGGGCTCGGCGTCACCGTGACGCGCCAGGAATACCAGGCGCTCGGCCTGCAGATGGGCGACGCGCTGCGCCTCGTGCGCGCCGGCACCTTCGACGTCATCTCGACCCAGGTCGGGCTCGCCTCGCGCGACGACCCGTTCGTCGAAGGGATCGACCTGATCGGCGTGTCGACCAACATGACCGAGCTGCGCGCGGCCGTGGACGCCTTCCGCGAGGTGTTCGACCGCCGCATCCAGGAGCGCTTCGCCGCCAAGGTGCTCGCGGTGTGGCCATTCGGCCCGCAGGTGTTCTTCTGCAACCAGCCGATCCGCACGCTCGACGACCTTCGCGGCCAGAAGGTGCGCTCCTTCACGCCGTCGATGTCGCAGCTCATCGAGGCGCTCGGCGCCACGCCGGTGGCACTCGCCTTCCCCGAGGTCTACCCGGCGCTCCAGCGCGGCGTCGCCAATTGCGGCATCACCTCCCCCACCTCCGCCAACACCGGACGCTGGCCCGAGGTGACGACCCACCTGCTGCCGCTTTCGGTTTCCGGCTCGGTGCAGGCGCATCTCGCCAACCTGGCGTGGTGGAACCGCCTGTCGGCGCCGCAGCAGACCGCGCTCACCGCCGAGTTCCGGCGGATGGAGAACGAGCTGTGGGATCTGGCGACGACGACCAACGAGAACGCCACGGCGTGCAGCACCGGCGTCGCCGGTGCCGCCTGCACCGTGCACACGCGCTACAACATGACGCTGGTGCAGGTTTCGCCGGCGGACATGGAGCGCGTGCGCCGGGTGGCGCAGCAGACGATCCTCACCGACTACGCGCAGCGCTGCGCGCGCGTCCTGCCCAACTGCAAGCAGGTGTGGAACGACACGGTCGGCCGGGCGCGGGGGCTGCAGATTCCCTGAGCCGCGCCGCGACGGACGCCGCATCGTGTCGGCGTTGATCGAACGCGCCTTGCGGTCCGTCACCGCCGCGCTGGCCATCGTGGCCGGCGCGGCGGTGCTGCTGCTCGCCTTCGCCATCTGCTTCGACATCGTCTCGCGCAAATTCTTCGGCTTTTCGTTCGAAGGGTCCGACGAATACGGCGGCTACGTGCTGGCGATGATCGGCTCGGTCGGGCTGCCCTATGCGCTGCTGCAGCGCGGCCACACCCGGGTCGACATCCTGATGCCCTACCTGCCGCGGCCGGTCCTGACCGCGGTCAACGTGCTGGCGCTCGCCTCGCTGCTCGGCTACGCCGCGCTGATCGCCTATTTCTCCTACCAGGCCTTCGCCGAGACGCTCGAGTTCGACAGCCGCGCAAACTCGGCGCTGCAGACTCCGCTGTGGATTCCGCAGGCGATCTGGGTGGTCGGCACGTGGTCGTTCCTCGTCGTCGTCGCGTGGGCGCTCCTCGACGCGCTCTCCCGGCTGCGCAACCCAGACGAGGTCAACCGCCGTTACGGGCCGCTGACGGCGGTGCAGGAAGTCGTCGAGCTCTCCAAGGAACTTTCGAGCGACCGCGGCGAACGCCGCTGAGATCGCCGCGCGCGGAAAGACGTCATGATCAGCATCCTCGGCATCGCGATCGGCTTCGGCTTCATGCTGCTCATCATGCTCGCGGGCCTGCACGTCGCGACGACGCTGTTCGCGACCGCGGCGCTCGGCTCCTGGTGGTATTTCGGCGGCACGATGTTCCAGCCCCTCGGCACCATGATGTGGGGCACGCTCAACAACTTCATCCTGGTGTCGATTCCGCTCTATATCCTGATGGGCGAGCTCCTGGTGCGCGGCGGCGTGACCGAGCGCATGTACGTGGCGCTCGCGGACTGGCTGCATCCGCTGCCCGGCAGCCTGCTTCACACCAACATCGCGGCCTCGACCCTGTTCGCGTCGATCTCGGGCTCGTCGGTCGCCACCGCCGCGACGATCGGTACGGTGGCGCTGCCGTCCTTCCGCAAGCGCGGCTACGAAGAGAAGTGGGTGCTCGGATCGGTCGCCAGCGGCGCCACGCTGGGCATCCTCATTCCGCCCAGCATCAACATGATCATCTACGGCGCCATCACCAGCACCTCGATCGGCGCGCTGTTCGCCGCGGGCTTCGTGCCCGGCCTGCTGCTCGCGGCGATGTTCTCGGGCCTCATCGTCGTTGCGGCGATTCTCAAGCCGTCGATCGTCGGGCGGCGCGAAGCCGCCCCGCCGCTGCGCGAGCGCATCGGGCGGCTCAAGGACCTGCTGCCCCCAGTGTTCATCTTCCTGACCGTGATGGGCAGCATCTATGCCGGCTGGGCGACGCCGACCGAGGCCGCGGCCGTCGGCGTGGTCGCCTCGTTCGTGCTCGTCGCCGCGACCGGCAATCTCAGCCTCGTCATGCTCAAGCAGTCGCTGCTGGCGACGACCAGCGTCAGCGCGATGATGCTGCTGATCCTGATCGCCGCGTTCTACCTCAACTTCATCATCGGGGTGCTCGGCGTGCCGGCCATGGTCTCCGGCTTCATCGCCGGCTTCGACGTGGCGGCGTGGCAGATGATTCTCCTGCTGACGATCCTCTACCTCATCCTCGGCTGCTTCATGGATTCGCTGGCGATGATGATCGCGACGATCCCGATCGTCATGCCGGTCGTGACCAGCCTCGGGTACGACCCGGTGTGGTTCGGCATCTACCTCGTGATCATGTGCGAACTCGCGCTGATCACGCCGCCGGTGGGCATGAACCTCTACGTCGTCCAGGGTGTCCGCGGCCAGGGCACCGTGGCAGAGGTGATCTCCGGGGTAACGCCGTTCCTGATCTGCCTGCTCGGCCTCACCGCGCTGATCACGGCCTTCCCGGAGATCGTCATGTGGCTGCCCCACATGCAGGGGCGCTGACCCCTCACCCCCGGTACAGCGCCTGGATGGCCGGCGCGACGTCGACCAGCTCCTTTTCCGGCACCGCGGCGTAGCTGCCCGAGCGCGGCTTGGGCAGTTTCATCGCGGCCAGCATCTCGGCAAGGCGCGTGCCGCAGTTGACGCCGTCGATCGCCGGCACCTTGAGCCGGTCCTGCACCCGCCGCGGCATGCCCGCCATCGCCGCACCGCTGATGATGATGACGTCGACGTTGTCCTCCTCGACCAGCTTCTGCCCCGCCTCCACCACCTTGGCCTCGACGATCGACGGGTCGCGATACATGTCGGCGGGGCTGGCCTGGATCGAGCGCAGCGCGCCGAGCCGCGCGGTCAGCCCGTAGCCGGCGATGATCTCGCGATAGACGGCCTCCGAACGGCGGTCGAAGGTGATCATGCCGAAGCGCCCGCCCAGGAAGCAGGCGCTGTGCAGCGCCGCCTCGGTCATTCCGACGACCGGGATCGGCAGCAATTCGCGCACGGCGGCGAGCCCGGTGTCGTAGGACACGCCGATCAGCACCGCGTCGCACCCGCGGTGATGTTCGGCGACGAGTTCGACCATCGCATGATGCGCGATCGCGTTCTCGGCCCGGGTGCTGATGATCCGCGCGCCGAAGCGCCCGGTGGCACAGACGATCTCCGTGCCCGGCTGCGCCGCGCGGCGCGCCTCCTGCACGACGAGGTCGGTGACCTGCGGCGAGGTGTTGGCATTGACGACGAGGAGCTTCATTCTGACGCCCTCCACCAGGGACGCGACCCGACACCATGACCGCCAAGACGAACGCAACGACATGCATCCGCCGTGCCGACTGGGCCATCGTATGGGACGAGGCGCGCGGCGGCCACGCCTATCGCCGCGGCGCCGACATCGCTTTCGCCGGCGGACGCATCGTCCATGCCGGCGGGCGCTACGACGGCGCGGTGGCGCGCGAAATCGACGGCACGGGCTTCCTGGCGATGCCCGGGCTGATCAACGTGCACTGCCACCCGTCCGGGGCGCCGATCTTCCGCGGCTTCACCGAGGAGTTCGGCAATCCGCGGCTGTTCTACAGCAGCCGCCACCACTTCCGGCAGGCCTTCGTGACCGACGTGGCGGCGCAGCAGGCCGCCGCGCGCTTCGCGCTGTGCGAGCTGCTCGCCGGCGGCGTCACCACCATCGTCGACCTGTCGCACGCCTATCCGGGCTGGCTCGACCTGCTGGCGGAAAGCGGCATCCGCGCCTGCGCGGCGCCGATGTATCGTTCCGCCGAGTGGTACACCGACACGGGCCAGGAGACGCAGTACCGCTGGGCGGCCGACGACGGCCGCGCCGCCTTCGCCGAGGCGATCGCGACGATGGACGAAGCCGACCGGCATCCGTGCGGGCGCCTCACCTCGATGGTCTCGCCGGCCCAGGTCGACACCTGTTCGGAAAGCCTGCTGCGCGATTCGATCGCGCTCGCGAAGCGGACCGACCGGCCGCTGCACATCCACGCCGCGCAGAGCTATGCCGAGTTCCAGGGCATGACGCGCCGCCATCCGGGCGTGACGCCGATCGAGTTCCTCGACCGCGTCGGCATTCTCGACGAGCGCACGATGCTCGGCCACGCGGTGTTCACCGACGCCCATCCCTGGCTGCACTGGCCGACGCGCCGCGACGTCGATCTGCTGGCGTCGCGCCGGGTCAGCATCGCGCATTGCCCGACCGTGTTCGCGCGCGACGGCTCGCTGCTGCACGATCTCGGCATCTACCTCGCGCGCGGCATCAATGTCGGCATCGGCACCGACACCCACCCGCACAACCTGCTCGAGGAGATGCGCAACGCCGAGACGCTGGCGCGCGTCGCCGCCGGGCCGACGCATTCCACCTCCACCGCCGACCTCTTCGCCTGCGCCACCACCGGCGGTGCGCGGGTTCTGCGGCGCGGCGACCTCGGCCGGCTCGCCGCCGGGGCGCGCGCCGATCTCGCGCTCGTGGCGCTCGACCATCCGGCGATGCAGCCGCTCTACGACCCGCTGCGCAGCCTCGTCTACGCCGCCGCCGAGCGCGCGATCCGCCATGTCTTCGTCGACGGCCGGCAGGTGGTCGAGGACGGCACGGTGACGACGCTGGACCGCGCCGAAGCGGTGCGCGCGCTGGGGATGGCGCAGACGCGCATCGCCGCCGACGTCGGCAGGCACGATCCCGAAGGCCGGCCGATCGAGACCCTGGCGCCGCGGGCGCTGCCGATCGTGGGGTGAGCGCGCGCGGTCACCCTTCGCCCGCCCACGCCTCGTAGACCGCCTCGAGCGCCGGCAGCGCGGCGTCGCCGTTGGAGAGCAGCACGAGCGCGCGGCCGCGCGCCGGCTCGGCGGCGGCGATGGCGCGCCAGCCCCTGTTCATGCCGTGATGGCCGATGACGCGCCGGCCGTCGGCGCGCTCGTCGACCTCGCAGCCGAGCCCGTAGCCGGCCCACAGCCCGTCGACGCGGCCGGTCTGGGCGAGCGGCGTCGCGATGAGGCGCAGTGCCGCCGGCGAGACGATGCCCCCTTCCCTGCCGTCATGCGCCGCGATCAGGGCGCCGAGGAACCGCGCGAGATCGCCCGCGGTCGTCAGCATGCCGGCCGCGGCGAGGCCGTCGAAGCGGAAGAACGGCACCGGCCGGCCGTAGCGGTCATGGCCGGTCGCCGCCTGCGCCACCAGCGCCTCGTCCGACGTGAAGCCGCTCTGCACCATGCCGAGCGGCGCGAAGATCGTGCGGCGGATGTGGCCGGCGAACGCCTCGCCGGTGATCTCCTCGATCAGCAGCTGGAGCAGGGTGAAGCCGCCGCCCGAATAGAGGAACGCGCCGCCCGGCGGCGCGATCACCCGCAGATCGCCGCCGCCATTGGTCGCGCCCGACAGCGACTGCTCGAGCGTCGGCATCGCCGCGCCGGGATCGAAGCCGGGATAGTCGGGCAGCGACAGGCCGGCGCTGTGGCAGAGCACGCGGCGGAGGGTGACGCCGTCGAGGTCGTGCGGCGTCTGCGGAAACGTCCAGCGCCTGACGCGCCGCGGCACCGCGTCGTCGAGCGCGAGCGCGCCCGCCTCGACCAGGCGCAGGATCGCGCAGGCGGTGACGAGCTTGCCGATCGACGCCGCCTGGAAGACATTGTGGGCGCGCAGCACCCGGCCGCTGCCGAGATCCGCGCGGCCATAGGCGGCAATGCGCGGCGCGCGGCCGGCATCGATCCGCGCGACCGCGATCCCCGGCACCTCCTTGCCGGTGACAGCGCGCTGCGCTTGCGCCAGGATCGCATCCTGGCTCATGCGCGGGAGAAACCTGGACGATGCGGCTCGCCGGACATGGACGCTATCCCTACTCCCCGATCGCGGGCCGGCCGGTCTTCGACTGGCGCGACGGACGGCGACTCGCAGTCTATATCGCCCTCAACATCGAAGAATATGCGTTCGGCGAAGGGCTGACCGAGGAGATCGTGCCCGGCGGACCGCAGCCCGACGTGCTCAATTTCTCCTGGCGCGACTACGGCAACCGCGTCGGCGCCTGGCGCCTGATCGATCTTTTCGCCGAACTCAAGCTGCCCTGCGCGGCGCTGCTCAATTCGGCGGTCTACGATGCGGCGCCGCAGCTGCCGGCGGCGTTTCGCGCCCGCGGCGACGAGATCGTCTGCCACGGCCGCACCAACTCGGA
>JAEUKZ010000256.1 GCA_016793045.1 Alphaproteobacteria bacterium
GCGCCCTATGTCCACGGCGCGCCGGGCGTCGTGGTGCCCAACGGGCTCGAGCTCGGCGAATACGCCGCCCTGCCGCCGCAGGGCGCGTTCCGCGCCCGCCATCCCGAGATCGGGGACCGCCGGATCGTGCTGTTCCTCGGGCGGCTCAACTTCAAGAAGGGGCTCGACCTGCTCGTGCCCGGCTTCGCGCAGGCCTGCACCCGCCATGCCGATCTCCACCTCGTCATCGCCGGGCCCGACGACGGCATGCTTGCGGACACGCGCGGCTTCGTCGCGGCGGCGGGCATCGCCGACCGGGTGACCTTCACCGGCATGCTGACGGGCACGGACAAGCTCGCCGCGCTGGCGGACGCCTACTGCTTTGCGTTGCCGTCCTACTCGGAGAATTTCGGCATCGCGATCGTCGAAGCGATGGCCTGCGGCGTGCCGGTGGCGCTCTCCGACAAGGTCAACATCTGGTCGGACGTCGCCGCCGCGGGCGCCGGCCTCGTCGGGCCGCCGACGGTGGACGAGGTCGCGCGCCAGATCGTGGCGCTCGCCGCCGACCCCGGCACCGCGCGCACGATGGGCGAGGCGGGCCGGCGGCTCGCCCGCGAACGCTATTCGTGGGACAGCATTGCGCGGCAGTTGGAGAGCGTGTATCGCTCGCTCGCCGCTCACGGGAGACCGGCGTGACCACGCTGCCCATCTCGGTCGTCGTCCTCACCTTCAACGCCGAGTCCACGATCGCGGCGACGCTCGCCTCCGCGACGCGGATCAGCGACGACGTCCACGTCGTCGATTCCTTCTCGACCGACCGCACCTTGGAGATCGCGCGCGAGGCCGGCGCCAAGATCGTCCAACACCCGTTCGCCAACTACGGCGCGCAGCGCAACTGGGCGATCGAGACCCTGCCGCTCGCGCATGGCTGGCAGCTCCATCTCGACGCGGACGAACGCGTCACGCCCGAGCTCGAGGCCGAGTTGCGCGCGCTCTTCGCCGCCGGCCCGCCAGCGGACGTCGACGGCTACTACATCCCGCGCCTCGTGCATTTCCACGGCCGCGCGCTGCGCCATGGCGGCATGTATCCGATCTATCACATGCGGCTGTTCCGCAGCGGCAAGGGGCATTGCGAGGACCGCAAGTACGATCAGCACTTCTACGTCGACGGCAGGTCGGCCAAGCTCGCGAACCCGATGATCGACGACATCCGCATGTCGCTCACCGAGTGGACGACGCGCCACAACCGCTGGGCGGATGCCGAGGTCGAGGAAATCTTGAACCCCGGAGCCGGCGTGATCGGGGCGGGCGGCGACACCCCGGTCGCGCGCAAGCGCGCGCAGCGCGGCTGGTACAACCGCGCGCCGTTGTTCCTGCGCGCGCTGCTGCTGTTCCTCTATCGCTACGTCCTGCGCCTCGGCTTCCTCGACGGCCGGGAAGGGCTGATCTTCTACGTGCTGCAGACCTTCTGGTTCCGCTTCCTCATCGACGCCAAGCTCCATGAGCGCCGCAAGGCCGAAGGGCGCGCGCGATGACGGCCTGCCTGCTCTGCAACCGGGCCGTCGCGCCGATGCTGGACGGCGTGCGCGACACCCGCTTCGGCGTGCCCGGAACGTGGACGATCATGCGTTGCCCGTCCTGCGGCCTGCTGCAGACGGAACCGTGCCCGTCCGGGCCCGAACTTCAGCGCCTCTACGAGCAGCACTACAATCTCGGCGGCGAGGGCGAAACCTCCTACGGCAAGGCGCGCGAGAAGTTCCTGTTTTCCGCGCCGTACCGGATCTGGCTCGCGCTCGACGGCGACATTTCCTTTCACGGCGAACGGGGCGCGGGCCGGCTCATCGACATCGGCTGCAACGAAGGCCGCGGGCTGGCGATCTATCGCGCCAACGGCTTCGAGGCCGAGGGGCTGGAACTCAACCGCAATGCCGCCCGCGTCGCGCGCAGCCGCGGCTTCACCGTCTACGAGAAGGACATCGCCGATTTCGCGCCCGAACGACCGTTCGATCGCGCGGTGCTGTCGAATGTGCTGGAGCATGCGCTCGACCCGCGCGTGATGCTCGCCCATGTCCGCCGCATCCTCGCCCCGGGCGGCGAGGTCTGGATCAGCCTGCCCAACGCGAGGAGCTGGCTCGCGTCCGCCTTCGGGCGCGAATGGATCAACTGGCACGTGCCGTTCCACATTACCCACTTCACCCAGGCGCGGCTGGCGGCGCTGCTCGACGAGAGCGGCTTCGACGTGGTGTCGGCGCGGCAGATCACCCCGGCCCTGTGGGCGGCGCAGAGCGTGCTGGCGCGGTTGGGCCGCGCCAAAGCGGACCCGACCGCGCTGTTCAGGAAGCGCTGGCTGGTCGCCGGACTGATGCTCGCGATCCGCTGCGGCCTGTTCCCGGCGCTGTGGCTCGGCAACATCCTGGGGCGCGGCGACTGCCTGATCGTCAAGGCGCGCCGGCGATGAAGGTGCTGATCCACGACTACCCGGGTCACGCTTTCCCGGTCCAGCTCGCGCGCGCGCTCGCGGCGCACGGCCACGACGTGCTGCATGTCTGGTCGGCGACGTTCCAGTCGCCCAAGGGGCCGCTCGCGCGCCGTGCCGACGACCCGCCCACCCTGCGCCTTCAGCCGCTCGATCTCGACCGTCCGGTCGCCAAGTACAATTTCGTCCGGCGTGCGCTGCAGGAGCGCGAATTCGGCCGCAAGCTCGCGGCGCTGGTCGCGGCGGAGCGGCCGGAGGTCGTGGTCGCCAACGGGCCGATCGACATCCTGGTGCCGGTGCGCGCCGCGTGCCGCGCGGTCGGCGCGCGCTTCGTCTACTGGCTGCAGGACTTCTACGGCATCGCCATCGACAAGGTCGTGCGCCGCAAGCTGCCGGTCGTCGGCGCCGCGATCGGCGCCTGGTAT
>JAEUKZ010000290.1 GCA_016793045.1 Alphaproteobacteria bacterium
AAATGAGCTGCCTCGGCCGCGAAGCACCCAAGCCCGTGCTCCGCGGCGGCGCTCGCTGACGCCCAGGGGACAAAGTGATCCCGGCTTTCCGCCGCGGGTCGTGCGGGTCCGCACGCTCCGCCGGGACGGCTTCGCACGTCAAACCGCGCAGTCAAATCAGGGAGACACGCCATGCGAACCTTCAACGTGTTCGACACCAAGGCCCGCGTCGTCATCGCGCTCGACCCGGACCATTTCGCCGCGTCGAAGGTCGACAAGGACCGGGTGATGAAGATCATCGACGTGGCCCTCGACCTCGCGAAGATCCCGGGCTTCCGCGGCTGCCTGCCCTGCGCCGCATCGGGCCTCGACGAGTTCGCCCACGGCAGCCGCGTGCTGCCGATCCTCACCCAGCAGCAGGGTTGAGCTTGGACGGAATGGCCGGGGCCGGCGCGCGCCGCGATGCGGTGGGCGTCGGCCTCACCTATCAACGCGAGCTGCACGACTTCATCGTCGCGCGGTGCGACCTGCTCGACTATCTGGAGGTCGTGCCGGACACCGGCTGGACCGATCACGGTCCGGCGCGGACGCCGCGCTATGTCGACGACGCGGCGGCGCTGGCGTTCTTCCGCGCGTTCCGCCGGGAACGGCCGATCGTCGCGCACAGCATCGGCCTGTCGATCGGCAGCGCGCATCGCTTCCGCGACGAACACATCGACCAGATCGCGCGCTGGGATGCGATGCTCGACTTCGCCTGGCACAGCGACCACCTCGCGTTCAATCTCGTGCGCGACGTCGGCGGCCACGAGTATCTGCTCGGCGTGCCCTTCTCGGTGGCGCGCGACGACGAGGCGCTGGACATGATCGCGGCGCGCGTGGCCGCGGTACGGCGGCGGATCGCGCGGCCGTTCCTTCTCGAGAACAACGTCAACTACATCGGCTTCGCCGGCGAGGCGTTCGACGAGCCGCGTTTCCTGAACGAACTTTGCGCGCGCGGCGGATGCGGCCTGCTGCTCGATCTCCACAACGTCTACGTCGACGTCCGCAACGGCGCGGCGGACTGGGATGCCTATCTCTCGGCCCTCGACCTGCGCAACGTGGCGGAGATCCATCTCGCCGGCGGGCTGACGCATGACGGCGTCTATCTCGATGCCCATTCCGGCGCGGTCCCCGACGATGTCTGGGCGATCGCGGCGCAGGTCGTCGCACGCTGTCCGAACCTGCGCGGCATCACGTTCGAACTGCTCGGCTCCTGGTACAAGCGCATGGGGCCGGACCTTCTCGCGGCGACGCTCGAGCGCATGCGCGCGCTTGCGGCGGCGCCGATGGTCGCGACGTGACCCTCGCCGCGTTCCAGTCCGCGCTCGCGGAACTCGTCGCCGAGGCGCGCGACGGCAGCGGGCGCGACGATCTCGCCGCGGTCGAGCGGCAGCGTCTCGCGGCCCTGGCGGACGACCGCGGCGTCGCGACGATGCGCATGCTCTACATGAGCTGGCGCCTGACCAAGGTGCTGTCGCTGCTGCCTCTCAGCCTCAGGGTGCTGGGGGACGAGCGGACAGCTGCGCTGCTGCGCGCCTTCTGGGCGATCCGCAAGGCGACAAGCCTGCACTTCGTCGAGGAATGCCTGGAATTCGCCGCCTTTCTGCACGCGCGGGTACAGGACAAGCCGCAGCACTTCGCCGCGATCCTCGACTTTGAGACGGCCCGGCTCCAGCTGCGCATGCAGCAAAGCCTCGGCCTCCGGCCGGCGGCGCAGCGCGTGGTCTTCGACGCCGAGCCTGCCGCGCTGTTCGCGGCGGTGCAGGACGGCAGCGACCTGTCGTCGGTGCCGCCGTGCGACGCCGTGCTGCGCGGCGAACTCGACGCGGACGGACGCGAGCGCTGGACGATCGAGGGCGGCGGATCGGTGCTGGAGGCGCCGTCCGGTACGGCGACCAGCGCGGCCTATTGACGGGCGATCAGCGCGGAGCTGCAGTCGGCGCGGGCGCTTCCTGCGGCGTCGGCTCGGTCGGCTGCGCGGCGGGCGCCGGTTCGGTGCGCGGATAGGCGACGCAGGACGGGCCCTCGAATGCGACGTCCTGGACGCGGCCATCGCGTCCGATGCGGAAGCGGGTCAGGCAGCGCTCGACGATCGTCGACCCCGGCCCTTCGCGCCAGACCGTGGCATAGGTCACGCGGCGGCGGCCCTGGGCATCGCGCACCACGACCGGAATCTGGTCCATATAGCGCATGCCCGGAACGTAGCGGGCGGCCTGGCGGTCGTATTCGATCAGCCGGGTGCCGTCGCTGAGATCGATCGACCGGTCGGGCACGCCCCAGGTGAGGGCGAGCTGGTCGAGCGGCTTGCCGACCCAGGTGGTCACCGTCTCGCGATAGGCCTGCTGGGTCGGAAAGGTGCAGGCGGTCAATGCCGCCAGCCCGGCCAGCGCCATCAAGCCCGCGCGCAGCCGGCGCCGCGCGCCGTCGCGGACACGCATCGCCCGATCCTCCCTTGCAGTCCCGACCATCGCCTATAACGGCCGGGCGGCGCGATCTATTCGCGCCGGTCGCGCGGGCTCAACGCCGCGCCAGCGCCGTCTCGGCAAGGCGCACCCAGTAGGTCGCGCCGAGCGGCAGGATTTCGTCGTTGAAGTCGTAGTGCGGGTTGTGGACCATGCAGCCGCCGGGCTGGTCGGCGGCGCCGTTGCCGACGAAGATGTAGGCGCCGGTCTCGGCCTGGAGCATGAACGCGAAGTCCTCGGAGCCCATCAGCGGCGGCGTCGCGTCGTCGACGTTCTCCGCGCCCACGACCGCGCGCGCCACGTCGGCGCAGAACGCCGTCGGCGCGCCGTGATTGACCAGCGGCGGATAGCGGCGCTCGTACATGTACTTCATCTCGACGCCGTAGGCGGCGCAGATGCCCTGGGCGACCTCGCGGATGCGGCGCTCGAGCAGGTCCTGCATCGCGGTGCTGAAGGTGCGCGTGCCGCCGCGGATCACCGCGTCGTCGGGCAGCACGTTCCAGGCGTCGCCGGCGTGGAACTGGGTGACGCTGACGACCGCGGTCTCGACCGGGTCGACGTTGCGCGCGACGATCGATTGCAGCGCGGTGACGATCTGCGCGCCGACGACGATCGCGTCGACCGCGCGGTGCGGGAAGGCGGCGTGGCCGCCCTTGGCGGTGATCGCGATCTCGAAGATGTCCGACGACGCCATCATCGGGCCGGGCCGGATGGCGAACTTGCCGACCGGGATGCCCGGCATGTTGTGCATGCCGTAGACGGACTCGACGGGGAATTTCCGGAACAGGCCTTCCTCGACCATGGCGCGGCCGCCGCCTTCGCCCTCTTCGGCCGGCTGGAAGATGAAGTGGATGGTGCCGTCGAAGTTCTTCGTCTCGGCGAGGTAGCGCGCGGCGCCGAGCAGCATCGTCGTGTGGCCGTCGTGGCCGCAGGCGTGCATCTTGCCGGGATTCCTCGACGCGTGGTCGAAATGGTTCTTCTCGGGCAGCGGCAGCGCGTCCATGTCGGCGCGCAGGCCGATCGCACGCTTGCCGGAGCCGGCGCGCAACGTGCCGACGACGCCGGTCTTGGCGAGGCCGCGATCAACCTCGATTCCCCAGTCGGCGAGCTTCTTTGCCACCACGTCCGCGGTCCGCGTCTCGTGGAACGCGAGCTCGGGGTGCGCGTGGATGTCGCGCCGCCAGGCCGTCATGTCGGCGTGAAACTCGGCGATGCGGTTGATGATCGGCATGGGCTGCTCCGATGGGCCTGATTTGTGCCACGATACCATGGCGCACCGGCGCGCGCGCAACGGCGTCTCGCCGACCGAAACGCGTGACGCCGGTGTCGGAAAAGGGGTGCGATGGCAGTCGAGAAACCGAAGCCGGGCGACGAACGGGTCGACATCGTCGACGAGGCGGACAACGTCGTCGGCGTCGCCGCCCGGCGCGACGTGCGCGCGCGGCGCCTCCGGCACCGCTGCGTCTTCATCGTCGTGCGCTCGACGCGCGGCCACGTGCTGATCCATCGCCGGTCGGACGCCAAGGATCTGTGGCCGGGCCGCTGGGACCTCGCCGCCGGCGGGGTGCTGGGCGCCGGCGAGGCCTGGGAGGATTCGGCGCGGCGCGAACTGATGGAGGAACTCGGCATTGCGGCGCCGATGGTGGCGCTTGGCGGCGGCGCCTACTCGGACGCGGATGTCGACGAGATCGCGAGGATCTACGCCGTCCGGCACGATGGGCCGTTCGCCTTCAGCGACGGGGAAGTCGTCGAGGCCTTCTTCGTCAGCCTCGACGACCTTGCGCAGAGGATCGAACGCGACCGCTTCGTGCCGGACAGCGTCGCCCTGGTCTGGCCGCTGATCCGCGGATAGCGGGGGCGGCCGACCGGGCTCAGGCGGCCGCGCCGAGCACCGCAGCTTCGGCGGCGGCTTCGCCATCGAGCGTCGCCGCGACGGCATGGACGACCGCGGCGATGCGGACCGCGGCCTGGATCGCGTCGACCGTCAGCCCGGCGTGGCGCACGATCTTCTCGTGCGAGTCCATGCACATGCCGCAGCCGTTGATCGCCGACACGGCGAGCGACCACAGCTCGAAGTCAGCCTTGTCGACGCCGGGCTTGGCCATCACGTTCATCCGCAGCTTGGCCGGCAGCGTCTTGTAGTCCGCCGCTTCGACGAGATGCGTGAAGCGGTAGTAGATGTTGTTCATGCCCATGATCGCCGCAGCCGCCTTGGTCGCGGCAAGCGCCTCCGGCGACAGCGTCGGGCCGAACGCGGCGAGGATCGCCTGCGTCACTGCGGAATTGCGCGACGCGAGCGCGGAGACGATGAACGTGCCCGCGCGCTGCTGTTCGGTGAGCGCGGGCTCGGCCGCGAGCGTGGACAGGTTCAGCTTGAGGTCGCGCGCATAGTCGGGCAGGCGGTCCTTGAGGGCGTCGAGGGACATCGGACGGGTTCCTTGTTCGAGAAGAGGGTGGCCGCGCCGGGGAGGGCGGCGCGGCCGTCGCTTCGGGGTCAGGCGGCCTTGAGGACGTCGTCGCCCTTCTGCCAGTTGCAGGGGCAGAGCTCGTCGGTCTGCAGCGCGTCGAGCACGCGCAGGACCTCCTGCGGATTGCGGCCGACCGACAGGTCGTTGACCGACACGAAGCGGATCACGCCCTGCGGGTCGACGATGAAGGTCGCGCGCAGCGCCACGCCCTCGTTCCGGTCGAGCACGCCGAGCGCCTGCGAGAGCTCGCGCTTGATGTCGGCGAGCATCGGGAAGGGCAGGGCCTTGAGGTCGGCATGGTTCTGGCGCCACGCGAGGTGGACGAACTCGCTGTCCGTCGACACGCCGTAGACGACCGCGTCGCGGTCCTTGAACTCGCCGTTGAGCTTGCCGAAGGCGGCGATCTCGGTCGGGCAGACGAAGGTGAAGTCCTTGGGCCAGAAGAACACGACCTTCCACTTGCCGGCGTCGGACGCGTTGCTGATCTGCGTGAACGCGGTCTTCGGGTCGGTCGAGACGACGGCCTTGAGGTCGAAGGCGGGGAAGGTGTCGCCGATGGTCAGCATGTGCGGTGCTCCGTACGTGAAACAGTTTCGATTGCGAACAATTCGCAAAGGCAAAATGGCATTTGCCTCACGATCGGTCCAATGAGTAAAATAGGAAACTTCAATCGGAAAAATCGATGATTGCCGTGCCCTCGCTGCGCCAGCTCCGTCACCTCGCCGTGCTCGCCGAGCACGGCCATTTCGGCCGTGCCGCGCGGGCGGCCCACGTCACCCAGTCGACCCTGAGCGCCAGCATCAAGGAGCTCGAACGGACCCTGGGCGCGGTGTTGATCGACCGCGCGCAGCGCCGCGCGGTGCTGACGCCGCTTGGGCAGAAGATCGTCGAGCGCGCGCGGCTGGTGATCGCCGAGGCCGAGGAACTGGTCCGCGCGGCCAAGGAGGGCGGGGCGCCGCTCGCCGGCGAATTGCGCCTCGGCGTGATTCCGACGGTGGCGCCCTATCTGCTGCCGCCGATCCTGCCGCGCCTGCGCAAGGCGCACCCGAAGCTGCGGCTGTTCCTGACCGAGGACCTGACCGAGCGTCTGGTGGCGCAGCTCGACGCCGGGACGCTCGACATGCTGCTGCTGGCGCTGCCCTGCGATTGCGGCGCCAACGAGACGACCGCGATCGCCCGCGACGCCTTCAGCGTCGTCGTGCCGAAGGGGCACCGCTTCGCCGCGCAGAAGCAGGTGGCGCCGGAGGCGCTGCAGGGCGAACCCGTGCTGCTGCTCAAGGACGGCCACTGCCTGCGCGAGCACGCGCTCGCCGCCTGCGCCCTGCGCGACCTCTCCGCGCCGGAGGGCTTCGAGGCGACCAGCCTGCTCACCCTCGTGCAGATGGTCGACAACGGCATCGGCATCACGCTCCTGCCGAAGATGGCGCTCGACGCCGGCATCCTGCGCGGCACGCGGCTGGTTGCGCGCCCGCTCGCCGGGGACCGGTCGTTTCGCGAGATCGGCGTTGCGTGGCGGCGCGGCAGCGCGCGGCGGGCGGAATACGCGATGCTGGCCGATGCGCTGCGCGGGCTGATCGGCGAGCGCGCCGTCGTGGCCGGGCGGAATTGAACGGACGGGCAGCGCCACCCACTATTCCAGCCCGGCCTCGCGGCACGGGCGGTCGGCATCGATGGTCATGTCGCCGAGCGCGCGCTCGAGCTGCAGGATGAAGCCCCGAACGTCGTCGCGGCCTTCCTGGAAGGCGGCGCTGACGATGCCGACTCCGAGGATGAATACGGTGCTGCGGCTGGCGCGCAGCAGGAACCAGTTGCGCGCGACGAGCCAGTCGCGCACCTCATCGCCGTCCTCGCCGTCCTGGCAGTCATACTGAGAGAAGATTCCGGGCAGCAGGCTGCCGGGGACCTCGCGCAGCATGTGCCGGTACTGTCCGCGCCCGGCCATCGCCGCCGTGCGAAGGCAACTCTGCGCGTCGCGTGCGGCGTCGGCGGCATTGCGCCCGACCGCGGAGGCGACGTTCGCCACCTCGAACGAGATGGTCGGGCAGTCGACGCCGGGTTCGTCGCACTCGAACCGCACGGAGCTCTGACGTTCCGGGACGTAGCGCCGGGGCAGGCGGATGCGGAGCGCGCCGTTCCACAGCTGCGTCTCGGCCTGGTCGGCGAAATCGTAGGGCTCGACGATCCGGCCGGCACCTTTGGCGGCGATGTCGGGATGCGCGGCGAGCCACGCCCCCACCCGCGCGCCGAGGGCGGTGCGCATCGTGTCGGCCTTCGCCCGGACGTAACGCTCGATCAGGTCGTCATGAAACCAGGGCGACACCAGATCGTCGCGGAACTGATGGGCGACCCGCGCGGCCTCGGTCGCCGCGCCCTTCGCGACGCAGGCCTCGATGCAGCGTGTCGTGCAGCGCGTGAAGCAGAGCTGCAACTCCCAGCGGCCGGCGCGCCGCAGGCCTTGCATCGCCGCGAGCGTATCGGGTCCGGCCCCTGCCTTCGATCTGTTCTACAGCATCGTGGTTCCGTGGGCCGTTTGCTGCGAGGCGTCCTAGTCGACCGAACGCGGCAGCCGGTCGACATCGACCGTCATGCGGCTGACGGCGGTTTCGAGCTGCGCGACCAGTCCTTGAAAATCGTCCCGCTCGTCGTAGAGCGCGAGCGTGACCAGGGTGAGATTGATCATCACCATCCGGCCGCTGCGGCCGCCGCGCGCCAGGATCATGCTGCGCTCGACCAGCCAGTCGTAGCCTTCGAGCTGGTCGTACCGGGAGAACGTGCCGTCGTTCTGGGACTCCTCGACGGGTGACAAATCCATGCCGTCGGCCATTTGCAGCATGTCCGCGGTCTGGATGTGGAAGTGCCCGGCCTCGAAGCCCTTCGCCCAGCATGTGACCAGCGTCGGCTCATCCTTGGATGCGGCGGTCGACCAGATCGCCGGAATGTCGATCGCGAGGGCGCCGCCCCAAAGCTCCACCCGCTTCGTGGCGGCGAAGTCGAAGCGCTCTTCGATCGTCTTGAACGGCCAGCGCGGGTTCTGCGTATGCGCCTGCGCCAACGCGTAGATCATGGCGCCGCAGAGGCGGTTCCACTTGCGCCCGGCATCGTGGCCGAAGCGAGCCGAGAGATCCGCGAGAAAGGCCGGCGACAGCACTGTGCGCCGGTATTCCATGACCAGAGTGCGCGCGCGGTCGACATTCCCGACGTCATAGTAGGCCCGGATCTGGGCGAACAGCACGTGGCCGAACCGGACCGTGAGCGCGCGGTCGGCGGACTCGCCGAGATTGATGTCCGACAGCCGCGCCACGATGGGATCGATGTCGTCCGGCCGGCCGGCGGCGTTGAGGCCGTCCGCCAGCCCGATCGCCGCAATTCCCAGGGCGAGGCCGATCTCGTCATTTGTCGCGGCCGCGGAGAAGAGCGTGTCGCAGGCCCGGTAGAGCGAAATCAAGGCGTCGAGGTCGCGCGCCCGCAGCGCATCGTCCGTGATGCGCGACGTCGCGCGCTCGAGCGCCGCCAGCGCCGCCGTGTTCGACGGTCGGGCACGAATCGCCGCGGTCAAGTCCGCGAACACGTCGAGGGCGGCGACGAAGTTGCCGGCGCGCGATAGGACGTCGATGCGAATGCCGAACTGCGAAACATTGCTCATGCGGCGATGTAACCATAGCGAGCATATCGATGCAATAGGTCACGTCAAGGTTGCCGCCGGCCATCCCGTCGCGCACCGGTCAGCGCCGTCCGAACACCTCCGCGAACGCGCCCTGCATCGCCATGTCGACCTCCGCCATCGTCGCGGTGATGCCGAGATCGAGCAGCGAGGTGACGCCGTAGCGGTCGTCGCTGATGCCGCAGGGGACGATGCCCTTGAAGTGCGACAGGTCGCAGTCGACGTTGAGCGCGACGCCGTGGAAGGTCACCCAGCGGCGCACGCGGATGCCGAGCGCGGCGATCTTGTCCTCGCGCCGGCCGCCGAGCGGATGCGGGCCGCGGTCGACCCAAATGCCGATGCGGCCCTCGCGCCGCTCGCCGCGCACGTTGAACCGCTGCAGCGTGGCGATGAGCCATTCCTCGAGGTCGTGGACGAACCGGCGCACGTCGCCGCCGCGGCGCGCGAGGTCGAGCATCACGTAGCCGATGCGCTGGCCCGGCCCGTGATAGGTGTACTGGCCGCCGCGCCCGGTCGGATAGACCGGCAAGCCGCCGCTGGCCAGGAGGTCGGCCGCTTTGGCCGAGGTCCCGCCAGTGTAGAGCGGGGGGTGTTCGAGGAGCCAGACGGTCTCCGGCGCCGCGCCGGCGCGGATCTCGGCCGCCCGCTGTTCCATGAACGCGAGCGCTGCGGGGTATTCGACGGCGGAGTCCGACACCATCCAGGCGACGGCGTCCAAGTCGTTGATCGCCAAGCTCATTCACTCGGTCCACGGGGGTGGCGCGCAGGCGCAGAATGCTTGCACATCGGGGCGCGATTTGCTATTGCCCACCGCCCCGGACAATGGCACCGTCCGGGCGCATCCCGTGCGGTCGTGGCGGAATGGTAGACGCGCTAGCTTGAGGTGCTAGTGGGGGAAACCCCGTGGAAGTTCGACTCTTCTCGACCGCACCAACTCTTTTTCCGGACAGTCGGCACGAACAGCGGGCCCGCGATGGCTGATGACAAGCTCCGCGAGGCCGCACTCGAATATCACCGCCAGCCGACGGCGGGCAAACTCGCGATCGTCGCCACCAAGCCGCTCGCCAACCAGCGCGACCTTGCGCTCGCCTATTCGCCCGGCGTCGCCGCGGCGTGCGAGGCGATCGTCGCCGATCCGGCCGAGGCGGCGACCGTCACCGCGCGCGCCAATCTCGTCGCCGTCATCACCAACGGCACCGCCGTGCTCGGACTCGGCGCCATCGGCCCGCTGGCGGCCAAGCCGGTGATGGAGGGCAAGGCGGTCCTCTTCAAGAAGTTCGCCGGCATCGACGTCTTCGACCTCGAGATCGACGAGCGCGACCCGGCCAAGCTGGTCGACATCATTGCCGCGCTCGAGCCGACCTTCGGCGGCATCAACCTCGAGGACATCAAGGCGCCCGAATGTTTCGAGGTCGAGCGACGCCTGCGCGAGCGCCTCAAGATTCCGGTGTTCCACGACGACCAGCACGGCACCGCGATCATCGTCGGCGCCGCAATCCTCAACGGCCTCAAGGTCCTCGGCAAATCGCTCTCCGAGGTGAAGCTGGTGGCGTCCGGCGCCGGCGCGGCCGCGCTCGCCTGTCTCGACCTGCTGCTCGATCTCGGGCTCAGGCTCGAAAACGTCTGGGTCACCGACATCAAGGGCGTTGTCTACAAGGGCCGCGTCGAGGAGATGGACCCGCGCAAGGAACGCTACGCGCGCGAGACCAACGCGCGTTCGCTGGGCGACGTGATCGCCGGCGCCGACATCTTCCTCGGCCTGTCGGCGCCGCGGGTGCTGAAGCCCGACATGGTCGCCAGGATGGCCGACCGCCCGCTGATCCTGGCGCTGGCCAATCCGACGCCGGAAATCCTGCCGGAGGAGGTCAAGGCGGTGCGGCCCGATGCGATCGTCGCCACCGGCCGCTCGGACTACCCGAATCAGGTCAACAACGTCCTCTGTTTCCCCTTCATCTTCCGCGGCGCGCTCGACGTCGGCGCGACGACGATCAACGAGGCGATGAAGGTCGCCGCGGTGAAGGCGATCGCCGGCCTCGCCCAGGCCGAGCCGTCGGACCTCGTTGTCGCGGCCTATGGCGGCGAGCCGCCGGCCTTCGGCGCCGAGAACCTGATCCCCAAGCCCTTCGACCCGCGCCTGATCCTGGAGATCGCCCCGGCGGTCGCCCAGGCGGCGATGGACTCCGGCGTGGCGACGCGGCCGATCGCGGATTTCGACGTCTACCGCCAGCGCCTCAACCAGTTCGTCTTCCGCTCCGGCCTGCTGATGAAGCCGATCTTCGAGCGTGCGAAGATCGACCCGAAGCGCATCGTCTTCTCCGATGGCGAGGACGAGCGCGTGCTGCGCGCGGCGCAGGCCGTGGTCGACGAGCGCCTCGCGCGGCCGATCCTGGTCGGGCGGCGCGAGACCATCCGCAAGCGCATCGAGAAGCTCGGGCTGCGCCTCGCGCTCGACCGCGACGTCGAGCTGCGCAATCCCGAGGACCTGCCGCAATACCAGCGCGACTGGACCTTCTACCACCAGCTGATGGGCCGGCGCGGCGTGTCGGTCGATGCCGCACGGACCATCGTGCGGACGCGAAACACCGTGATCGGCGCGCTGATGGTGGCGCAGGGGGAGGCCGACGGCCTGATCTGCGGCGGCATCGGCCGCTATCACCGCGTGCTGATGGACGCGATCGACGTGCTCGGCCTCAAGCCCGGCGTCGAGCTGCCGGCGGCGCTCACGGCCATGGTGCTGCCGCGCGGAACGATCTTCCTCTGCGATACCCACGTCCACGCCGATCCCGATGCGCATCAGATCGCCGCGATGACGGTGTGGGCGGCCGAAGTGATCCGCCGGTTCGGCATCGTCCCGCACGTCGCCCTGCTGTCGAGCTCCAATTTCGGCAGCCGCGACATCCCCTCGGCGCGCAAGATGCGCGAAGCGCTGGCGCTGATCCGCGCCAAGGCGCCCGACCTCGAAGTGGACGGCGAGATGACCGCGGAGGTCGCGCTGTCCGAGGAAAGCCGCGCGCGTTTCATGCAGGACTCGCCGCTCAAAGGGGCGGCCAACCTGCTGATCATGCCGACGCTCGACGCCGCCAACATCGCGCTCAACCTCCTGCGCGAGATGGGGCAGGGCCAGCGTGTCGGGCCGATGCTGCTTGGCATGGCGAAGCCGGTGCACGTGCTCGATCCGTCGACCACGGTGCGCGGCATCGTCAACATGACGACGATCTGCGCGGTCGACGCGATGGCCGCCGCGGCGTCATGAGCACGCGGTGAGCCGGTTCGTTCCCAAGTCGCGCGACTTCGAGGCGCGCGTGCGCGACAGCTTCGCGCGACAGGGCGCGATGGCGCTGATCGGCGCGCGGCTCGAGAGGGTGGAGCCCGGCGCGGTCGACATCGCGGTCGATTTTCGCCCCGAGGTGTCGCAGCAGCACGGCTTCTTCCACGGCGGCATCGTCGGCACCATCGCGGATTCGGCCGGCGGCTACGCGGCGTTCAGCCTGATGCCGGACGACGCGACCGTGCTGACGGTCGAGTACAAGATCAACCTGATCGCGCCGGCCGACGGCGAGCGGCTGATCGCGCGCGGCCGCGTGATCAAGCCCGGGCGGACGTTGACGGTCGCGCATGTCGACGTGTACGTGCATCGCGATGGGCACGACCACAATTGCGCCACGATGCTGCAGACCCTGATGACGATGGCCGGGCGAGCCGACGCGCCGAAGCAGCGGTGACGTCCGCCGCCGCTGCGGCCGATCGGCCCGGGGCCGACCACCGGCTCGCCATCGCCCTCCTGCTCGTGACGCCGGTGCTGTTCGCCGCCAACATGCTGACGGCGCGCTGGGCCGCGGGATCGATCCCCGCGGTGGCGATGGCGTTCTGGCGCTGGACGCTGACCTTCCTTCTGCTGCTGCCGTTCACGGCACGCGCGCTGTGGCGCGGCCGTGACGAGCTGCGGCGCGACTGGCCGACCGTGCTGCTCCTGGGGGCGCTCGGCATGGGGCTGTGCGGCGCGCCGGTCTATCTGGGCGCGCAGACGACGACCGCGACCAATATCGGGCTGCTCTACGCGACCTCGCCGGTCTTCATCGTCATCCTCGGATGGCTCGGCTGGTCGGAGCGCGTCGTCCCGCTCCAGATCGCGGGCATCGCCCTGTGCCTCGCCGGCGGGCTGGTCGTACTGGCGCGCGGCGAGTTCGAAACGCTGCTTGGCCTCCGCTTCGTCGTCGGCGATCTGTGGATCGCGGTCGCGGTGGTCGCCTGGGCGCTCTATTCGGTGCTCCTGCGCCATCGGCCGTCGCGGCTCGGCGTGCTCGCGCGGTTGGCGGCGATCGTGGCGGGCGGGGTCGTCGCCAACCTGCCGTTCTACGTTTTGGAGATCGCGACCGGGCATCCGACGCCGCTGACGCCGCGCGTGTTCGCGGTCGTGATCTTCCTCGCCATCGTGCCCGGGGTCGGCGCCTATCTCGCCTACGGCAAGCTGGTCGCGCTGGTCGGGCCGGCGCGGACGGGCCTGCTGCTCTATCTCATCCCGCTCTACAATGTCGGCCTCGCCTGGGTGCTGCTCGGCGAGGCGCCGCATCCCTATCATGCCGTCGGGATGGCGATGACGCTCACCGGCGTCTGGCTCGGCACCCGAACGCCGCCCCAGGGGGACGCGCGATGACCGCGATGCCTCCCGCCGCCGGGCGCGATCCGATCGCCGTCCTTCAGGGGGTTTTCGGCTTTCCCGGCTTCCGCGGGCCGCAGAGCGAGATCGTCGCGCATGTGACGGCGGGCGGGTCGGCGCTGGTGCTGATGCCGACCGGCGGCGGCAAGTCGCTGTGCTACCAAATCCCGGCGATCTGCCGGCGCGGCGTCGGCGTGGTTGTTTCGCCGCTGATCGCGCTGATGCAGGATCAGGTCGCCGCACTGCTGCAACGCGATGTCGCCGCCGCGGCGCTCAACTCATCGATGTCGTTCGACGCGCAGCGCGAGGTCGAGGGCCGCCTGCGCGCCGGCGCACTCGACCTGCTCTACGTCTCGCCCGAGCGCATCCTGGTGCCCGGCTTCCTCGACCGGCTCGCGCACTGCGACATTGCGCTGTTCGCGATCGACGAGGCGCATTGCGTCGCGCAGTGGGGCCACGACTTCCGGCCCGAGTACCGGCGCCTCGCGGTCCTGGCGGAACGCTTCCCGCGCGTGCCCCGGGTGGCGCTGACCGCGACCGCCGATCCGCGCACGCGCGCCGAGATCCTGGCCGGCCTGCGGCTCGAGGATGCGCGCGTCTTCGTCAGCAGCTTCGACCGGCCGAACATCGTCTATCGCGTCGAGCAGAAGGCCGAGGCGAAATCGCAGGTCGCGGCCTTCGTCGACCGCCATCGCGGCGAGACCGGAATCGTCTATGCCCGCACGCGCTCGCGCGTCGAAGGCCTCGCCGAGCATCTGGAGGCGCGCGGCCATCGCACCGTCGCCTACCATGCCGGCCTCGATGCGGCGGTGCGCGCGGCTGCGCTCGAATACTTCCTGCAGGAGGACGGCGTCGTGGCGGTCGCGACGATCGCCTTCGGCATGGGGATCGACCGGCCCGACGTGCGCTACGTCGCGCATGCCGACCTGCCGCGCAGCATCGAGGCCTACTATCAGGAGACCGGCCGGGCGGGCCGCGACGGGGCGCCGGCGGAGGCGTGGATGATCCACGGCGCAGACGACGTCATGCGGCTGCGCGCCTTCATTGCCGAATCCGACGCGGGCGAGGAGCGCAAGGCATTCGAGCGCGCGATGCTGGAGCGGATGGTCGGCTTCGCCAGCACCGGGCGCTGCCGGCGCGAGGTGCTGCTCGCCCATTTCGGCGAGACGCGGCCCGGTCCGTGCGGTGCCTGCGACAACTGTCTGGATCTGAGCCCGCGAAACGACGTCACCGAGGCGGCGCGGCAGGCGCTGTCCTGCGTCTATCGGACCGGCGAGCGCTTCGGCGCGGCGCATGTCGCCGATGTGCTGGTCGGCGCCGAGACCGAGAAGATCCGCAGCCTCGGCCACGACCGCCTGTCGACCTACGGCATCGGCAAGGCGCTCGCCAAGTCGCAGTGGCGCGCCGTGTTCGGCCATCTGGTCGGCGAGGGGCTGCTGGAGCCCGACCCGGCGATGCACGGCGGCCTGCGCCTCGGCGACGATGCGCGCGTGCGCGCCGTCCTGCGCGGCGAGGCGAAGGTCGAGATGCGGCTGCCGAGCGCACAGCGCGGGCGGCGGGGGGCGGGCCGGTCCGATGCCGCCGCCGCGCTGGCGCCGGTGCACGACGCGATGTTCCAGGCTCTGCGCGAGCACCGCCTCGAACTCGCGCGCGCCCAGGGCGTGCCGGCGTACGTCGTCTTCGACGATCGCTCGCTCGCCGACATGGCGGCGCGGCGGCCGACGACGCTGGCCGAGTTCGCCGGCGTGTTCGGCGTCGGAACCGCGAAGCTGCAGCGCTACGGCGAGAGTTTCGTGGGCCTGATCCGCGCGCTCGTCGCCGCGGAGCGCGGCGGGCGCTGATCCCTCAGCGCTGGCGCAGGCGCACGATGAAGGCCACGAGGTCTTCGATGTCCGACCGGCCGATCTGGAAGGGCGGCATCGGCGGATGCGGATTGGTCAGGAAGCTGCGCAGGTATTCGGCGTCGCGGCCCTGGCGGTTGGCGATGCCCTGGAAGGTCGGCACGGTGTCGCTGCCGCGATTGGCGTCCGCGTGGCAGTTGGAACACCACTGGCTGGCGAGGCGCTCTCCATTGGCCGCGTTCTGAGCCTGGGCCGGCTGCAGGGTCGCCAGGGCGAGAAGGACGGCGGCACCACCGATCGAAACCTTGCGCATGATTGTTCGCTCTCCCGTCGCGGACGGATGCTCTCTATAAACGATCGTGGGGGCGGGATGTTCCCGCCGCCTTGATCCAGGTCATTCCCCCAAGGGCCGGCTCCATGGTGCGGGTGCGTCTCGCAACGTTCAACCTCGAAAGCCTGGACGACACGCCGCAGGGCGTTGCCCTCGGCGACCGGGTCGCTGCGCTGCGGCCGCTCCTGCTCCGGCTCGACGCCGACATCCTATGCCTTCAGGAGGTCAACGGCCAGGAGGCGCCGCAGGGTCGGACCCTGCGGGCGCTCGATGCCTTGATCGACGAGACGCCTTATGCGCGCTTCGGCCGCGTCGTCACGGCCGGTGCGCACGGGCCGTCGGACCGCCACAATCTCGTCGTGCTCGCGCGCTTCCCGATGGAGCACCGCCAGGTCAGGCACGATCTGGTCGCCGGCCCGGCCTATCGCATGGTGACGGCCCGGCCGCCGGCGACCGAGGCGGCGGCGATCGCCTGGGACCGGCCGGTGCAGCATGTCAGCCTGACCATCGGCCGGCGGCGGCTCGATCTGGTCAACCTGCATCTGCGGGCGCCGCTGGCGGCGCCGGTACCCGGCCAGAAGCTGTCGCCGTTCGTCTGGCGCTCGGTCGGCGCCTGGGCGGAAGGCTACTACCTCGCCGCGATGAAGCGCGCCGGCCAGGCGCTCGAGGTGCGCCTGCTGATCGAACAGCTTTTCGCCGCCGATCTCGACGCCCTGATCGCCGTGGCGGGGGACTTCAACGCCGACCTCGCCGGCACGCCGCTGCGCATCCTGGTCGGCGACCCGGCCGACACGGGAAACCCGGCGCTCGCCGCGCATCGGCTCCACCCGGTCGAGGACGCGCTGCCGGTGGAGCGGCGCTATTCGGTCATCCACGACGGCCATCGCTGGCTGGTGGATCACATCCTTGCCTCGCCGGCGCTGCGCGCGCGCCACGAGCGCACCGCGCTGCTCAACGAAGCGCTGCGCGACGAGGTGCGCGAGGCCGACGCCGCCTATCCCGGCTCGTTCCATGCGCCGATGGTCGCGGAGTTCGTCATCGACGATCGCCCGTAGCGCGCGCGGGACCTCGTAGCCTAGATTGGGCCAAACGAGAGCACCGGCAGGGATGAAACGATGATCTCCAACCGCTTTCCCGCGTTCGACTTCGGCCTCGGCGAGGACATCGACCAGCTCCGCGATTCGGTGCGCGCCTTCACCGCGAGCGAGATCGCGCCGCGCGCCGCCGACATCGACCGCAGCAACGAGTTCCCGATGGATCTCTGGCGCAAGCTCGGCGCGATCGGCGTCCTCGGGATCACGGCGGAGGAGGAGTTCGGCGGCGCCGCGATGGGCTATCTCGCCCATTGCGTGGCGATGGAGGAGATCAGCCGCGGCTCGGCCTCGGTCGGGCTGTCCTACGGCGCGCACTCCAATCTCTGCGTCAACCAGATCCGCCGCAACGGCAATCCGGCGCAGAAGCGCAAGTACCTGCCGAAGCTCATCTCGGGCGAGCATGTCGGCGCGCTGGCGATGTCGGAGCCGGGCGCGGGGTCGGACGTCGTCGGCATGCGCACGCGCGCCGACAGGAAGGGCGACCGCTTCGTGCTCAACGGCGGCAAGATGTGGATCACCAACGGGCCGGATGCCGACACGCTCGTCGTCTACGCCAAGACCGATCCCAATGCCGGCCCGCGCGGCATCACCGCCTTCCTGATCGAGAAGGGCATGAAGGGGTTCTCGACCGCGCAGAAGCTCGACAAGCTCGGCATGCGCGGCTCGAACACCTGCGAGCTCGTGTTCGAGGACTGCGAGGTCCCGGAGGAGAACGTGCTGGGCCAGCTCGGCCGCGGCGTCAACGTCCTGATGAGCGGCCTCGACTACGAACGCGCGGTCCTCGCCGCCGGCCCGTGCGGGATCATGGAGGCCTGCCTCGACGTGGTGCGGCCCTATGTCCACGAGCGCAAGCAGTTCGGCCAGGCGATCGGCGAATTCCAGCTCGTCCAGGGCAAGCTCGCCGACATGTACACCACGACCAACGCCTGCAAGGCCTATGTCTACGCCGTCGCGCGCGCCTGCGACGCCGGCAAGACGACGCGCAAGGACGCCGCCGGCGCCATCCTCTACGCCGCGGAGAAGGCCACCCAGGTGGCGCTCGACGCGATCCAGCTCCTCGGCGGCAACGGCTACATCAACGACTACCCGACCGGCCGGCTGCTGCGCGACGCCAAGCTCTACGAGATCGGCGCCGGCACCTCGGAGATCCGCCGCTGGCTGATCGGCCGCGAGCTGGTCGCGGAGGGGGCGTGA
>JAEUKZ010000315.1 GCA_016793045.1 Alphaproteobacteria bacterium
GGTCGGCATCCCGCTGCCGTTCATGTCCTATGGCGGCACGGCGATGATGTCGCTGCTGATCAGCTTCGGCATCCTCATCAGCGTCTACGTCCACCGTGACGTGCGGGTCGGCCGCCGCGCCATCGACGACGACTGACCCCCCGTCGCCCGCCCGCATGGCCCGTCGCCGCAGCTGCAGACTCGTATCGACAAGCGGCGGGGGAATTGCTATACCGCCGCTCCCGTACAGTCGGGCGCTTAGCTCAGTTGGTAGAGCAGCTGACTCTTAATCAGCGGGTCGTGGGTTCGAGCCCCTCAGCGCCCACCATTCTTTCAAGCACTTAACACGACCGGCAGCCCGGTTTCCCGAACCGGTGGCGGCGCTTCCGCGCCTGCACGGTGCGGACCGTGCCGCGGCGGCGCGTCCTGCGCCATTGCGCGTTCGTCCGCTGCCGCCATTTCCTGCGCCCGAATTCCTGACCGCACGCGGCCCGCCTCACGGACGGTCCCGTCATCGGTCTGCGCCGCCCGTCCGGCGTCGCTTGACACCCATCCCGGCCGCCACTACCGTGATGATCGTCGACCGTCGACGAACAACAGAAAACACGGCGGCGCATTGGCACGGCCAGTCGCGGCGCTTTAGGGAGACGCAATGAAGGTCACGGCAGTAGAGACCGTCCGTGTCGCCGAGTTCCCCAACGCGATATGGGTTCAGGTGCACACCGACGAGGGGCTGATCGGCCTGGGCGAGACGTTCTTTGGCCCGCGGGCGGTCAGCGCGTACATCCACGAGAGCGTCGCGCCGTATCTGATCGGCAAGGATCCGCTGCTGATCGATCGGCACAGCCGCGTGCTGCTGAATCCGATCCTCGGCTACAACTGCACCGGCGTCGAGATGCGCGGCAACTCGGCGATCGACATCGCGCTCTGGGACATATTCGGACAGTCGACCGGACGCCCGATCTATCAGCTGCTGGGCGGGCTCAGCCGCGATCGCATCCGCGTCTACAACACCTGCGCCGGCTACCTCTATGGCCGCGGCCGTGCCGACCAGAACAGCACCGGCAATTGGGGCCTTCCCACCAGGAACGCACGCGGCCCCTACGAGGACCTCGACGCCTTCATGAACCGCGCCGACGAGCTCGCCGAGAGCCTTCTGTCGCAGGGCATCACGGGCATGAAGATCTGGCCGTTCGATCCGGCGGCGGAGCTGACCGACGGCGTCTACATTTCGAAGCCCGATCTCGAGAAGGGACTCGAGCCGTTCCGCAAGATCCGCAAGGCGGTCGGCAACAAGATGGACATCATGGTCGAGCTCCACTGCATGTGGAACCTGCCGACCGCGAAGCGCATCGCCCAGGCGATCGAGGAATTCGACCCATTCTGGTTCGAAGACCCGATCAAGATGGACAATCTCGCCGCGCTTCAGGAGTACGCTCGCTCGACGCGCGTGCCGGTGACGGCGAGCGAGACGCTGGCGACGCGCTGGACATTCCGGGAGCTGCTCGAAAAGCGGGCGGTCGGCATCGTCATGCTCGACCTCAGCTGGGTCGGCGGCATCTCGGAGGCGAAGAAGATCGCGACGATGGCCGAGGCGCACCAGCTGCCGATCGCGCCGCACGACTGCACCGGGCCCGTGGTCTTCATCTCGTCGATCCATCTGTCGCTCAACGCGCCGAACGCACTCATCCAGGAATCCGTTCGCGCCTACTACACGAGCTGGTATCGCGACCTGCTCACCGAACTGCCGCGCATCGAGAACGGGTATGCCTACCCGCTCACCGGTCCTGGCCTGGGCACGCGGCTGCTGCCCGATGTCCTGAAGAGAGAAGACGCGATCGTGGAGCGAACCACGGCACAAGACCTTTAGATCGCAAGAAAAAAATCGACATTCCCTAGGAGGAAACCAATGACCGGAGCGGACATTCGAATTGGCCGTCGCAAGCTCATTGCAGCAACCGGCTCGGCGTTGGGCCTGGCTGCACTCGCAAGCCCGGCGATCGCGCAGGCCGGCCGCCTGACGGCACGCGTCGGCGTGCTCGTCAACGACGCGCACCCCAGCACGATCGCGTGGCGTCGCTTCGCGCAGCTCATCGCCGATCGGACGAATCGCGCGGTGGAAATCCAGGTCTTCCCCAACAGTCAGCTCGGCGGCGAACGCGAGGTCGCTGAAGGCATGCGGCTGGGATCGATCCAGGGCGGCAACATCAACGTCGCGGTGCTGAGTTCCTGGGTGCCTGAGGGGCAGCTCTTCGACATGCCGTTCATCTTCCGCGACCTCGACCACGCGAGCCGCGTCGTTGCCGGCCCGATCGGCCAGGGTCTCGCCGAGAAGTACCTTCAGCACGGCTTCCGCGTGCTCGGATACTGGAACAACGGCGTGCGCCACCCGATCGGACGCTTCCCGATAAATGCCCCCGCGGACGTTCGCGGCAAGAAGATGCGGGTGATCCAGAGCCCGCTGCACATCGAGCTGTGGACCTTGCTCGGAGCGAACCCGACGCCGATCCCCGCGCCCGAGATCTACTCCTCGCTCCAGACCGGCGTGGTGGATTGCTTCGACAACTCGAAGGCCTCCTATCTCTCGCTCCGGTTCTACGAGGTGGCGCGCTACTTCACCGACCTCGGCCACATCTACGGCTACGGCGCCTTCACGTTCTCGGAGATCTTCTGGCGCCGGCTCAGCGCCGCACAGCAGGAGATCTTCCGCCGGACGGCGGCGGAGATCATCGCGTTCCAGGACAACCTCGCCGCCTTCGAGGACGAGAACGCCCTGGCCCGCACGGTCGAGCTTGGCGCCCAGGTCCTTCGTCCCGACCGCGAGCCGTGGGTCGCGGTGATGCGCCCGTTCTGGGAGCGCTTCGGCGCGCAGGTCGGCGGCATGCAGGCGATCCAGCGGGTCATCGACACGGCATGAGCGAGCCGATCCGCGTGCGGGTTGCTCTGCCGGCCCGTTTGACTCTTCGATGACGAGCGGCGGTACATTCCGTCCGTCCCGTGGCGGGAAGGGCGCGACGACGTTCGGTCCGGGTGCGGCGCCAGGGGCGGGGCTTGCGTCCGCGACCGGCGCCGTGCTGGCCGCGGTCCCGCCCGTGACGCGGGTCAGGTCGGTCGAACACGGATGGGAACGATGAACCGGACGTTGGTGGTCACCTTCGAGCTCAACGCTGACACGAGTTCGATCCTAAGCGAGGCGATCGGCGGAGCCGCGCGGATCGAGAGCATATCTGCCCTCGATCCCGCGGCCCGGGCCGCCGCCCTTCGCGCGGCCAGCGTCGTTCTGGCGCGCAATCCGGTGCGCGAGCTCAAGCCGGACGAACTCGCGCTGCTCGGCGGCGCGGCGCTCATCCAGCTCATCCCCGCAGGCGTCGACTTCATCCCGATCGGCGACCTGCCCGCCGGTGTCCCGGTGGCGAGCAATGCGGGTGCGTACTCCGAACCGATGGCGGAGCACGCGATCGCCCTGACCCTGGCCGCAGCGAAGCGGCTGATGATCGAGCATGCGGCGCTCACCCGCGGTGAATTCAACCAGCACACGCCCAACCGGATGCTCGCCGGCATGACCTGCGGCATTCTGGGCTTCGGCGGCATCGGCCAGGCCACGGCGCGACTGATGCGCGCGTTCGGCACGCGGATACATGCCCTCAATCGCAGCGGCGCGACCAAGGAGCCGGTCGACTGGATCGGGACGACCGGCCAGCTCGATGCGCTGCTCGCGGCCGCGGATGTGCTTGTGATCAGCATCCCGCTGACGCGAGCGACCCATGGCCTGATCGGCGCGCGCGAGCTCGGCCTGATGAAGAAGAACGCCATCCTCGTCAATCTGGCGCGGGGCGAGATCATCGACGAAGCGGCGCTGTTCGCTCACCTGCGGGCCACGCCCGGCTTTACCGCCTGTCTCGACGCGTGGTGGGTCGAGCCGGTGCGGCATGGCACATTTCGGATGGACCAGCCGTTCATGACGCTGCCGAACGTAATCGGCTCGCCGCACAATTCCGCTTCGGTCGCGCAGACCGGCAGCGCCGCTCTCCGCATGGCTGGCCTCAATTGCCGCCGGGCGCTGCTCGGCGAGACCGTTCTGAATCTCGTCCGTCCCGAAGATCGCTATCTTTGACGAACCGCGCCGCGCAGCCCTGCGGGGCCGTCGCAGGCGCTTCCGGCCATCAGAACGTCAGCCGGACGAGCCCGATCGACAGCGCCGGCACATAGGTTATCACGGCGAGCCCGACGATCAGCGCGAGGAGGAAGGGAAGGCATGCGCGAAACACCGCGTTTGCCGGTATGCGCGCAATCGACGCGACGATGAAGACGAGCACGCCGACCGGAGGCGTCAGGCCGCCGAACATGAGGTTGGCGACCACGACGACCCCGAAATGGATCGGGTCGATGCCGACGTGCTGGATGATCGGCACGAACAGCGGCACCAGGATGAGCATCGCCGCGGGCAGCTCGAGCGCGGTCCCCACGATCAGCATGAGGATGTTCATCATGAACAGGATCGCCCATGGATCCGCGACGTAGCCGATCAGCGTCTCGACGAGGTATTGCGGAGTCTGCTCGGCAATCAGGACCCAGGCGAACGGCGAGGCGACCGCGACAAGGAATCCGATGAGCGCGGCCTCGAGCGCGGATTCGGCGATCAGTTCGTAGAGCCGTGCCCAGTCGTAGGATCGATATGCGAACTTTCCGAGCACGAACGCCCAGACCGCGGTGACGACGCCGGCCTCCGTCGGCGTGAACACGCCGAAGCGGATTCCGCCGAGGATGAAGACGACGATGACCAGGACGGGCGTCGCCCGCGCGAATGCGCGGGCCCGCTCGCCGAGCGACGCGCGTGCGGCCGGGGCGCCGAAGCCCTGCCGCTTCGCGATGATGTGGACCGTCACCATCAGGCACAGTGCGAGCAGCAGCCCAGGCCCGATCCCGGCGACGAACAGGCGCCCGACCGAGACGTCGGTGATCGCCGCATAGAGCAGCATGGCGATCGACGGCGGGATGACGTTGGGCAGGATGGACGAGGCGGCGCTGAGCGCGCAGCTGAACGGCAGGGGATAGCCGCGACGGGTCATTTCGGGGACCAAGACCTTCGCATGCATCGCCGCGTCCGAGCCGGACGAACCGGAGATGCCGCCGTAGATCGTGCTCTGCAGGACGGCGACGTGGCCGAGTCCGCCGCGGAGATGGCCGACGAAGGCGACTGCGAGGTCGATGATCCGGGACGTGAGCGTGCCCGAGTTCATCAGCGCGCCGGCGGCGAGGAAGAGCGGTATCGCCAGCAGGAGGAACTGCCCGGCGCCGTTGACCATGTTCTGGACGACTGCCGGCGGCGGCAGGAGTTCGAAGCCGAGCGTCGCTACGTAGGCGCTGAACAGCAGACCGTATCCGATTGGCACGTTCAGCACGATCGTTGCGACGAATGCGACGCTCATCACCAGCGTCGGGCTCGTATTCTCGAAGCGGATGATGTCGAACGTCTCGGTGAGGACGTAGAGCGCGATGCCCAGCGCAACGGCCGCGATGGACCAGAAACGCTCGCGCACGTCGTGAAAGCCTTCGAGCGCAAGGAAGGCCAGGCAGAGGCAGCCCGACGCCGGAACGATGATGTACTTGACCCAGGTCGGCCACTGCAGGGCCGGACTCGAACCGCCGATCAGCCAGGTGATCGCCCAGCCGCTGGTGATGACCAGCAGGGTCGTATAGGCGACGATCGAATGCGACAGGAACGTCAGGACGCGGCGAAGCCGGGGCGCGTCGAGGTTCTCGTAGAGGCCGATCGTGATATGGGCCTTGCGGCGATGGCCGAGCGCGATCCCGATGAAGATGAGCCAGATGTAGAGCCACTGGCCGAGTTCCTCGGTCCAGCGCAGCGATGCGTTGAAGACGTAGCGCGAGATGACGCCGGCAAAGACGTCGAGGATGATCGCGACGAGGAGCAGCACGCAGATTGCGACGAGAGCCTGATCGAGGCGGCGGAGTATGCGCTCGACCGCGATTGACGCGCGATCGGCTGGCCGGACCACCGAGGCTTGCGGCGTCATTCTTGCGTCTCCTCCGTAGCAGCGAATTTATCGTCTGCGTTCGCGATGAACCCGACGACGATAGAATGACGCCCGCAGGTGGTCAACGAAATACCGTCTTTCGTCGACGATCGACATTAAGAAACTATAGCGCGCTATTACAATGGCTTACTCGCCTCGCCTCCGATGGTGGTGACCGGACTGAGGGCATCCCGAATTGACGCCGCCGCGCGGGTCTGACATGTTGGGGGGGTGAATGACCTATTGATCTCCGCGCGGAAGAGTCGCAAGGACCTCGTCGTCCCGAGCTTGGCGACGCGTCTGACAGGCGTGCTCGAGGACCTGATTCTGTCGGGACGTGCCAAGCCCGGCAGCAGGATCATCGAGGAGGACCTCGCCCGCGAGTTCGGGATCAGCCGCTCGTCGCTGCGCGAAGCGATCGTCGGGCTGGAGCAGGCCGGCTACATCACCCGCGACGGCAAGAAGAACGGCCGCATCATTCGAACGCTCTCGCTCGAAGATGCGCGGGAGCGCTATCAGGTCTATGCCATCCTCGAAAGCGAGGCGGTGGCGGCTGCCTGCCCGTATGCGACCCCTGGCGACATCGAGAAGCTCGATGGTCTGCTGGAGCGCATGAACGCGACCGCCAAGGAAAAGGACTACCAGTTCCTCAATCTCGAGTTCCACACCCAGCTCGCGCGCCCGTGCCCGAATCGCGCACTGGTCGAGGTCTACGGCAATGCGTTCAAGCAGGTGCGCTGGGCATGGGCGCTCGGCGTCATTACCCTGAGTGAATCCGCCGACTCGCGAAGCGAGCATGCCCGCGTGCTCACGGCCTACAAGGCCAGAGATCGCGAGACGGTGCAAAAGCTGCACCGTGCGCACATCGAGGCAGGCTTCGAACGTCTCGTCGCTCAGGCGCTGGAAAAACCCCCGAAACGGTGACGGCCCGGCGCCGGCCAGACGGTCTAACGAAGCTGCTGGATGCGCCGCAGTCGCCGTGCCGAGTGCGTCGGGTCATTGCGTGCCCGCCGGACAGGGACTCACCGACCCGTCGGGGAGCGTGAATTCCGTAACCGTCACGCGCGCTCGTGCCGGGCCGATCGAGCCCTGGAAGTTGCAGGTCTGGCCCCTCACGGTCACGCGCACGCGCCACTGGTTTGAGCGGCCGGCGAAGTTCTCGATTTCGACGCGGTAGGTGCCGGGCGGTCCGTCGGCAATCCGCGACCAGAAGATGTTCTCGACCGGGCGGGTCTGGTTGCCATTGCCGCCCGCATTGGCGTCGACGTCGAGCTTGCCGCCGCAATCGACGCGGCGCTGCCAGGAAATCCGGCGACCGTTCGGGCACACCACCCAGAGGTCGAGGTCGTCGCGCGAATCCCAGGCGAGGGAGACGTTGAGTTCGCCGCGCTCCGCGCGCTCGCGATCGAGGCGCTGCTGAATGTCGTCGTGTGCCGGCGGCGGAGGTGGAGGTGGGGGCGGAGGCGGAGGCGGAGGTGGGGGTGGTGGGGCCTGCGCCACTTGCGGCGGCAGGCGGCATGCGGCACGGCGCGCAAGTACCTCCTCCTGGAGTGCGGCAAGCTCGCGGCGGAGGGTTCTTTCGTCCTGATGCGCCGCCTGGACATCGCCTTCGGCTCGGGCGAGATCGGGCGGCAGATCGCACAGCGCGGGGTCGATCCGGCCGAGAATTGCGCTCCAGCCGGGCCACCAGACGCGCGTCGTCCAGATCAGGGCCGGAATGCCAAGCAGCACGACCGAGAATACGAGCCACAGCGGCCAGCGCCAGCGCTCGCGGAGGCGAACTGCCGTCATGGCCCTGCCGGTCTCAGGAAGGTCGGGTCGATTGGAACATCGTCGGGTGCAAGCGTACCCCAATCGCTCGTAGCGCAACACTCGGTCCGGCACCGCGCCGCGCGGCGCGCACTGGCGGCGGGCGCGCAGTCGCGCTATCTGCAGAACGACACGGAGGACGTCTCATGCCAGCCCGTTGCTTCATCGCCGCGATCATGGTCAGCGTTTGCAGCGGGTCGGTGCTGGCGCAGACCTTCAGCACGTGCCGGATCTCGTCTCCAGGCCCCTACCAGACCGACGTCATCGTGCAGCGCGGCCTGCCCTGCACGATCGAGCTGCGGGCCATGGGCATCACCAGCGCGCAGATCATGACGCCGCCGAACAACGGCCAGGCCGAGCTTCGCGGGCCCAATCCCGTCGTCGTCTACACCGCCCGGCCGACCTATGTCGGATCGGACCGCTTCACGGCGCGGGTCTCGGGGCCGGACGTCCGCACGGGTCTGTGGACCTTCCGTATCACCGCGCGGTAGCGGGCGCGTCCGTCAACGCACGAAATCGAGCGGCAGCACCGTCGTCGACTTGATCTCCTCCATCGCGAACATCGACGTGACGTCCGACAATTCGACGCGCTCGATCAGGCGCTTGTAGAAGCGGTCGTAGGCGGCGATGTCCGGCAGGACGAGACGGAGGAGATAGTCGATCTCACCGCTCATGCGATAGCAGTCCATCACCTCGGGGAACTCGATCACAGCCTTGGCGAAACGCGCCAGCCATGCGGCATTGTGCTGATTGGTGCGGATGGCGACGAAGACCGTAACGCCGAGATTGAGCGCCTGGCGGTCGAGCAGGGCCACATGGGCGCGAATCACGCCGTCGGCCTGCAGCCGCTGCACCCGCCGCCAGCACGGGGTTGTGGACAGCCCGACGCGCTCCGCGAGTTCGGCCAGGGACAGCCGCGAGTCGGCCTGCAGGCAGGAGAGTATCCTCTTGTCGAAGTCATCCATGGAATGATTTTCTCAGAATTTAACCAGATTCGGAAAATGATTCTACAATCCCGTCCCTCCGGTGCCAAGATCGCAAGCCTTTTTCGCCCGTGTGGCTTCAGCCTGTGGCTTCAATCATGCGGAGACGACGGCGCCATGCGCAAACTGACCGGCTTGTTCTCTGACCATCCGGCCTCCGTGAACGAAACCTACTTCGAGCACATGGGCATGGCATTCAGCTTCGGCAGCCGCATGGTGGTTGCCGGCCTCGCCTGTCTGCTGCACGGGCTCTTCCCGTTCATCTTCCTGCGCACCGGCAGCAAGACGATCGCGCAGCTGCACGGCGAGATGGTCACCAACCGCACCGTGCGCCCGCCTCGCGAAGGCGCTGTCGCGCCCCAGCAATAGGCGCCACCCGCACGGGCGGACACGACCGCGCGGCGCGCCCGCGGCATGGTCGCGCCGCATGATGTTCCGCACCTGAACTGCGACCTTGTGTGCCGCGCCGCGCGCGCGTAAGAGGCGCACACACGGGCGCGGAACGGTGATGCGGACTCTTCGATGCCTTCTCTTGGCGATTTCGCTTGCCGCCGCCGCGACGGTTCCGACCGCGCGCGCGGAGGATGAGGCGATCACGGTTGGGTTCCAGGGCGCAGCCTACGGCGCGCTGCCGTTGTTCGTGGCAAGCGAGAAGGGCTGGTGGGCCGCGGTCGCGCTGGCGCCGCGCTTCGTCGCCTATGCCGCCGGCCCGACCCAGGTTGCCGCTGCCGCGGGCCGCAACTGGGACATCGGCGTCGGCGGGCTCTCGACGGCCGTGCTGGGGGCGGCGTTCGCCGAGCTTACGACCATTGCGCCGACGGCCGACGAGGCACCCGCGCATGTCGTCCTGGCGCGGGCCGACCAGGTGGAGGCGATCACGCGGGCGCCGCAGTCGCTGCGCGGCCAGCAGATATTCTTGAGCGCGAATACCACGGCCGACATGGTTGCGGTCGCCTGTCTGCGCCGCTGGTCGCTGCGCCGCGACGAACTGCGCATCGTCAACTTGGCGCCGTCGCAGATCGTTACTGCCTTCGCGGCGGGGAACGGGACGCTGGCGGTCGTCTGGGGACCATACAACCATATCCTCGCGGAGCGGGTTCCGGTCCAGCCGCTGTGTTCCGGTCGCGAAGGCGCACTCGCCCTGCCGGGCGCGGTGCTCGCGCGGGCCGCGTTTCTGCGCGAATCGCCGGGGCGCGCGGTTCGATTCCTCGCCGTCTATCTGCGCGCCGTCGCATGGCAGCGCGCAAACCCGCGCGAGGCGCTCGAACTCTTCCGCCGCTTCAGTGCCGAAGGCGGCCTGCCGCTCGATGAACGCGCGGCCCAGGCCGAGATCGAGGCGCGCCCGCTCTTCGCGAGCGACGACGTGCAGCGCCTCATGGCCCGCACGGCCGCGGCGCCGTCGCCGTTCGACCGCGCCTTTGCGGCGCTTGCCGCCTATCTCCGCTCTGTCGGCGCGGTGCGCGAGGCGCCGGACCCGCGCGCCGCGATCTCCGACGACGTCCTGCGCCGGCTGCTTGCCGACGCGGCGCTGCGCAGCGTCGCGACGACGCCCTAGCTGCGATCAGTCGGCGCCGGATGCCGCCGCCCAGGGCTGCGTGAACTCGGCCGTGCCGGCGAAGCCGCCATCGGCTTCGCGCATCACCGATGACGGGCAGGCGAAGTACATCGGGCTGACATTGCGCGGCACCGTACGGATCTTGAAGCGTGCGGCCAGCGCCTGCCGGATCGGCTCGGGCATCTTCCCGTCGATGCTGACCGGTTCGCCGCCGGGCACGTCGATGCGCGGCTGCGTGAAGGCCCGGTCGAGATCCATGCCGTGATCGACGAGGAACGACGCGATCTGGGCGACCGCCGGCATGATGCGCCGTCCGCCCGACGCGCCGACCGCGAACCATGGTTCGCCGGCCTTGGTGGCAATGATCGGGCACATGTTCGAGAGCGGCCGCTTGCCCGGCGCCATCGAATTCGGCACGCCGGGCCGGGGGTCGAACCACATGATGCCGTTGTTCATCAGCAGGCCGCTTTCCGGCAGCACGACGCGCGACCCGAACAGCGACAGCAGCGTCTGCGTCAGCGCGACCATGTTGCCCGCGCCGTCGACGACGCAGAAATTCGTCGTGCAGCTCGGCGTCTCGCGGTCGCCCATCGTCGTCAGCCGCTCCTGATAGGCGGCGATCAGCGCTTCGGCGAAGGCCACCATGCTGTCGGGGCTTGGCGCCGCACCGGATATCTTGCCTGCAAGCATGCCGAGGGTGCGCGAGAGCGTCGGGCCCGCGGTCAGCCCTGGCGCGGCGTGGATGCGCGCGGCGCCGTAGTCGAAGGCGAGCGGTTCCGCCAGCCGTGCACGATAGGCGGCGAGGTCGCCGGCATCGATCGGTGAACCGCCGGCCTTGAGGTCGGCAACGAGCATGCGGGCGATCTCGCCTTCGTAGAAGTCGCGCGGGCCGGCGGCGGCGAGACGCTTCATCGTCGCCGCGAGGCGCGGGTTGCGCACGCGCTGCTCGGTCCCTGCCCAGTCGAGAACCGGCGGGAAGCCGCTGGGCATGAAGATCGAGCGGCTCGACGCGAACTGCGTGAGATCGGCGGCGGCGCCGGCGATCATCAGGCTCGCGTACCAGTCGACATTGATGCCGCGCTCGGCGATCGCGACCGCGGGTTCGAGCAGCTTGGCCCACGACCACGTCGCGAAGGTCTTGTGCGCGAGTTCCATGCCGGCGACCTGGCCGGGTACGGCGATTGCGTGATACCCCTTGATGTTGCGGTCCTCGACGACGGCGGGCCATCCGAACAAGTCGCCGGCGCGGCCCTCGGCGAGCGGATAGGTCTTCGGGTCCAGGCCGCGGGACGCGATCATCCCGAAATCGACGACCTGCGTGCGCCGCTCCTTGGCGAGGTGCACCACCATGTAGCCGCCGCCGCCGGCGCCGCTCATCCACGGCTCGACGGCGCCGAGCGCGTAGGCCGTCGCGATCGCCGCATCGACCGCGTTGCCGCCCTTGCTGAGGACGTCGGCGCCGACGTCCGCGGCGACCTGGTTCTGCGCCGCAACCACCCCTCGGCGCGAGCGCACGGCGGTCTTGGTCAGGGTCAGGGTGCGGCTGAAATTCTCACTCATCGCTGGATCCTCGAAGGAATGGACCGACCGGCGAAACGCGGTGCGCCGCGTTCCGTTGTCACGCCAGATGAAGGCACCCGGCAATCCCGATTTTCGCAACGCTGGGACGCAGGTTCTGCGAGCGAACCGGCGAAGGGCCGTGATAAGGTCCGGGCTTGTCTCGTGCGGGCGTTCTCCCGTGCGGTTCTAACACGATCGAACGGCAGGGAGGAAACGAATGGCGCGCCCCAACAGGCTCCGCGAGATCTGGCAGGCTGGCGATTGGGCCACCAATGGCTGGCTCGCGATCCCGTCGAGCTATTCGGCCGAGCTCATGGCGCATCAAGGCTGGGACAGCCTCACCGTCGATCTGCAGCACGGCGTCGTCGATTATCAGGCCGCGGTCGGCATGCTGCAGGCGATCTCCACCGTGCCGTCTGTGGTGCCGATGGCGCGCGTGCCGTGGAACGACCCGGCGCTCATCATGAAGCTGCTCGATGCCGGCGCCTACGCCATCGTCTGCCCGATGATCAACAACAGGCGCGAGGCCGAGGCCTTCGTGGCGGCGTGCCGATATCCGCCCCTGGGCACGCGCAGCTTCGGCCCCAACCGCGCCGTACTCTACGGTGGCGCAGACTACGCGCAACACGCCAACCAGCTTGTCGTCGCGCTGGCGATGATCGAGACCAAGGCCGGAATCGACAATCTCGAGGAGATCGTCGACACGCCCGGGCTCGACGGCGTCTATGTCGGCCCGTCCGACCTCTCGCTTGCCCTCGGCCTGCCGCCAAGCGCGGACCCGACGGACAAGAGCGCACTCGAGGTCATTGCCCGGATCGTCGCCGCAGCCCGCAAGAAGGGCAAGGTCGCGGGCATGTTCACCGGCGGGCCGGAGCAGGCTGCGCGCATGGCCGGCCAGGGCTTCCAGCTGCTGACGATCATGAACGACGGCCGCCTGCTGGCGAACGCAGCCAAGGCCGCCGTCGCGACCGCGAGGGGAGCCGCGCCGAAGGCCGAAAAGGGCCCGAAGACGGGCTACTAGCCGCGAGGCCGCGCGCTGCTCTCGTCGGCGGAGCGGGCGGAGTGCTACAACGCCTTGTCGGGCCAGAGTTCCCGACTATATGGGCAGTCGATGCGGGCAGCGCAGATCATCCTCGGGACCCTGGCGGTCCTGGTCGTCAACCTCGTCTTCTCGACCGGCGACTTCGTTGAAGCCCCGGCAACGGCCCTGCCGTCGGCGCTCGCGCTCGAACTCGTGGTGCTGCTTGCGATCCTTGCCATCGCCGTCCGTGGACGGCGTCGGGCGCCAGCATGGCTCCTGTGGCCGATGGCCGCGTGCCTGCTGGCGGTCGGCGTGCTGCGGGCCCTCGATACGGCGATTCCGTGGTTCTTCTCGCGCAGCTTCAATCTCGTCGTCGATCTGCGCTTCGTTCCGGTGATCGCGGGGTTCCTGACCTCGTCGGTCCCGCTGTCCGACCTGCTCATGCTCGGGGCCGCCGCCATGCTCACGGTCGTCGGTCTGGTCGCAGGACTGCGCTACGCGCTCGGCGCGATTGCGGCCGCGATCGCGACACGCGAATGGCGGCCTTTCGCGCTGGCGCTGGCGACCGTCGCGATCGGCTGGGCGCTCGTGCCGAAGGCGCCGAGCGCCGAGGCGCGGCGGCCGCTGGTCACTTACGACGCCGCCGAAGTGGTCGGGCGGCAGGCCGAACTCGTCCTCAACGCGCAGGGGCTGCGGCGCGATTATCTCGCCCGCATCGCGGCCGCGCAGTCCGCGCGCGCGCCCCACCGCGACCTGGTGCGGCTCGGCCGGCACAATGTCCTGCTGATCTTCGTCGAGTCCTATGGGGCCGTCACCTTCACCGATCCCGGCTTCGCCGCCCAGATCGATCCGGTGCGCGCGCGCATGGCCGCGCAGCTCCAGCAGGCCGGGTTCGGCGTCGTCTCGTCGACGCTGCGCTCCCCGATCACCGGCGGCGGTTCGTGGCTCGCGCATACCACGATGATGACCGGCGTGCGCATCGACGATCAGCCGTCCTTCGATGTTCTGATGACGACCGATTTCCGCGCGGTCGCGCACGACTTCGCGGCCGCCGGCTATCGCAGTGTGGCGGTCATGCCGCGTCTCGACCGGCCGTGGCCGGAGGGGCGGCTGTTCGGCTTCTCCGACATCGTGCTCGGCCCCGACATGGGCTATCGCGGGCCGCACTATAGCTGGGAAAGCCTGCCCGACCAGTTTGTGCTCGACTGGGTCGGGCGGAACATCTTGCACGGCGCCGATCGACCGGTCTTCGCCAAGATCGTACTCGCGAGCAGCCACACGCCGTTTGATCGCGTGCCGCCGCTGATCGACGACTGGAGCACGCTCGGCGATGGCGCGATCTATGCCCAGCGTCCCGGGCAGGTGCTGCCGGTCCGCGCCGGTCTGATCTTCGAGCACAACGACGGCTACCTTGCGTGCCTCGCCTATTCGCTTGATGCGGTCGGCCGTTTCATCGCCGAACGGATCGACGACGACACGCTCGTCATCGTGCTGGGCGACCACCAGCCGCCCCTGACGACGGCACGCTCGACCCGCGACCGCTCGGTGCCCATCCACGTGATCAGCCGCTCGGCCGCGCTGCTCGCGCCGTTTCGAAATCGCGGATATGTCGACGGTCTCCGGCCCGCGCATTCGACCGCGGACACGCTCATGGAGGAGTTTCTCGAGCGCTTCGTCGCCGATTTCAGCGGCGTTCAGGCGGCTCGGGCGGCGCAGTGACGTCCGCGCTGCATCGCGCCCTCGGCGCGACGGCGGCAATTCTGGCGGCCGTTCTGCTTGCCGGCACGTCGGCGGGGCGCCTCGACCCGCACGCCGCCGTCGCCGCTGCTGCCGTGTTTGCGGTGATCGCGCTCGTTTGCCGCTTCGGCATCGTCGACCACGGCAGCCGGCCGTTCGGGATCGCCAATCGGATCACCGCCGCCCGCGCGGCGACGGCGTGCTTCATTCTGGCGACCGTCGGTGCCGCGCCGGACCCGGCGCTGCACTGGCTGATCGCAACGCTCGGCGGCGTGGCGATCGCGCGCGACGGCGGCGACGGCTGGATCGCGCGGAGATCGTCGCTTGCTTCCGCTTTCGGTGCGCGATTCGACATGGAAGTCGACGCGCTGACGATCCTCGTGCTGAGCCTTGCGCTGGCGAGCCAGGGTGTCGTCGGCCCTTGGATCCTCGCGAGCGGCCTGCTGCGCTATGTCTTCGTGGCGGTGAGTTGGCTGTGGCCGCCGCTCGCCGCACCGCTGCCGCCGCGCGATTGGAGGCGCGCCTGCGCCGTCATCCAGGGCGCCACACTGGCCGTCGCGATGATTCCGGTCCTCCCTCCGCCGCTCGCCACGCTCACGGCGGCGGCCGGCCTCGCGACCGCCGTCGGCTCCTTTGGCGTCGATGTCCGGTGGCTCATCGTCAACCGCGGGACCGTCGCGCACGCGAGCCTCGCTCAGCGTCTCCGGCAGCTCGCCGGCGTGCTCCGCTCCCTCGTCATCTACTATGGCATTCCCGGCCGTGCGCGCCGACTGCGCCGTCTCTATGCGCCGTTCGTTCCGCCGGGCGGCCTCGCCTTCGACGTCGGCGCCCATGCCGGCAACCGCGTGCGCTGCTGGCGACAGCTCGGCGCGCGCGTCGTTGCAGTCGAGCCGCAGCCGGCCTTTGCCGCAATCCTGCGGCGGATCTTCGGCGTCGATCCGGACGTCGTGCTGCTCACGGTCGCGCTCGATGCCCGCGCGGGCGAGGCGACACTTCACGTCAGCGATCGCACGCCGACGGTCTCCACGCTTGCGGGCGAGTTCATCGAAGCCGCGCGCGCGGCGCGCTCGTTCGACCGCGTCACCTGGGATCGACCGGTCGCGGTCGCGACGACGACGCTTGATGCCCTGATCGCGCGCTACGGGCCGCCGGACTTCATCAAGATCGATGTGGAGGGCGCCGAACCCCGGGTTCTGGCCGGCCTGTCGTCTCCGGTTGGGGCGCTGTCGTTCGAGGTCGTCCCGTCGGCACGCGACGCGGCGCAGGCCTGCGTCGACCGGATCGCGGCGCTCGGGGAATATCGCTTCAACTGGTCGCCGGGCGAAAGCCATCGCATGACGTGGCCGGAATGGATCGACGCGGCAGCCCTGCGGGCGTGGCTCGCGGGCCTCCGGCCCGACGATCCGTCGGGCGACGTCTACGCGCGGCGTTCGGGATAGGCGCAGACGTCGCGGTGGCCGACGGCGAAGGTGAGGCGCTTCGCAGCGATCGAGGCAGCACGCGCGTCGCGCCATGCATGGATGCGCCGCGCGAGCGCCGGGCGGGCGGACGAGGACGCGCCGGCGATCCCCTCGATCAGTGCGTGCAGCATCGGGGTCGCGTCGCTCGGGATCTGCCAGTCGCTCGCTTCGCCCTCCACGGCGAAGCCGACATGCCGTGCCGCCGCGGCGAGATACTCGGCGGCGTTGCCCCCGAGCGCGGGACCGAAGCCCTTGTCGCGGCGCTGGTCCTGCGCGAACGCGTTCAGCACCAGATCGTCGTCCGGGTGCGCCGGCGAGAACTCGTGCCACCCATCGACGGTGAGGACGATCAGCAGCGGGGCGGCGCGCTCGGCCGCCGCCGCGAAGAGCCGGTCGATCCACGTACGCGACACCAGGTCCGCGAGCGCGGAGGCGGTGATCGCCTGCGCATCGCCGATTGCCCCTTCGAGATCGGCGGCAAGGTCGCGACGGTCGAACTCGACGCGGTATTCGGCCAACGAAGCGCGCGCGACGGCAATCACCTCGGGATCATCGTCGACCATCCGCCAGCGTGTCCCCGCCGGCATGAGGGCGGCGAGCGCACGGATGTTGGCACCGGTTCCACCGCCGAGATCGACGATGCGCGGCGTCGGCGGCAGGCGGCTTGCGAACAGTTCCGCCAGGCGCGCGCTGCGCGCGCCACGATCGAACGGCTCGCGGAGTGCGAGCCAGTCGGGCGAAAAGCCGGTCATCGCGGAACGAGCCTCATCACCGCAGCAGCGAAGCCATGCGCGCTATCTTCCCAGGTCGGCAGGCGCTGTCCAGCCCATCGCGCGCCGTCGCCGAGGCGCCGGCGGGTCGCCGGTCGCGAAAGCAATGCGCGCAATGCGCACCGCAGCGCGCGTCGGTCGCCGGGTCGCACGAGGATGCCGGCGCGGCGCGGCACCGTGCGCCCGACGGCGCCGACCCGCAGACCGACGACCGGCAGGCCGTGCGCCAGCGCTTCGGCGAAGGCCATGCCGTACCCCTCGTGGCGCGACGCGAGCACGAACAGGTCGGCGCGCGCATAGGCGCGCGCGATCGCGTCCTCGGAGCACTCGCCGGCAAGGCGCACACGCCGGCCGAGCGCGTAGTCCCGGATCAGGCGGCGCACATACCGCGCCTGGGCCGGATTGCGCGTTGTGCTGCCGATGCAATCGAGCCGCCAGGGCATCGCCTTCAGTCGTGCGAGGGCTGCGAGCAGATCGGCATGGCCCTTGCGCGGTGTCAGTGTCGCGACGCAGAGCATCCGGCGTCCGCCCTGCGCGAAACGCTGCCGGCGCGGCCGCGCGGTGCCGGGCACGACGGTCGCGATGGCCGCCGCATCGACGCCGAGGCCGCGAAGATCGTGCGCTGTTGCAGGGCTGGTGACGATCACACCGGCGACGCGACGCAGCGCCGCCGCCTCCGCGGCCAGCCACGTCCTGGCGACGGCAGGCGGCAGGCCGGTCTCGCGCCCGAGCGGGTGATGGACCAGTGCGACGACGCGCGCCGGCGCTGTCGGCAGGGCGTCGTAGAAGGCAGGCAGGGCAAGCCCGTCGATCACGACGACATCGTCGTCGGCGAGCATGCCGAGGGTCCGCGCCGCGGCTGCGCGAGCGACCGTGTCGCAGTCCGGAAACACCCCTGGCAGTTCGTGGACGGTCACGTCGTCGCCCCGGGTGCGCAGACCCTCGACGATACGCAGACAGTAGCGATAGCCGCCCGTCGCCTGATCGAGGCGGCCGGGCACGACCAGATGCAGGCGCAGCGTCAATGCAGCGGGCCCTCGAACGCGGCCCAGGCGACCGGCGATTCGCGCAACGTGACCTTCATCGCGGCGAGTGTGCCGACGGCGTTGCGGCCGAGCGCGCCCGCGGCGATGCGTTCCTTGAGGCGTTCGAACAGCCAGGCCGACAGGAACTCGGTCGTCGTGTTGCGTCCCTTGAAGCCCGCCTCGTCGTCGAGATTGCGGTAGTCGATCGTGTCGAGCGTCGTGCGCAGCGTCGTGCGCATCAACCCGATATCGGCGATCAGGCCGTCCGCGTCGAGCGCCGCGCGTCGGATCTCCCACTCGACGACGAAGGTCGCGCCGTGCACGCGTTGCGCCGGGCCGAAGATCGGGCCGGCAAAACTGTGGGCGATCATGATGTGGTCGCTGACCGTCAGGCTGTACATCCGTCAGGGCTCCGATTCGGCATGGGGGTAGACGATCACGGTCCACGGACGCGCCGTTGGCGTGTCGAAGATCCGCGGCAGGCTCGCGACCGCGTCGGCGAGCGCCACGCGCTCGCCGATCAGCCGATCGAGGACCGGATCGCGCAGCAGGTCCAGCGCGAGCCCCAGTCGGCGGCGATGCGACCAGCGCGGCCGCCGCTCCGTCGGCAGCTGGCCGACCTGTGAACTGACGAGCCGCAGCCGCCGCGCATGGAACGCACCGCCCAGGGGCAGCGGGACGGGCCGTGCGCCGTACCAGCTCAGCTCGACCACCGTCGCCTCGTCGCCGGCGAGCTCGAGCGCGCGGACGAGGCCTTCGGGACGTCCGCTGGCGTGGAACACCAGGTCGGCGTCGCCGGGTGCCCTATCGGGCGCGGCGACCGTGAGGCCGAATTCGCGGGCCGTGGCGGCGCGGCCGGGGTCTGGCTCGATCACGATTGCGTGTACGCCGGGCACGCGCGCGACCAGCCAGGCGACGAGCAGGCCCACGGTCCCTGCGCCGGCCACGACGACGCGATCGCCAACCCGCGGCGGTGCGTCCCACAGCGCGTTGATCGCGGTCTCCAGATTGGCGGCGAGCGTGGCGCGGTCGTCCGGCACGTCGTCGCCGATCGCGAACGCCGCGTCGGCCGGCACATCGAAGACCGACTGATGGGGATGGAGTGCGAACACGCGCTCGCCCAGGCGCGCCGGATCCCCGGCAATCACGCGTCCGACCGCGCAATAGCCGTATTTTACCGGCCACGGGAAGTCGCCTTCCTGGAACGGCGCGCGCATGCGCCGGCGTTCGCTGTCCGGGATCAGCCCGTTGAAGACCAGACCCTCCGTGCCACGGCTGATGCCGCTGGCGGTCGCGGCGATGCGCAAGCAGCCGGGCGGCAGCGGCGGCAGGACGGTGTGCAGCAGGCTCGCCTGGCGGAGTGCCGTGATCCAGAGGGAGGCGGTCGCGGTCATGGTGCGCAGCCGTTCGAATGGCCTCGTCGCCCGATCATGCTGCTCGTGTCCGCAATTTGCGTGGATGGTGCCGACCCTCTAGTGTACACGGCAGATCCCTTCAGTATTCCGAGAACGTCGTGGCGCCTCGCGATAACCCTCTCAACGAGCCTCAGCCCGGCCTGCCCGCGCGTGCCGCGCGGCCGAGCGAGGCGGAACTGCGTGACGCGGTCCGCATTCTCATCGCCGGCATCGGTGACGATCCCGCACGCGAAGGACTGGTCGACACGCCAGACCGGGTGGTCCGCGCCTACGGCGAATGGTTTGTCGGCTATCGCATCGATCCTGCCGAGGTGCTGCGGGCCGGCCGCCGGCGCGTCGCCGGTAGTGCCGAGCTCGTCGTGCTGCGGAACGTGCCTCTCACGTCGCATTGCGATCATCACATCGCGCCGATCCTCGGTACGGTCGATCTTGCCTACGCGCCGGGCCCGTATCTCGCCGAGCCCGAGGATCTTTGCCGTGCGGTCGACGCGGTTGCTCGCCGCATGCAGTCGCAGGAAACGATGACGGTGCAGATCGCCCGGGCCGTCGAGCAGGCGATCGAGGCGCGCGGCGTCGCGGTGATCGTCGCCGCGCAGCATCTCTGCATGACGACGCGCGGCGTTCAGCAGACCGGCGCCGTGACGGTCACCACCCAGCTTCTCGGCGCCTTCCGCGACGACTCGATGGCCCGCCAAGAGGTTTTGGCGCTGCTGCGTCGCCGCTGACGGCGCGGGGCGGGCGCGATGGCGACCGGCCATGCTCCCTCGGCGGTCGCGCGCTACTACGACGGTCTCACCCGCTATGTCGGCCTGGCGTCGCGGCTGGGTCTCGGCAGCGCCGAGCCGCTCACCATGCATCGCCGCCTGCGCGACGCGGCCGGCGCCGCGTCGGGCGGGCGGCTGCACGACATCCTGTTTGCCGAGATCGGGCCGCCGGCGGGCCGGAACCTGCTCGATGCAGGATGCGGCGTCGGCGGCACGCTCATCGCCTGGGCGGAGCAGGGTGGCCGCGGCCGGGGGATTACGCTGAGTCCGGTCCAGTGCGCCCGCGCGGCGGCCGCGATCGCACGCCGCGGGCTTGCAGCGCGCTGCCGCGTTCACTGCGCGAGCTACGATTCGGACCTGCATGCGCTGCTCGACGGCGACCGCTTCGACGCGGTGATCGCGATCGAGTCGCTCGTTCATTCGCGCGATCCAGCCGCGACGCTCGCCAATCTCGCGGCGATGGTCGCGCCGGGCGGACGCCTCGCGGTCGTCGACGACATGCCCGCCGCCGACCTGGCGCCCGACGACGGCGATCTGAGCGCCTTCCAGCGCTATTGGCACGCGCCCGGCGCGATGCCGGCGGCGGCGCTGCGCGCCGCGATCGAGGCGAGCGGGCTGCGCGTCGCCGCCGACCGCGATCTGACCGCGGAGATCGAGCGCCGGCCGCCGGCGCGCACGCGAAGGCTCGCGCGTCTCAACCGCGTCGTCCGCCGCCTCGTGCCGTCCGCGCCTGCGGGCCGCGTCCTCGATGCGCATTACGGCGGGCTCGTCCTGGAGCGCCTCTACGCGCGCGGCGTCATGGAGTATCGCCTGATCGTCGCGGCAGCATCCGCCTGAGCGTGCCGTCGCGCAGCACCAGGTGATGGAGCAGCGCGGCCCCGGCATGGGCGGCGAACAGGACAAGCAGCGCCATGCCGAGCCAGTAGTGCGCGGCGAGCACCGCAAAACCGAACGGGCGGTTGAGCCCGACGAGGTCCGGCAGCGGCAACGCGCCGAAGAGGACGACCGGGAATCCCAGCGCGTTGGTCATCAGGTATCCGGTCGCCGGGATCGCGAACAGCACCGCGTAGAGCGCGCCGTGGACGATCCGCGAGCCGAGGCGCATCAGCGGCGGCATCGGCAGTGGCGGCGGCGGCGGATCGATCCAGCGCCAGATCAGGCGCGCGGTGGTGATCGCGAGAATCGTGATCCCGATCGACTCATGGAGGTTGGTGAGCTTGTATTGAAGTTCGCCCTCCGGCATCGCGACCATCGTGAACGCGAGCGAGAACTGGCCGAGCAGCATCGCTGCGACCAGCCAATGGAAGGTGCGGGCAGTGCGCCCGTACTGCGTTTCGGCATTGCGCCAGGCCATGGCCGAAGCATAGCACGGCCGGCGCGCGCGCGGTTGGATCAGCGCCAGATCTGCCCCGCGACGATGCCGGCGAGGATCAGCCAGCCGAACAGGCGATTGGACTTGAACTTGGCGAGGCAATCCGCCGGGTCGTCGGTGGCAACGCGCTGCACCTGCCAGGCGAGTTGCATGGCACCAGCCGCGAGCAGTGCGTAGAATGGCCAGCCGAGCGACGCGGCGGCGCCGGACGCGGCGAGCAGGACCGTAGCCGCCGCATAAAACAGCGCGAGCGCGGGGCGTGTGCCGTCGCCGAGCCGGCGCGCCGAGGATTTGACGCCGATGAGCGCATCGTCCTCCTTGTCCTGGTGCGCGTAGATCGTGTCGTAGCCGAGTGTCCAGGCGATACCGGCGACGTAGAGCAGGGCGGGCGGCCAGCCGAGCGCTCCCGCGACGGCGCAATAGCCCATCCAGGCGCCCCAGTTGAAGGCGAGCCCGAGGAAGAACTGCGGCCACCAGGTGACGCGCTTCATCAGCGGATAGGTGAAGACCAGGACGAGCGACAGCACGCCGAGCCAGATCGTCGTCGCGTTGAGGCTGACGAGAATCGCGAAGCCGACCAGCAGCTGCGCGAGCAGCCACGCGACGGCGCCGCGCACGCTGACGGCGCCGGACGGGATCGGCCGATCCGCGGTGCGTGCGACCCGGGCGTCGAAGTCGCGATCGACGATGTCATTGTAGGTGCAGCCGGCGCCACGCATCACGATCGCGCCGATTCCGAACAGCGCGATCAACCAGGGACTCGGCAGTCCGGGCGTTGCGAGCGCGACGCCCCACCAGCACGGAAACAGCAGCAGCCACGTCCCGATCGGACGATCGAGCCGCGACAATCGGGCGAACGGGCGCAACGGCACGGGCAGGATTCGATCGACCCATCCGCCCTTGGGGATGTCGCTGGCGAGGGTTCCGGCGTGCGGAGGCATGCTCTAATGTAGCCCGAGTTCAATAGGTCCGAGGCGAAGGATTGTGCAGGCGATGGGCGCGCGGGTCGAGGCACGGCTTCACGTGGCGGGGGCGCTGGCAGGCACGCTCGCAATCGACGCGGGCCGTGCGCACTACCTGAAGAACGTGCTGCGGCTCAAGCCGGGCGCGTGGGTCGGCGTGTTCAATGCGGCAGCAGGCGAGTTTGCGGCGCGCATCGATTCCTACACGCGACACGGCGGCACGCTGGTCGTGGACAGCCAGTTGCGTGCACCCCAGGCCGAACCCGACCTGTGGCTCGTCTTCGCCCCGATCAAGCGGGCACGGATCGACATCACGGTGGAGAAGGCCACGGAACTCGGCGCCTCGCGCATCCAGCCGGTGTTCACGCGCCACACGGTCGTCACGCGCGTGAACGGGGAGCGTCTGGCGGCGATCGCAACCGAAGCGGCGGAGCAGTCGGAACGCCTTTCGGTGCCGGAGATCGGCGAACCGCTGCCGCTCGATCGGCTGCTCGACGGCTGGGATGCGCGGCGCGCATTGGTGATCTGCGACGAGACCGGGGCTGGGCCGCCGCTCGCCCGAGTCGCGCGCGATCTGGCGCTCGACGGCCCGCACGCCGTTTTGATTGGCCCGGAAGGCGGCTTCGCTCCCGTCGAGCTTGACCGGTTGCGCAAGCTGCCGTTTGTTACGCCTGCGGGGCTGGGTCCGCGCGTCCTGCGCGCTGACACGGCCGCGCTCGCTGCATTGGCGGTGCTCCAGGCCGTGGCGCATGAGCGCTTCGGCGCGCCGCCGCCGCGTTTCGCATCGTCGCCGTAACACCCGAATCGGAGAGCGCATGTCGGCACCTCCCGCCCAACAGGGCGCGCCCATCACCGATCGTCGCCAGCTTGTCGAATACATTGCCGCGGGCTCGAAGCCGGCGAGTCAGTGGCGCATCGGCACCGAGCACGAGAAGTTCGTCTTCAATCGCGCCGATCTGCGCCGCCTGCCCTACGAAGGCACCCCGGCATCGATCCGCGCGCTGCTCGAGGGGCTCGTGCAGTTCGGCTGGACCCCGGTGGAGGAGAACGGCAAGCCGATCGCGCTCACGCGCGACAAGTGCAACGTGACGCTGGAGCCCGGCGGCCAGTTCGAGCTATCCGGCGCGCCGCTCGAGACGATCCACCAGACCTGCGACGAGACCAACCAGCATCTCGAGGAGTGCCTGCAGGTCACGTCGGCGATGGATGCCGGGCTGCTCGGCACCGGTTTCGATCCGAAATGGCGGCGTGACGAAGTGCCGTGGATGCCCAAGGGCCGCTACAAGATCATGCGCGAGCACATGGCGCGCAAGGGCAAGCTCGGCCAGGACATGATGGTCCGCACCTGCACGGTGCAAGTGAATCTCGACTTCGAGAGCGAAGCGGACATGGTGCGCAAGTTCCGCGTCAGCCTCGCGCTGCAGCCGATCGCGACTGCTCTGTTCGCCGACTCGCCCTTCGTCGAAGGCAAACCGTCGGGCTTCATGAGCTTCCGCAGCCATGTCTGGACCGACACCGATCCCGACCGCTGCGGCATGCTGCCGTTCGTGTTCGAGCCGGGCTTCGGCTTCGAACGCTATGTCGACTACATCCTCGACGTGCCGATGTACTTCGCGTATCGCGACGGCCGCTACATCGACCTCGCGGGCAAATCGTTCCGCGAGTTCATGGCGGGCAGGTATCACAAGGAAGTCGGCGACGTGCCGCGGATCACCGATTTCGTCGACCACCTGACGACCGCCTTCCCGGAAGTGCGGATGAAGCGCTATCTCGAGATGCGCGGTGCGGATGGCGGGCCATGGGGCCGGCTCTGCGCCCTGCCGGCGCTGTGGGTCGGGCTGCTCTACGACTCGGTGGCGCTCGACCACGCCGAGCAGCTCGTCAAGGACTGGAGCGTCGCAGACCACGACCAGCTCCGCCGCGACACGCCGCGTTTCGCGCTCAAGACGAAGTTCCGCGGCGGGACCGTGCAGGACGTCGCGCGCGCGATGGTGACGATCGCGCGTGAGGGCCTCAAGCGCCGCAACCGCCGCGATCGCTCGGGCGTGCGCGACGAGAGCCATTTCCTCGACACGCTGGTCGGCATCGCCGAAAGCGGCCGCTGCCCCGCCGAGGAGAAGCTCGACAGGTTCAACGGTCCGTGGGGCGGCAGCGTGGACCCGATGTTCCGCGAATACGCCTACTAGGCGGAGGGCGCCGCGCGCGGGGTCATTCCCCGAGCGCGACGCCTTCGCGGCGCGGGTCGGCGCCGGCGAGCCAGCGCCCGTTCGCACGCACCACCGCGGACAGCCCGCTCGTCATCTCGATCGCGCGCACGGTGTGGCCGCGCGCGCGCAGCGCGTCGGCGTAGCTTTCGGCGTCGGTGCCGCGCTCGACTTCGGTCGGGCCGTTGCGGTTGGCGACATGGCCGAGGCTTACCGCGGCGGCGGGATCGAGCCGCCAGTCGATCAGTGCCACCAGGGTCTGTGCGACATAGGGGATGATCAGGCTGCCGCCGGGCGAGCCGACGACGATGGCTGGACGGCCTTCCTGGTCGAACGCGATGGTCGGCGCCATCGAACTGCGCGGGCGCTTGCCGGGCTCGACGCGGTTGGCGACTGGCCGGCCCTGCGCCTCCGGCGCGAAGTTGAAGTCGGTGAGCTGATTGTTGAGCAGGAACCCGGCCGCCATGCGGCGCGAGCCGAATCCGTCCTCGATCGTCGTCGTCATCGACACGATGTTGCCGGCGCGGTCGATGACGATCAGGTGGCTGGTCGCCGGCCGCTCCGACATCGCGTCGGGCTCGAACACCCGGCCGGCGCGGCCCGGCGGCTCGCCCGCCGTCGCGTTCCCCATGTCGCGCGTGCGGTCGATCAGCGCGGCGCGCGCGGTCACGTAGTTGCGCTCGATCAGGCCGGCGACCGGCTGCGCGACGAACTGCGGGTCGGCGATGTACTGATTGCGGTCGGCGAAGGCGAGGCGGCCGGCCTGGGTGAACAGGTGATAGGCGTCGGCATTCGGCGCCGCGCCGAGGTCGAAGGGCGCGAGCAGGGCCAGCATCTGCAGGACCGTCGTGCCACCCGACGAGGGCGGCCCCATTCCGCAGATCCGATAGACGCGATAGGGCGCGCAGACCGGCTCGCGCTCGCTCGCGCGATAGCCCGCGAGATCGGCTGCCGACAGCGATCCCGGCCGCGGCTCGCGGTGCACGGCGGCAAGGATCGCCTGCGCGATGGCGCCGCGATAGAACGGCTCGACGCCGTCGCTCGCCAGCGTGCGCAGCGTTCGCCCAAGCTCGGGGTTGCGCAGGATCTCGCCCGCGGGCTTCGGGCTGCCGTCCGGCCGGTAGAAATAGGCCGCGGCGGCCGGATCGTTGCGCAGGAAGCGTTCCGATGCCAGCAGGCCGGCCAGTCGCGGCGAGATCGCGAAGCCCTCGTCGGCGAGCCTGATCGCCGGTTCGAACAGCCGCGCCCAGGGCAGGCGGCCATGGCGCCGGTGCGTCAGCTCGATCAGGCGCGGCACGCCCGGCACGCCGGTCGAGATACCGCCGGTGACGGCCTCGTAGAACGGCAGCGGGCGGTTGGCCGCTGCGTCCATGAAGATCTGCGCCGTTGCCCCCGCGGGCGCGGTTTCGCGCGCGTCGTAGGTCGTCAGGCGGCGCGCCTCCGCGTCCCAGTGGAGCATGAAGGCGCCGCCGCCGAGGCCGGAGGACTGCGGCTCGACGAGTGTGAGCACGAGCTGAATCGCGATCGCCGCGTCGACCGCCGAGCCGCCCGCCTGCAGGATCTCGAAGCCGACGCGCGAGGCGATCGGGTTCGCGGTGACCACGACGCTGCGCTCGAACTGCGCGGTCTGCTGCTGGCTGCGGCCGGTGGCGCGTTCGGGCTGCAGCTGCGCGGCCGCGGGCGCGCTGATCAGGGCGGTGCCGAGTAGCGCGAGAAGAATTCGACGCATCGTGTCTGGCCTCCCGGTTGCGCGGCGCCGGCGCCTCAGCGCGCCAGCAGCACCGCGATCATGATGCTCCCGACGGCGATCCGGTACCAGCCGAACGGTTCGAAGCCATGGCGCGAAATAAAGGCGATGACCCAGCGCACCACGAGCATGGCGGCGATGAAGGCGAAGATGAAGCCGACGGCGATCACGGCCGCGCCGTCGAAGGTGAGCGTGGCGCGGTTCTTGTAGAGGTCGTAGACCGCCGCCCCCAGCATTGTCGGGATCGACAGGAAGAACGAGAACTCGGTCGCGGTCCTGCGCTCGACGCGCAGCAGCAGCGCACTCATGATGGTAGCGCCCGCGCGCGACACGCCGGGGATCATCGCAAGCGTCTGGGCGAGTCCGATGATCAGCGGCACCGCCAGCGGGATGCGTTCGATCACGTCGTAGATCGGCGGCGGCCGGTTCCGCTCGATGAACATTATGGCGACGCCGCCGACGATCAGCGACACCGCGACGACCCACGGGCTGAACAGCACCTCCTTGATGAAGCTGTGCAGCAGCATGCCGATGACCACCGCCGGGATGAAGGCGAGCAGTACGGCGGCAGTGAAGCGCAGCGAGTCCGCGTCGCGCGCGAGCAGGCCGGCCATCACGCGCAGCAGCTTCGCGCGGTAGACCCAGCAGATGGCGAGGATCGCGCCGAACTGGATCGCGACCTCGAACACGCGCCCCGGCGGCCCGCGGAAGCCGAGCAGGTCGACGAACAGGATGAGATGGCCGGTCGACGAGACCGGCAGGAACTCGGTCAGGCCTTCGAGCACGCCGAGGAATACGGCGTGCACAAAAGTGAGGATATCCATGGTGTCGGTGTTCCGGGTGACGCGGCTGCTTCCGGCATCATGCGCAAGCGCACGCGTGCGCGCAATCGCCGCGCGCGTCAGTCGAGCGCGATGACCGCCAGCGTCTCGAAATGCGTCGCGCCATCGGAACGCGTCGCCAGCGCGATGCGGCCGGGCAGATTGATCGTTCCATCGAGCGCCTCGAAGAGCCGGGCGCTGTCGAGGAAGACCTCGAAGCGTTCCGACGTCGCGCGCAGGCGCAGGCTGTGCCAGTCGCCCTGGGTCACGCTGACCTCGCGCGCGCCGATCTGCGCCGCGACCCCGCCGACGACGCGCAGCAGCCGCACCGTGTTGTCGAGCGGGCTCGCGCGCACCAGGTAGTAGTGGTTCTCGTCGATGACGCGCACCGCGATGCCGCCGGACTGGTCGATCCGGCCGCCGATGGGCCGGAAGCGCACGGTCACGTCGACGTTGCGCACCGCCGGCGCATTGGTCAGGCACAGCGCGATGCGGTTGTCGTTGCGGTCGCGCGTCGCCTCGGTGACGGCGCGTCCCTGCATCGCGCTTGCATCGTTGACGATCGTCCACACCGGCGGCGGACCGCGTCCGGTCAGCAGCGGCCGGCAGAAATCGGCCGGCGCGCCCGACGGCGTGCTGTCGGCGGCGAGCGGAACACCCCGCACGAGCGATGGTTGCGCCGCTGCGGGTACCGCGAGCAGGGACAGGGCCGCCGCAGCGGCGAGGCGATTCAGATTTCCCACGTGAACGCCTCGCAGTTGGCGAAGGGCCGCCCGGTCAGGGCGAAGAGCAGCCCGCCATGCGCGACGACGGTGATCGCGCGTTCGGGCCGGCCGGCCAGCCAGTCTCGGAATCGTCCGACCCGCTCGGTGAAGACGTCGTCGGGCTCGACAGGAATGTCGCGCGCGTCGCGCGGGCCGTCGTGCCACCACGGGTCGTCGAGGTGATCGAAGGAGAGTGCGGGAAAGTCCTGCGCCAGAAGGCGCGGCGAGCGGCCGACGTCGCAGCTGTTCGTCAGGCGCTCGCGGGCGAGCGCCTCGATGCGCATCGACGCGGCGACGCCGAACAGCCCGACCGCCGTCTCGATCGCACGCGTGAACGGCGAGATCACGATCAGTTCGTGATCGAACGCCGGCAAGGTACGGCGCGCCGCCGCCACCTGCTGGCGCCCGAGCGGCGACAGCGGCGCATCGAAATGCAGCGGGTCGACGCCCGTCAACTCGTGCACGGCGTTGAAGGTCGACTGGGCGTGGCGGATCAGGCGGATGGTCTTGGGCATCGCCGGTCAGGTCCGTGCCGCGCGCCGCGCCGCCGAGATGGCGGCGGCACGCTCCCCTGCGCTTACGTCGCCGTGCCGCCCACGGTCAGCCGGTCGATCAGCATGCTCGGCTGCCCGACGCCCACGGGCACGCCCTGGCCGTCCTTGCCGCAGGTGCCGATGCCGGGGTCGAGCGCCATGTCGTTGCCGATCATCGACACGCGGGTGAGCGCATCCGGTCCGTTGCCGATC